>JBMOKZ010000082.1:0-2992 GCA_049324195.1 Candidatus Zixiibacteriota bacterium | reverse complement strand
GCCCTCGACAATCGCCCCGGCATGGCCCATACGTTTGCCGGGCGGGGCGAAAATCCCGCCTATCATAGCCAGCACCGGCGTCTTGATTTTCGAGATGACCTCGCAGGCCCGCTCCTCGTACACGCCGCCGATTTCTCCGGTCATCACCACCGCCTTAGTCTTGTCATCGGCCTCGAATTTCAGAAGAATCTCGTCGAAAGTCGAACCCAGCACCGGGTCGCCGCCGAGTCCCACGCAGGTGGACTCGCCGAATCCGGAACGCGTCAGCGTATCGGCGACGTAATAGGTAATCGAGCCCGAACGCGACACCGTCCCGACCCGGCCGGGCTTGAAAGCGATATCGGGCATGATACCGAGATTGGCTTCGCCGGGGGTAATAATCCCGGCGGTGTTGCCGCCAATAACGGTGGTGCCGTGTTTCACAGCCTCTTCGCGGACGAAAAGCATATCCATAATGGGAATATGCTCGGGAATAACTACCAGAAACTTTATTCCGGCCCTGATGGCCTCAATGGCGGCTTCTTTGACAGCCGCCGCCGGTAAAAAGATGACGGAGACATCAGCCCCGGTTTCCTTAACGCAATCCGCGACCGTATCGAACACGGGCCGGTCATGCACGACCTGGCCGCCCTTGCCCGGCGAGGTTCCGCCGACAATATTGGTGCCGTAGGCAATCATGCGCTCGGCGTGAAATTTTCCAGCGCCGCCGGTCAGCCCCTGAACCATCACACGGCTTTTTTTATCGACTAAAATCGCCATCACTTGCCCCCTTCCGTCTTTGCCAGCTCGACCGCCCGCTGGGAGATGTCCTCAATGGGGGTCTCGATACCGTGGAACTCGACTCTGGCGAAAAGTTCCGGATTTTCCTTCTTGGCTTCCTCGAAAATCCGCACACCCTCCTGCCACATATTGCCGGTCATGCGCATGACAATCGGTTTGGACAGACCGTGGTCTTTGAGAAACATCACCACTCCCCGGGCGAAATCGTCACAGCGACTGATACCGCCGAACCGCGCGCCGAAAATGGCCTTGACGTTCGGGTTTTCATCGAGCAAAACCAGCATTTTGGCGATTCGTTCGGGCGAGGGTCCGCCGCCGGAATCCATGAAATTGGCCGGTTTCCCGCCGTAATGGTGGATGAAGTCATTACCCATGATGCCGAACCCGGCCCCGCCGGGAAACATGCCGATATCGCCGTCGAGGTCCAGATACGGGATGCCCCATTCCTGGGCTTGTTGCTCGCGCGGGGTCATCTCCCCTTCCTCGTGTCGTTTCTCGATCCCCATCGCCTTGAGCTCCGGATGCCGGAAGACGGCGTCATCATCGAGCGAAACCCGGCTGTCAGCCGCGATTAACTGGTTGTCGCCGGTGAGCACCAGCGGATTGATTTCCACCAGTTTGGCGTCGCAGGCTTTGAACATTTTGAAAAGGTTGACGATAATCCCCGCGGCGGTTTTGATATGCTCGCCAGGTATCCCGATATGCTTGGCTATCGCCAGGGCATCGAAAGTATAAAACTCTTCTTTGACCGAAAGCGATTTCTTGAAAATCTTTTCGGGATTTTTCTCGGCGGTTTCCTCGATATCCACCCCACCCTCGCCGGAAGCGATCACCACCAGTTTGTAATTGGCGCGGTCGATAGTGACCCCGATATAGTACTCATGTTTGATATCAAATTTCGGCTCTATTAAAAGCGTTTCGACGGGATAACCTTTGATTTTCAATTTAAAGAGGCCGGCGGCTAACTCCCGAGCCTGGTCAGGGGAATCGGCGAATTTAATCCCGCCGGCTTTGCCGCGCCCGCCGGAAAGAACCTGTGATTTCAGGACTACAGGTTTGCCCGGCTTCAAAACCGCGGCCGCCGCCTCGTCGGCGCTTCTCACTGTCAGGCCCTCGGGTACGGGAATGCCAAACTTTTTAAAAAGCGCCTTCCCTTCAAATTCGTACAATCTCATAAAAATCTCTTCCTATATCCGGGTATTCAGTTTTACGAAGTACGGTCAATTTCGATGGCTCAATTTAATTATTAAAATAATTTTGTCAATTGGAATAGGCCGGCCGAAAAAAAAACAACGCCCCGGCGATATCCAGGCCGCCGGCGCGTTCTTACTTTCGAGTGAAAACAGGTTAACCTTTTTTCAGTTCCGAGGTACAGTTCGGGCAGCGGGTAGCTTTGATGGAAATCGTACTGAAACAGAAGGGGCATTCCTGGGTGGTCGGTGCGGCCGGCGGCGCAGCTTCTTTCTTTTTAAGTTTGTTGATACTGCGAACCAGCATAAAGACGGCGAACGAGACAATCAGGAAGCTGATGACGGTGTTGATAAACATACCGTAGTTTAACGTCACCGATCCGGCGGCTTTGGCATCCGCTACGGTGGCATAACTGACTGCGCTTTCGGCTCCGTGCTTAAGGACGATAAACAGATTCGAGAAATCCACATTGCCCAAAAGCAATCCTATGGGGGGCATGATTACGTCGTCTACGAGGGATTTGACGATCGTGCCGAAAGCGGCGCCGACAATGATACCGACAGCCATATCGACGACATTACCCCGCATGGCAAATTCTTTGAATTCCTTTAACATTCCAATCTCCTGAATTTAGAGCATTGATTCAACTGTCTCTTGAATAAACCTATTTCTCGATAATTATCAAATAAAGGAAATTATCTTATCGTTGGCAAGAGTAAATATTGACAGGATAAACAAACTACGAAAAACTCAGTGTTTGAAAACAATCACCCGGAATTGTTATTTTTCCGGTGGTTCCCGGTCGGTCGAATCGGCCGGGACGGGAAAAGGCGCGTGTTTGAAAATGATTCCCCCGTTGTGGAAATCAATCTGGCGAACCGGTTTGTTGACGATTTCCGGTCTCACACACTGACGTGGCGAGCCGCGGTGAGTGGGAAAAACCTGCCCGGTATCGGATATCTCCGTTCCCAGATAGTCGTATATCTGACGAGAAATAATCATGGCTGACCCGGTTTCGTCC
>JBMOKZ010000081.1:0-22501 GCA_049324195.1 Candidatus Zixiibacteriota bacterium | reverse complement strand
GTTCACGGTGAGGCTTTCGCCCGCCAGTGTCTCGACCGCATCAGGGAAAACGGCTACATTAACCCGGTCCAGAGATATTTCGGGATGCATTATTGTGCCGACGAAATGCCCGAAGGCAACGACACTTTTCTGGAGATATTCGAAGAATCCGGTTTCGACTGGTTTAAGAGATATGAATTCCCGCACCAAAATGAAGCTTGACGAAATCATCGATTATTTGTTAAGTAAAACAAAAATGCGGGAACTTTTTCATATGGAAACGATTTTATACCAAAATCAATGATAACAGGAATACAGCCGGAATTATGAAAGTATCTGATTTGATTATAAAATGCCTTGAGGCTGAGAACGTAAAATATGTTTTCGGTTTACCCGGCGAGGAAAACGAGGACCTTCTTTTTTCTCTGCAGCACTCAAGCATAAAATTCATCCCCACTCGGCACGAGCTGGGAGCGTCATTCATGGCCGATGTTTACGGGCGCCTGACCGGCAAAGCCGGCGTGTGCCTGGCTACCCTTGGTCCGGGGGCGACCAACCTCATGACCGGCATCGCCGACGCCCAGCTGGATAAAGCCCCCCTGGTAGCCATCACCGGCCAGGCTTCATCCGACCGGGTGCACCTGGAAAGTCACCAGAATATTGATGTCGTCAACATGTTCAAGCCGATTACCAAATGGACGACCAGCATCCAGAATCCCCATATCGTGACCGAGGTCGTCCGCAAGGCTTTTAAACTGGCCGAGATGGAAAAACCCGGAGCCACTCATTTCGAGCTCCCCGAAGACGTCGCCAAGATGAACTGCGATTTGATTCCTCTGAAATCAACGCGCCTGCGGCGGGCAGCCCCGGACTACAAGGCGGTGGCGAGCGCGATCGAACTGCTCAAGAAATCAAAGCGACCGCTTATTATTGCCGGCAACGGCGCGATTCGGAAAATGGCCTCCAAACACCTGCGCCAGTTTGTCGAACTGACCCACATCCCGGTTGTCTCGACCTTCATGGGCAAGGGCGCGATATCCGACAAGGATGAACATTCCCTTTTCTCCCTCGGGCTACAGGCTCGCGATTACGGCATGTGCGCCGTCGACCGGGCTGATTTGATTATCACCGTGGGGTATGATGTCGCCGAATATTCACCCGAATACTGGAACCCCGGCAAGGATAAAAATATCATCCATGTCGATTTCCTCCCGGCCGAGGTGTATGACTTTTATCAGACCGATGTTGAAATCGTATGCGACGTTTCCGGGGCGTTGTGGGAACTCAACAGCGCCGTCAGGAAAGAAGGCCTGTTTTTTGATAAGGAATGGTTTCAACCGGTACGACGCAAGATTATCGATGATTTCGAATCTTACCGCCTGAAAGACGGTGAGGCGTTCACTATCCCCGGAGTCCTGCACATCATCCGGCAAATCATGAATCCCGGCGATATTTTAATATCCGATGTCGGCTCTCACAAAATCTGGGTCGGCCGCAATTATCCGGTTTATGAACCCAATTCGGTGTTGATTTCGAACGGTTTCGCCAGCATGGGCATATCCCTGCCCGGCGGCGTCGCCGCCAAACTGGCCCGCCCGGAAAAACAGGTGGTTGCGGTCATGGGTGACGGCGGTTTCCTGATGAACTCCCAGGAAATCGAGACCGCCCGGAGAATCGGAGTTGGGTTTACGATTATCGTCTTTAACGACAACGATTATGGCCTGATATCATGGAAACAGCACAGCCATGCCGAAAAGACTTTCGGCACCGCTCTGACCAATCCGGATTTCAAAAAATACGCCGAGAGTTTCGGCATCAAGGCTTACGCTCCGAAAACCCAGACCGAGTTAACCACACAGCTTCGCGAAGCCATCACCTCCCAGGAACTTTGCCTGGTGGAAATTCCCATTTGGTCCTCGGTCAATTACGAATTGAGCCGAAAGCTCGAAAAAGACCTGTGTGAAAATATTGATCTTAAATAAAGTGAGGCAGTTATGAAAGCCATTAACCCGGCAACCGATGAACTGATAAAAGACTATCGGGAACACAGCGAATCCGAAGTAATTCAAATAATCGACCAGGTGCAGACGGAATATCTCAAATGGCGGGAGACCTCGTTCGCCCACCGCCGGGAGTTGATGCACCGGGCCGCGGCCGTGCTGCGCAAAAATATCGACCGTTACGCCCGCACGATGTCGATGGAAATGGGCAAAATCATCACTGAGGCGCGCGCCGAAATCGAAAAGAGCGCCTGGGTGTGTGAATACTATGCCGACAACGCCGAAACTTTTCTCAAAGACGAAATTATCGAAACCGACGCCAGCCGGAGTTTCGTGGCGTTCGAGCCGCTGGGGATTGTCCTGGCAGTGATGCCCTGGAATTTCCCCTTCTGGCAGGTTTTCCGTTTCGCCGCCCCGGCCCTGATGGCCGGCAACGCCGGAATTCTGAAACACGCCTCCAACGTTCCCGGCAGCGCTCTGGCAATCGAGGAAGCTTTTCACGAGGCCGGCTTTCCGAAAAATATTTTCCGAACCCTGTTGATTTCCTCCAGCAAGGTGGAAAATATTATCAAGAATCCGCTCGTCAAGGCGGTCACTCTCACCGGCAGCGAAACGGCCGGGATGCAGGTCGCCGCCGCCGCCGGTCGGGAATTGAAAAAGACCGTGCTGGAACTGGGCGGTTCCGACCCGTTTATCGTGCTCGAAGATGCCGATGTCCCCGCCTGCGTGCTGACCTCGACCAAAGCCCGAATGCTCAATGTCGGCCAGAGTTGCATCGCCGCTAAACGCTTTATCGTCGTCGAGCCGCTGGTTAAACAGTTCGAGGAACAGCAGACGGCTATCATGACGCAGCTCAAAGTCGGTGACCCGCTTGACGAGAATACCAAGGTCGGCCCGATGGCCCGATTGGACCTCTTGGAAGAGCTCCACGAACAGGTGCGGAAATCCATCGCCCTCGGCGCCCGGCTTTTGTGCGGCGGAAAGAAAGCCGACCGCCCGGGAGCATTTTATCTGCCGACCGTGCTGGCAAATGTCAAAAAAGGCATGCCCGTTTACGGCGAAGAGACGTTCGGTCCCGTTTCAGCCATTATCCCGGTGAAAGACACCGAGGACGCCATCCGGGTCGCCAACGATTCCGAGTTCGGCCTGGGCGGTTCGGTCTGGTCGCGCGATATCAAAAAAGCCGAGGCGGTCGCCCGGCGGATCGAAACCGGGGCAATGTTTATAAACGGCATGACTAAATCCGACCCGCGTCTGCCGTTCGGCGGCGTGAAGAAGTCCGGATATGGTCGTGAACTGTCGCATTACGGCATCAGGGAATTCGTTAATATCAAGACTATCTGGATCGCGTAAGGACTGACCACCCGAATTGGTACGTTAGTCATCCAGAGCTCTGTAGTATTTTGTATAAGAGATAAATAAAAAGCAAAGGACATATATATGCACTTAAAAGGAAAAACCGCACTGGTCACCGGAGCCAGTCGGGGTATCGGCGCGGCAACAGCTAAAATACTGGCCAGATACGGCGCCAAAGTCGCCGTCAATTACGCCAACAGCAAGGATGCCGCCGATAAAGTGGTTGCGGAAATCAAGTCCTTCGGCGGCCAGGCCCAGGTCATTCAGGCTGACGTCCGCGACAACAAGGCCGTGAAAGCCATGGTCGAGAAAACCGTTCAGGATTTTGGACCGATTGATATTCTAATCCTTAACGCGGGCGCGCGTGTCCCCATGAAGCCGTTCGTCGAATTAACTTACGACGAGTTCGAACAGAAAGTCATGGGCGAACTGCAGGGTTTCTTTTTTCCCGCCCAGGCGGTCATCCCCTCGATGCTCCAGCGCAAAACCGGATGTATCGTGGGCATATCCAGCGGCCTGTCGCGGCATCCGGGTTTCGGGTTCAGCGCCCATACCACCGTCAAATCGGGTGTGGATGGCCTGATGAAATCGCTGGCGCTGGAGCTAGGACCGTACGGCATCCGGGTCAACACTATCGCGCCCGGTTTGACCGCAACCGACGCCACGGCACACCTGCCGAAAGAGCGCTTCGAGAGCACCGCGAAAGCCACGCCGCTGCGGCGGGTCGGGCAGCCCGAGGATATCGCCGGAGCGGTGCTGATGCTGACCCTTGATGAAGCCTCGTTCGTGACCGGCACCTACATCCCCGTCAGCGGCGGCATTCAGATGCCGTAAGCTTTTTTAATAATTTACATATCATAAAAAAACCCGCTTAAAAGCGGGTTTTTGTTCCCGGCAGATTTCCCTTCTACCGGTTAATCAGTCTGTTTCTCTACGGCTGGCGGACGTTGACCGACACCTTGCCGCTCGCGACTTCAATGATTATTTCGTCACTGTCTATCGTCAGGTTCCTTTCACGACTCTCGTACAAACGAGTTAAAAATATCGTGCGGACATCTTGCGGACCGGCAACCGAAGGCTCGACCTCGACGCCGTGTCGGTTGAACTTATAAACCAGTTTCGATTCGCCCTCGTTGAGATTCAAAAACCGCATTTCGATATTTTTCCCCGGAACAAGCGTCACGGTAAAACTTTTGCCCGCCTCGATTACTTCCCCCGGTCCGACCTTAAAAGTCGTCACCGCGATATTGATATCACCCTCATCTACATGCACGACGATATCATCGGCTTCGTACGGGGTTTCTTTGAAGGTAAACCCGCCGCCCATGCCGAATTCGGCGAAACCGATGGAACAGGTCGCCGGGTCACGGGTCGGCGCCCCGTCCTTGAACGGCACCGCGGTAAACGCCGCCCGCTTCTGGCCGAGATTGGTCCCGGTAACTTTAAAGGCCATTTCGGGTATAACCTTAACCCGGAACGCTTCACCGCTCTTCATCGCTTTGTTTTCCACGGGTACGCCTATGACCGGCAGGGAATTGTATTGTAGCGCCCATTCAGGTATCTCCAGCGGCTGTTCGCCCGGCGCGATCAACTTTGTAAATCCTTCGGGAACCTTAAACAAATCATCGCTTACGGAATCGGTCCGGATATTCTGTATTTCCATGATATGCTCCTGGTCGGAGTGTAAAATAATCTTGAGCGGTAAAGAAAACTCCTCGGTGTACCAGGCTGTCACGACATCGGTCCCCTGCTGCGAATAAACTGTCTTCTCACAATTATAGCCGCTGACAGTTTCGGTTCCCTCACCGCGTTTTTCAAAATTGACGCTGACGTACTTGTAGCTCTGGAAGGGGTCGTTCATTAGACTGATCGGATCGGTCGTGTTCAGCTCGACATATTGTTTTTGCGAGGGCACCACCACCCGGGTTTTCCCGGCGTCCTGGTCAACGATAACCAGAAGCTTCTGACCTTCTTCGGTCTGTTCCATGAGGTACCAGCTGCCTTTGACATATATTTTGTGTTCCATCGACACCCCTGCGTAAGTTTCGACCAGGTCGGCCGAGAATTCGATTATTCTTTCTTTTTTCCCCCCACATCCGCTTAATAACAGGACCACCGATAAAACACAAAAAACACCCGCCCATAAATTATTTAATTTCATCATGCTTTCCTTTTTGTCAAAAATAACTTATTTTTCTTCCTGCCATTTCAACGGGCTATCCACTGTGCATTTCGCAAAATTATCGAGCACATGAGACCAGGCTTCGTCAAAATAATCGTACAGCTGGTCCCATTGCTCTCCGCGACCCCAGCCGAGTTGCGAAAGTCTGACCTTAACCTGCCCGGGGTCCAGCTGTTCAAACTGAAGAATGACCTGGGTATGTTCGCGGCGGAGAAGTTCAAATTTCGGGGGAGCGTTCCACTCGAACGACAGCATCTCCATCGGCAGGAAACTCAGCACCCGGCAATCCTCGGAACCCCGCATGCCGAACGGCGCCGAGGGTTCGAAATAGATTTCGTAAGGTCCGCCGATACGCAGGTCGACATCGGCATTGCTCGCGAAAAAACTTTTTACTCCCTCGGTGGTCGTCCAAAGTTTCCAGACGAGATCCAAAGGAGCCTTGACGGTCTTTTCTCTGGTCAGAACCCGGTCAGTCGGTTCGGGGGCATAGCGGCGGCTGGAGAAGTTTTCCGCCAGCAGCGATATGGTCATGGGCTGCATCTCGTAGGTGTGGACACCCCTAAATACCGACGGTTCTTGGTCCATTATTTCTATTGCCTCGTCCTCGGAGTCGGTCTGCAGGACAATCAAACCGAACGGGGGGCGATCCACCGGTCCGGCCATAATGACCTTTTTGTCGTACATGAGTTTTTGAAGGTACACGAAATGTTCTTCCATGATTTTCCGCTCGTCGGCGGTCATGTTCTCCGGCCAGTCGGCGCGGGTGCCCAGCAGGCGCACGAAATACTGATGGTGGTCAGGCATTTCCCGTTCTCCCTCGTCGGCGGCGAGGCTTAGTCCAACCAGGAATAAAACCGCTATGCCGCCGCCCAATATGGTCTTAATATATCTGTAATTCATTTCCCCTCACATATGGCGATAAATCAATGTTTATGCTCCTTAAAATACAAAGCGCGCGAATCGGCGACCAGCGCTCTTAATTTCACGATATTGGCTTTATCGATTGTCTGTTTACACTTCATGGCGTTAATGAGCATGTCATGGAAAAGCGTCAGGTGCTTCACATATTCGTCGTAGCTTTCACCCGCGTCGGCAGCGACGGGTTTTAGGCGCTGGGTCAGAAAATACTGGGTGACTATGCCCATGAACTTATCGGCATGGTTTTCCTTGTTGACGACCCACCGAACCAGCTGGTTGTAATTCTTTTCGCCTTCAGCCGACAATCCGATAATCATGTCCATCGATTTTTCTATAGTAGTTATGTCCTCCTCGAGCAGAACATAACGAAGAGAGTCATCGTATATCCCGCATGGAATCTCGCAGTGCGCCCGGCTCACTCCCGTAATTATGAGAACCAAGACTGCCGTTATAATCGACCGAATAAAAATCTTTTTTAACAACTTTTTCTCCTTTCAACATAGTAACGCGATTTTCCAAATGATACGCAATATAGGCGCATTTGATTAGCCGGGTCAACGATAATAATAAAAAATACCGCCGGTCTCCATCGACGGTATTTCTGATATATCTTTAGACGGGTCACCAGCTTCCGCCGCCGCCTCCGCCGCCGCCTCCGCCCGAGGAGCCACCCCCGCCTTTTGCGCCGCTTCCCCGCGGAGCGGAATACATGGCCGAGCCGAGCGAGGTCGTGATATTGTTTATCGAGTGGCTGAAAGCATTCGCGTTAAAATGAGAAATGGCGTACGGACCGACGAACCATCGCGGTGGCTCCATAAAAATATCCTTGAACGCCTGTGACCAATGGTCGACCACATCGAGGGCAATCGCATACGGAAGGTACTTATAGAAAAAGTCCTGCTTACCCATTCGCTCGATTTTATCCTTGTCGGCCCGGTTCATGAACTCCTGAAAACCGAGGATCTCCATGTGCGCCATGGCACCGGCGCGGGTCTTAGCCGGCATGATATTACTGAACAGAACACCTATAAAAAAAGATATAACAAAACACACCACCGCCAGAACCGGTGACCAGAATCCGGTCAAATAATAAAGCACGCCGAACACAGCGGTTATCACGATCGTTAACAGGATATATTTGCCGCGAACTTCGTCGGGTCCGGTTTTGAAATAACGCTTATCCACAAGCGAACGGCTGACGAGCTTCTTAAGGCTCGGCAGGCTCCGGTAAAACTTGTTTTTTAACTCGGAAATTTGAATTTCGTTGCCTTCGTATTTAAACAGGTCATGCAACAGCTGCCGCTCGAAAGCGCTTAAATCCTTTTTATCGTTTTCGATTTTTATCAATTTGTAATCGGTCTTGTTGAACAGGGCAATCAAACCCTCGTTGGTAATACTCTCTATTTTCAAAAATCCTTTTTCCGCCAGCCCGATTACGGTAGCCGTGATATCGCGCTGGTCGAGTTTTTCGTCAACCAGCATTCCGACCTCGGCGGCATTCAAAGGTTTGGTGTCGAATTCCGGCGGTTGGTAGCGCACCACGACGGCGTCACGAACTTTCGGGTCCCGTCCGACATTATACCATCTGTAAAACATGAACAACAGCATGAAAAGAGGCAGGATAACTATCCAGTTGTCCCTGATATTTAGTTTCCACAGAAATTTTTGCCAGGCGGTCGGCGGTGTGACAATACCTTTGTCCCAGTCGAGAGCGACCGTAAAACCCTCGCCGCTGCTCAGTTCCCTCAGGCAGACAAAAGTCGCCTGATTTGTGTTTGCCTGCCAGTCGCAATTTTTCTCCCGGGAGCCCATCCGCCCGGTATAGCAACTGGCCATGAGGCTGGAACTTGTCTTGCCTCCCAGGATCTTTATGGTCGCTTCGGCATGCCTGATCGGGGCTTTCCATTCGTTGCCGGTGACGTTCCAGTACAGTTCGTCATGGTCCTCAAAAAACATCAGGATATTCGAGACTCGATAACTGATAGTATAAACCTGCCTGCCATCGACGTACCGGTCCGGGTCGCCGATGCGGATATTCACAAACCCGCCCTGCCTGGTCACTTTGTACGGATGGCCACCACCTTGGTAGTCGGTCACCGAGATAACGTCCAGCGGAGTGGTCAGCACACTGCCGAATTCATCTTTGTATTTATAGGGTATATCGCGGTAAATACCGTGTCGCTCCCGGCTGAATTCGACCTCAATGGTCTCCGTCACGGAAATATCGCTGTTTTCATGAATCTCGATATCGGCGTGATATCGGTCAATCGTGAAATACTGGGCTTTAACCGAGGAAACCGCCAGCAGAAGGAACAGCAATCCGCACAGTAATACCCCGATCGGGCTAGTTCCGCTGTATTCTTTAAGCATCGTTTGACCTCTCTCTTTCGGTCAGGATTTGAAATCAGGCCGAATGGGCTTGCGTTCTTCTTCGTTCTCGAGTTCGAAAAATTCTTCCTGCTTAAAATTGAACATCGACGCAATGATATTCGACGGGAACGACTCAATCAGGATATTAAAATCACGTACGACGGCGTTGTAATACCGGCGGGCGGATTCGATGCTGTCCTCGATTTCCTGGAACTGCTTTTGGAATTCGAGAAAATTCTGATTGGCTTTCAATTCCGGATAAGCCTCGGCAACGGCGAAAAGGCTCTTGAGCGTATCTTTGAGCATGTTGTCCGAGCGGGCGGCATCGTTAGGCGAGACTGCCTGCATCGCCCGGGAACGAGCCTCGCTTACTTTCTCGAAAACCTCTTTCTCGTGCGAGGCGTAACCTTTGACCGTTTCCACCAGCCCCGGAATCAGGTTATATCTTTTTTTAAGGTAAACATCGATATCCGACCAGGCCGATTTGACGCCGTTGCGCAACCGCACCAGTTTGTTGTAGATAGATGCTATGAAGATGCCAATCACGATGATGACCACTAAAATAATCAAATAAGGCAAAGTGACCTCCGCTGTTTAAATTTATCCGAAGCTTACTGAGGTCGGAGCCGGATGTCAAGTTTAGATTCCGGTCATCCAGGCATAAAAAAACGGCGGACCGGTAAAACCAGAATCCGTCGTTTTTTATATGAGAGCGAATTAACGTGTCAATTATTTATTCAGTTTCCGGCAGACAGCCGCTTAATTATCCTTCATGTTCTCATCGGTCTGGCCGTTGTCATAGACCCCGACGAATTTTATTACTGTGCCGTTCTGGTCGCGTTCGAAACGGGCACGGAAATATTCGAGATCCTCAAACCTAAACAGGTTATCGGCCATGGGAACCATTCTGTATTTGGGGCGGTCTTCACGCTGGTATAAAAGGCTCCCGTTATCGAGCGTAACTTTTCTCGGTCCATAGGTGCCGACATATTCACGAAGTACAGCCTCGGAGATCTCGAAAGGATTCAATTTCGCTTCCAAGTCGGTGATTTTCCAGGTCAGGCGGTTCTTGATATTTTCGTTGGTTTCTTTCTCCAGAAGTTTCTTGAGCGCTTCGAGGTACGCCATATCAAAAGCCTGATCATATGTAGTTGTGATATGCGGTTCGACCCCCTTACCTTCCCAGTTGGTCCCGGAAATGGGGTTTATCGCCCGGCCGTAAGGCAGTGAAATTACCACATTGAGATTGTTGAACCGGCGCCGGGTTACCGGATGCGCTCCGCCACCGGTGGTTTCGCCAACGATGGTCGCCCTTTCCATGTTCTTCAAATTGTAAGTGAATTCTTCAGCGGCCGAAAACGTATAGGAACTGGTCAGGACATAGAGGTCAACATCGCTCATCCGGGGACCTTCGACATACGCCTGGGTCCAGAACTGTTGAATGGAATCTTCCTTGCGGATGTAGAAACTATTCAGGTGTTTCGGTTCGTCGAAGAAATAACTCGTTATCAGTTGAATCATACTCGGCGAGCCGCCGCCGTTATCGCGCAGGTCGATTATCAGAGCGTCACAATAAGCCAAAAAATTCAAGGCAGCGATGGCGGTCCGACCCGCGAAATTCGCGTCGTTGAAACCGTTCATCTTGAGATAGCCGACATTGCCCGGAAGCCGCTCGACCTTCTCGAAAGCAAAATTATTGTACTCCAGCTCCCGTTTCAACCGGATGAGTTGTTCCTCGTCGCTCAGTGTATCCCGGTCATCCTGTATTATCATATCGGCGGGTAAATACCGGATCCCCAGGTGTAAATCATGGCTGATTTCCCTCATGTCCTCGGTCAATTTCTCCGTGAATTGATTCAAGGCCGTCAAGTTTTTGTAAGCTTTGTTATGGTACTGTTTGCGAAGGTGCTTTTCCATCTCTTTGGCGACCTCGGGAAATACATAAACTTCGTTGAGAGCGTAAGCGATACTGTCAATAATTTCAAGCTGGATAGCATCGTCAACAGTCGGGCCGGGTTGGTCACCTCTTATTATGACCTGCCCTGAAACCGCCGCGACGCACAATAAAATCGCCAGCGCCACCGCTAAAAGCAACCGTTTTGACCGCGTCAGACCTGCAAGTTTCATTGGTATTCCTTTCATATATGTTACTTGAGCTTATCTAATATCATCTCCATAAAAATCGTACAGCGCTGATAACCATGATCCTGGTTTCGGTCGGGTTGGGTCTCGACAAATCCCATCCCGCGATAAAGACGGACCGCTCGCTCGAGTTCCGGGCTGGTGGCCAATATGACGCGGCGCGCCCCGAGTTTCCGCGCCTGATCGATTACTTCCCTGACCAGTTTTTTCCCTATTCCCTTCCCCTGCCATTTCTCAGTTACGGCCATCTTAGCCAGTTCATAAGTCCTGTCATCGGTCTTCAACAGAGCCGCCGTTCCCACAATTTCGCCGTTTACCCGGACAAAGAATATCCTGCCCCCGTTCTTGATGATAAAACGCTCGGGATGGTTGAGAATTTCCCGGTCATGGTCTTCGACCCGGAAATATTTATTCAACCATTCATAATTCAGTTTTTTGAAATGTGATTTTAACGATGGCTGGTAACCGTTTATTTCCACCTCAGGCGGACGCTGCCAAAGCAGGCATTCGTTGACACGCTCATACATGTCTTTAACAACAAGTTCTCCTTCGATTTTCTCGATTATTTGAAGAAAATCCGGGCCGCATTCCGTAACCAGATCCCGGCCGCACCGCTCGATAATCACCCACAACGGCTCAAGTTTCCTGATTGTCTCCCGTCCTTTCTTGTTGAGCGCTAAAATACGGCGCCTTTCGTCTTTCCGGTCCCGGCGGGAACTGATAAGACCGTGTCGAGACAATTGGCCCGCTGTCTGGTTTATGGCGGGATGCGTCATGCCCAAAGCATCGGCAATAGCCGTAATCGCCATCGGACCTTCCTGTTTTAGCAGATAAACCACCGGAAACCAGCGAGGATGGAATTCCACGTTCTGTTCCTCGTAAAGCCTGCTGACACCCTTCATCATCGATTCCGAAAGTCTTTTCAGACGGCTGGCCAAAGCCAGAGTGCCCAGTTCTTTTATTAAATCCATGTCTTACTCGTTTAATTTTAATTACTATGATTATTACGTAAGCGCTTACATAATAGTTTCATAAATTTGATTTTTCCAAATAAAAAAGCAGGTTTTCCGCTCAGTCTAACGTATTATGTTTAACTCTTTATCATATCATTGTATTATGAGTTATCAGATTTTTATATCAAATTATACCCTTAAAAAAAGCCGGCCCTTCTATGACGACCGGGACGGCTTTTCACTTTTTCTTAAATAATGGTTATGATTCCGGGTACAATACGACCTGGACATAATTATCCGTGTCGAAATATTCCAGGGCCGCTTGCCGGACAGCCTCGACTGTCAACTGGTCCACCAGGTTTTCGTAATCGAGAATATCCATGGGATCTTCATGCAAGGAATAGGCCGAGGACAAACTCATAAGCCAGAAGTTGTTCCTTTTTAGCGAGGTTTCTCTTTCCCGGCGCTGCATTTCTTTGACCTTCTCGATATAGGTTTCGTTCAAACCATAGTTTTTCAGACTATCTATCTGGGTCATAATCATGGCGATAATCTCGTCAACTCGATCCGGATCGCACCCCAGCCCGATATTTATAGAGTAAGTATGTTCCGGTTCTTTCTGAGCCCGACCGTCCAGACGCACTCCATAGGTGCCACCGAGATCTTCACGAATAACTTCACGCAGTTTAATGCGGAAGCCCTCGACCATTGCAGTAAGCACATAGCGGTTCAGGCGGTTCCAGACAAAATCGCCGTTGAAAACGATTTGAATTTGGCTTTTTGGCTCCATTCCTTTACGCACTTCCTTTTTCACTAACCCGTCGGGGGGATTGATATTCAGATCCCGCCAGCTTTCTTCCTGCCGGGTCGAGGGCAATCCGCCCAGATAGGTTTCGACCAAAGGACGGGCTTTTGTCAGGTCGATATTACCGACAAAACAAAAAGTGAAATCCGAAGCATCGGCGAACCTTTCCCGGTATATTCGATAGGACTGATCCAGGTTCATCTCATTCATCAGCTCCAAGGTCCATGGGCGGGTCCGGGGATGATACTGCGACAGAGTGACCTGCAGCGTATCGAAAAAGGCGGTTTCGGGTCGAGCTCCTCTGTTTTCAAGAAAGGCTTGAATCTGAGCTTGATAAGCCTGGTAGGCGGTAGTGTCTTTACGCGGCGAGGTAAAATACAGATAGACAAGCTGCAACATTGTCTCAAGATCCTCCGGGGAACAATTACCTTCCATGTTCTCGGAGAGATTACCGATTCTCGGGGATACCCGGACCACTTTTCCCGCCAGTTTCTTTTCCAGTTCTATCCGGTTGAAAGTCCCGATTCCTCCCTCGCTGATAATATCCGCTGCAGTTGAGGCGGAAACATACTGATCATCTGGCACCAGCGAATGTCCGCCGGGGCTGGAAGCCGACATCAGGATCTCATCGTTTTTAAAGTCAGTCGGCTTGAGTACGACTTCGACGCCGTTGGCCAGAGTCCAGTGCGTGACGTTCAGGTTTTCGAAATATTCCTCGGCTACTATTTTTGAAAGCGCCGGGATGGTCGCCAGCAGTGGTTTGTCACTGACTTTATCCTCGTAAGGTTTTATATCTTCACCCTTGACTTTATCGAAAACAGCCAGCAACTCGGTTTCTCCGGGTACTTTCAAATCAGGCTTTTCAGGGGCGCTGACCATCACCACCCGATTTTCATCGGTAATCATCTTAGCTGCGACTTGGTTGACATCGTCAAGTGTTATTGTCGGCAGGTAATATCGGTAAAGCTCATATTCGTAAACGATACCCGGCGCAGCTTCTCCGTTCAGATAATTACTGGTGTACTCCCGGGCCAGATTGCGCGACTCGGTTTTATCCCGCTCATTGTAAAGTTGCTCGATCCAGCGCATGGTTTCTTTTTTCTGCCGGTCCAGTTCCGTCTGGGTGAAACCGTATTTCCGCACCCGTTCTGCCTCAATCAACAGCGCCTCTAACCCTTTCTCGATACCATTGTCCTCCACTCCGGCGCCGAGCGTGTACAGTTCCTTGGAGCGGACGAAATTACTTTCGCCGGAATAACCGTAAAGGAACGGCGGTTCGGGAAGTCTGGTCAGCTCATACAGACGCTGGGAGAGCATGCTGTTGTAAAGACCGTTGACAATATCCCGGCGGTAATCCGCGACGGTTCTGGTCTTTTCCATGGGATGTTTGTAATAGACGCCGACGCTTGCCGAAGTCGCTTCAGGGTCGGTCGCGATAGCGAACAGGGTTTCCTTGTGGTCGGGGACGGGATATTCCTCACGCGGACGCGCATTTTCTTTTTGGGGAATCTCGTTGAAATATTTTTTTATCAATTTTTCTATTTCCGCCTTGTCGAAATCACCAACCGCCACCACCGCCATCAAATCGGGCCGATACCAGTCGTAATAAAACTTTTTCAGGGTTTCGTAACTACAATCCTGAACGACTTCTTTTTTCCCGATGGGCAGTCTTTCGGCGTACTTGGAACCCTGCAGCATGATTGGAAACTGTTTGTCGAGAATGCGGGCACCGGCTCCACGGCCCAGCCGCCATTCCTCGATAATCACACCCCGCTCCCGGTCGATCTCATCATCGGCCAGCGTCAATTGATGAGCCCAGTCCTCGAGAATCTGAAACGCGGTTTCGACCAGTTCGGCGCTGTCAGTCGGGACCTGAAGCATATACATGGTTTCCTCGAAATAAGTGTAGGCATTCAGTTCCGGGCCGAATCTCATCCCGATGGATTCCAAAAAATCAATCAATTCGTGTTTCTCGAAATTTTTAGTACCGTTAAAAGCCATATGCTCGGTAAAATGCGCCAGACCCTGCTGGTCGTCGTCCTCGAGCACCGACCCGGCATTGACGGCCAGGCGAAACTCCGCCCGATTTTCAGGCCGGGAGTTGTACTTGATATAATAAGTGATGCCGTTATCGAGTTTACCGTAAGTAATATCCGGGTCAAGTGGAATTATATCCCCCGGGGCAAAAGATATCGACTCCGTTTCAGCTTTCTGGGCAAAAACGCCCTCGGCAGCAACGCATAGAACCAACCCGAAACAAATTAAAAACAAGCGCAGATACTTCATACTATACCTCCTCTTCTAATTTTTAATATAATTTCACAGTTATTTTTTCGACTTGGCTCTGAGACCCGCGATCTTCACCGCTCCCCGTTGATAACCATCAGGAAAAAGTTGTTCCAACTCGTCGAAATCCATCCCGACACCTTCACAGGTTTCGATAACCGTAGGGATACGTTTGTTAGCCTTGAAATAGTCCCGGATAAAAATAAGCACCTGCCAGTGACGGCGATTCAAACGCTCTGGCACTTTCATTTCAAAAGCTTTGTAAATCGCGAACTGTTCGTCCCAATCATAGGGATTGACCAGGAAACCCCGGACATCGACCGAATATGTTTTTTCCGGCTCGCTTACTTCTATGTCCACCCCGGATTCTTCCAGCCAGGAATGCTGTAAGTAGCCTTCCTTAAAAGTCAAGCCAGCCAGTTTGCAGGCGCCGCGCAGATAACCCGTAGGGAATAGAATTTTGAACTCTCTTAAATGCAGACCGTTCATTTTACAGGTCTGATACACCAGGGGACAGCGTCCCAGCTCCTTAAATATCCGTCTGATAAAATAAATCACCTGCCAGTGCTCTTTGGTCAGGACACCGTTCATGAGCATCGTCACCGCCGTGCCAGCGGCGAAATTCTCGTCCCAATCATCGAAATTAAGAAGAAAACCATCGTCATCAACCTGATAGCTGCGGTCATTGAAGGTTACGTTCTTCATATCACAGGATTCCGATCGTTTGTTGTTGTTTAAATATCTGCAAAAAACGAAATGTCATTTTTTCTTTATTCGCAATCAACTCCGCCAGGCGCCATAATTAATTAGGCGAATCGAAGATACGTACAATTATCTTTGTCCCGACAATCGCCAGGCCGGTTGGTATCATTGATTGGATATTCTCGAACCGATTCTTTAGAATGCCCACCATGTTCCTCATGAATTATTAAAGAATATTAATTCTTATCATCCGACAAGTCAACAACTTTAGCGATTATATTAAAACCGCGCCAAAACTCACCATTATCCATAAGGAAGACTGATAAAAAGAGAATTTATCTTTTTTGGACAGGAAAATATTATATTGATATTAACAATATTATTATTTATTTATAATTTATTATGTCCGCTTTAAAATCAAGAAAATATGGAATTTATCCGGTCACACCGGAGCGATGGCATGATTTCGCCAACTTGTTCGGCAAAAAAGGCGCCTGCGGCGGATGCTGGTGCATGTTCTGGCGGCAGACCCGCGCCGAGTTCGAACAGCGTAAAGGCGAAAAAAACCGCCGCGCCATGAAATACCTTATTGACAATGGCACGGTACCCGGCCTGCTGGCTTACGATGGCGACCTGCCGGTTGGATGGTGCTCGGTCAGCCCGCGCGAGAGTTTCTACGCCCTGGAACGTTCCCGCATCCTCAAACCGGTCGATGATTGCCCGGTTTGGTCGGTGGTTTGCTTCTTTATCGCTAAAGAATACCGGCGGCAGGGTCTGACAGTCGCCCTGCTCGAAGCGGCGATTGACTTTGCCCGTAAAAACGGGGCTGAAATTATCGAGGGCTACCCGGTGGACCCCGGCAAGAAAAAGTACGTGGATACCTTCGCCTATACCGGCTTGATGTCGGCCTTTTTGAAAGCCGGTTTCAATGAAGTCGCCCGCCGCAGCGACACCCGTCCGATTATGAGATTTTATATTAAAATATAAAAGGGAAATCACCGATGTCCGATAAATTCAAAGCCGTCGACGTTTTCTCTATCCCCGACAATGTCTTTAAACTCATCAGCCAGGACTGGATGCTCATCACCGCCGGCGGTTTGAGCGCTTTCAATACCATGACCGCCAGCTGGGGCGCGCTCGGGGAGTTATGGAACAAGAAAGTCTGCTTCTGTTTTGTCCGGCCCGTGCGCTATACCTATCAATTCACGGAAAAACACGAAACCTTCAGCTTGTCGTTTTTCGAGGAAAAGTACCGTAAGATATTAAATCTGTGCGGCACCCAATCCGGACGGGATATCGATAAGATGAAAGGCATCGGCCTGACCCCGCTCGAAAGCCCCTCCGGGTCAGTTTATTTTCAGGAAGCCCGGCTGGTGTTCGATTGCCGGAAAATCTATATCCATGACCTTGAACCCACCAATTTTCTCGACCCTGAAATAGAAAAAGAATATCCGCACAAAGATTATCATCGAATGTATATCGGCGAGATTTTAACCTGTCTGATAAAAAGTTAATTTTTTTACTGTCTGAAATATTTTCATAAAAAAAGGCTGCCCGAAAAGGCAGCCCTTTATTTTTTTCACTAAATTTAATACGGACAGGGAGCCAGAGGCGCGTGGGTCAGATACAGATAATCTATCAACCGGGTAATATCTGAAATATCCGGCTCGCCGCCGCTGACATTGACATCGGCTTCCTCGAGACAACACAACGCGGCATATGACAGATACAAGTAGTCGATTAACCGGGTGATATCGGAGATGTCCGGCTCCTCAGAAGCCGAGCAGTTGACGTTGCCCGTGTACCCCACACAGCAACCTTCACAGGCGTCGCCGATATCGTTACTGTTGGCGTCCTCCTGGCCGGGATTGTAAACGTAGGGACAGTTATCCTCGGCGTTCAGATACCCGTCGTTGTCGATATCGGGGTCGCAGGCGTCCCCCCAGGCGTCGGCGTCCATATTCTCCTGGAAGGGATTCACTACAGCATCGCAATTGTCGCAATCGTCTCCCACCCCGTCGGTGTCGGTATCGGTTTGGGATGGGTTATAATTGCCGGGACAGTTATCGCAAGCGTCGCCGATACCGTCACTGTCGTAATCGGTCTGTCCGGTGTTGGCTGCCTGCGGACAATTGTCGCAACTGTCGGGGTGGCTATCACCGTCGAAATCGGCCAGATCGTCATAACCGGGGCAAATATCACAGGCGTCGCCCACTCCGTCGGCGTCGATATCCTCCTGTAAAGGATTGTAAACTTCGGGGCAGTTGTCGGTCCAGTCGCAAACTTCATCGAGGTCATCGTCGGGACAGCATAAATCGCTGTGCGCTTCGCCGTATACCCAGAATAACGGATAAAAGGGATAGGGCTGCCAGATATCGTAGAATCCCCACCAGGTGCTGTCGATATAAACCCAGTTATCACAGGTATCGGGGGCGGGATTGGAGTCAAACATAATGGCGGGATACTGCCCCGGACCCGGGTCGGAATATTCAATCCCGACATAAAAAGGACCTTCGACACAGCAGGGTTCGGGAAATTCGAATGTCCCGTAATACGGAACTGACCAGGTAGCCGAATCGCAGATTATCTGGTATCGGCGAAGCTCGTTCACCGGGCCGCTGCAAATCCAGTGGCTGGTGTCGGTATCGAACACCACGATATCGAGCTGAAGCGGCCATTTCGAACCTGTCGGACCGAACAGAGTAAAGGAAAAGCCGGTGATCGCGAACGGATAAGTCGGCGTGCCGCACGCGGCCGGATCGAAATAAGTCACCACCCTCTCCCCAGTCTGGTAATACAAATAATAACCGTATCCGATATCGTTATGTTTTTTCAAAACGCAGGTATCCTGACTGCTTTTCAGTCCCGACGGGAGGATTGATATTTTTTCGGACAAAGTCGTGATGTTACGATTTTCCGCAACCAGGGCGGAGGCGATTAAAATCAATAAGCAAATCATGCTTAATATTTTTTGAGGTTTCATCTTTCTTATCCCTATATTGATTTACTGACAGTGTCAACCATGAGTTTTCGTTGAACTTATATATGACAATATTATAATATAAATAAAGCGACGACTTCCTTTTTATGCAATAATTATTTCCCGTCTGAAATCAAGTCCGTAAATAAAAAAACCGTCCGGCACATCTACCGGACGGCTTATATTATTCCCGACAAAATTATATGTTGTTATCCCGCAGGAATTGAACGAACACTTTCGTGGCGTCTTTACCGGCCGTGGCGTTCGGGTGCGAATCATCCTCGCGGCGGCGGTATTCTTTCTTTAAGAAGTTATCCCCGTCGGCCCAAATGTTGAACAGATCGAAAATATAAAAATTATCCAGCCCGCCCGCTTCTTTGACCTGGGGCAGGAACTCGAGAATCAGCCAGTTATTGAATTTTCTCGCCCGGTTGGCCTGGTCGGGAGTGGTCTCGGCCGGAACCAAAGGCGGCGCGGTCACGTAAATAAATTTTTTCTGCGGGTGCTGCCGGAATATCTCCGCCAGGTTTTCGAATACTGCCCGGTAATTGACTATCGTGCGGGTTTTGTCGGTCGGATCGCCCGGCCCTTCGCCCTCGCCAACGATATTGCTGTTGGGAAAACAGGATTTGAACATGATGATATCGTTCTCGGTGTTGTCGGAATAGTAAAGGTCAGGATGTTTATCGAATTTCAGAATCTTGTCGAAATCGTTCCGGAATTTAGGAACCCAGTGACAGATATCGGTTTCCTGGCCGATGGCGTCGCCGTAAGTCGCGTCATGGACGCTCAGCCCCTGCGCTGTAAGAGCCGCTTTCAACTCCCCTTCGGTCAGCCAGATCTGCCCCACCGAATGATGCAGGAAAATGAGCCGCTTCTCGGCATAATGGTCGATTGCGTCAAGCGTGTTCTGAACGACGCGCAAGGCTTTGTCGGCTTTGTAAAACTTGTATGCCAGATACAGGCCCACGATATTGCCGATCAGCGAAAGAATTAAAAGTATGACAATAAACTTATACATTTTCATCTCCATTTTGTGTTATTAAGTGAATGATTTTACAGGATTATATACTCCCGCGGCTAATTAAAGCAATTATAATTTTAAAATATATTATAATTTAACAATTAGGCTCAACTTCAGTTCCCGTTCGTTTTTATCATTAGCCGGGTACGCAAAAAAAAGGCGGCTCGTCGAGCCGCCCAGTCTTTCTTTTTTAAAATCGGCCTAAATACCGCTGAAATGGATATCCTTGAAATACATACTGGGGCGCAGATTGGACGAGTACGGGTAAGGATCGTTACCCATCTCCGTCAGTTGATTCCAGAATTCCTTCAAGTTTCCGGCTACATTCATTTCATTGACCCCATTGACGAATTTTCCGTGCTCGACATAGTACCCGACTATTCCGACCGAAAAGTCACCGGTAGTGGGGTTGGAATTGCCGCCGATAAACCCGGTCACGACCATCCCCTTCTCCAGTCCCGCGACCATATCGTCGAGTGAACGGTCGCCGTACTCGAATAAAGTATTGGAAGTTGATCCCGAGGTCGGCTCGACGCCCATTTTGTTGGCGTAATAGTCATCGATCAGGTACGATTTCAGGATCCCCTTGTCGATGATGATTCTCTTCTTGGCCGCGAAACCGTCGGAGTCATAAAGTCTGGACCCCAGAGCGCCCTTGATGAAAGGGTCGTCGATTACCGTCAGTTTTTCCGAGGCTATCTTCTTGCCGAGCATCCCCTCCAGATACGACTGCTTCTGTTGCAGGGCGGAACCGCTGAGCGGTCCCTGCAAATAATACAGCATCCGGGTGGCGGCTCGGTTCTCGATAATCATGTCATAGACACCCGAGTTCATTTTCTTCTGGCCGATTTTCATCAGCGCCCGGTTGACCGCGTCCCGGGCGATCGTTTCGTTGTCCGGAATATCCTTGTAAAATCTCACCGTGCCGTAACAGTAATCCGAAGGCCGTCCTTTATCGCCGTCCTTGACGGTCACCTCGGCGCCGGCGTAAAATGTAGTCGAGGATTTGGCGCCCTCAAAGCCGTTGCTGTGCACCTTCACGGATTCACCTAAACTGTCACCACTGTAGGCGGTGCAGCTGATAATCTGGTCGCTCATGGCCACGGCCGCTTTTTCGATGTCTTTTGCCCGCGCGACTCGTTCCTCGGTCGTCACCGCCGGGTAACGGTCGTCAAATATCTGCAGGTCGATATCCTGTCTGCCTTCGTAGTATTTTGGGTCTGGCAGACGACGGAACTCGTCCTCGGCCAGATACTTGGTCATAGCCACCGCTTCCTCGATGAATTTCTCGAGCGATTCTTTCTTGAGATCATTGGTCGAATGCGAGGAAAACCGGTTATTGGCGTAGATTGTGACCGACAGACTGTTGCTGGTTGACTCTTTGAGTTTATCGAGCGATTTTTCGCGGTACTCGATTTCGATATCACGGCTGCCGTCGATATTCACCGCTGCCTCATTAGCGCCGTTATGCTTGGCCCGGGTCACGACCCATTTGGCCAGTTCCATTCTTTCTTTATTATTCATTACACTTACCTCATTTTCTCTTGTTACCCGTTATCAGGAATTAACGCCGCCAACGGTAATTGACGAAACTTTGACGGTCGGCTGTCCGAATGACGCCGGGACACCCTGGCCGTTTTTGCCGCAGGTGCCACCGCCCTCGGAAAATTTCAAATCGTCGGCAACCATCACGATTTTCGACAGAACGTCAGGACCGTTCCCGATAATATTGACGTCTTTGATGGGCGTGGTCATTTTGCCGTTCTCAATCAGATAACCGGATTTCACGTAAAAAGTGAAATCGCCGGCCCCGATAAAGACCTGACCATTGGTGAAGTACTCGGCGTAAAGACCTTTTTTGACCGACTGAATGATCTCCTCTTTCTTGTGCGGTCCGGGTAACATGTAAGTGTTTCTCATCCGGGGAATCGGTTCATACCGGTACGACTCCCGGCGACCGCTCCCGGTCGGCGGTACTTTGTAAAATTTCGAACTGATCCGGTCATGCATATAGCTCTTTAAAATGCCATTCTCGACCAGGTAAGTCTTCTGTGTGTCGTTGCCCTCGTCATCGACATTTATCGAACCCCGGTTATGTGGCACCGTTCCGTCATCGACGATCGAGACAAAACTTTCCGCCACCGGTTTGCCGATTTTGTCGGCGAAGATCGAAATGCCCTTGCGATTGAAATCCGCCTCCATGCCGTGCCCGATAGCCTCGTGCAGAAGCATCCCGGACTCGCCCGGAGCCAGGACCACTTCCATCTCCCCGCCCTGGGGTTTCACGGCCTTGAACATCTCGACCGTCCGGCGCACGGACTCATTA
Source organism: Candidatus Zixiibacteriota bacterium (assembly GCA_049324195.1). Classification (GTDB taxonomy): domain Bacteria; phylum Zixibacteria; class MSB-5A5; order GN15; family FEB-12; genus JAFGNW01. Next base: position 478 of record JBMOKZ010000081.1, on the reverse strand, counting down.
GCCAGCAAATCGACCTTGTCCCGGGTGTAATATTCGATACCGTCACGTGATGACAACACGAAATTGTTGCTTTCCCGTTTGGAATTTTCTTCGGCCGTACAACTGACGACAATCGTGGTCGAGGGTCGATAATCACAGACCACACGTCCTTCCGAGGTTGCGATCATGATATACGAAGTATTGTCGATAAACCAGATGTTGGTTTTAATGATGCGGCTGTCTTTGGCGAATACCTTGTCGTTGATTTCCTGAAGGAAAGGAATTTTCCGGTCGATTAAGACATCCTCCCAGGACGTTTTTATCGGATAATAATTATTGGTGTCATGCAATTTCAATTCCTGGGGCGGTAAGGTCTTGCTCCCGGCGGCGATATTTGCCGCCGTTTGCGCCGCCAGCTTCATCGCTTTCGGTGTGATTTCCTCGGTAAAGGAATACCCGACCTGGTCGCCCGCCAGGACTCGAATGCCTGCTCCGCAAT
>JBMOKZ010000080.1:0-22668 GCA_049324195.1 Candidatus Zixiibacteriota bacterium | reverse complement strand
CCGCCGGAAAGACCCGTGCCGGCGCCTCGAGGGGTAATCGGAATGCGTTTAGCCAGGCAGAATTTGACGGCGGTTTGGATATCCTCGGTGTTCTCAGCAAGCAGCAGGGCTGAGGGGCGGTTGACATAAATTGTTTCGTCGTGGAAATAGGCTTCCCGGCCGGAAAGGTCGGTAATAAGGGAGTCAGGCGCTTTCAGTCTTTTTTGTAACTCGATGTAATTCACGTTACTCCAGGACGGCGGCTGAGAGCCTCGGCTCAGGTCTTGTTTGAGGACGATGAAGACGAGGGTGAAGCTGTTCCTGACGAATTGTCTCTGGCCGCGTCTGATTTATAGCTGCTACTCCGGTGATCGGTGATGTAAAAACCGCTTCCCTTGAAGAGAAAGCCGCTGCCGCCGGAGATAATCCGGTGGGTGTCTTTCTTGCATCGGGGACATTTTTTTATCGGGTCCTCGGTAATAGACTGAAATTCCTCGAATTCGTAATGGCAGTGAGGACATCGGTATTGATAAGTGGGCATGTCAATAAACTCCTGGTTGCGGTTTTTACATCACCTGGCAATTATACGAATCTGGTTCGCAATTTTTTAAAACGCCTCAATCACGCATCAACAGGGCAATCGCCGATACATCGACAATATCCTGTGCCGAGCAGCCGCGGGAGAGGTCGTTGGCCGGTTTGGCCAAGCCCTGAATGATCGGGCCGGTGGCGGTAGCGTTGCCGAGACGCTGGGTTAACTTATAACCGATATTACCGGCATCGAGATCCGGGAAAATCAGGACGTTGGCGTTACCCGCGATTTCCGAGCCGGGGGCTTTCTTGGCGCCGATTTCCGGAATGATAGCGGCATCGACCTGCAACTCGCCGTCGACCTTCAAATCCGGGAAGTCACGCTTGAGGATTTCAAGCGCCTTGAGCACTTTGGTGACATCCTCGTGCTTGGCCGAGCCCTTGGTGGAAAAGGAAAGCAGGGCTACCCGGGGTTCCTCGCCGGTCAGGCTTTTCATGGTCTGGGCGGTGGAAACGGCAATCGAGGCCAGCTGGTCGGGAGTGGGATTGGGCACTACGGCGCAGTCACCGTACATGAATATCTTGTTCTCGACATCGCGGAATTTTGGCATGGTCATCATAAAGCAACTGGAGACGGAATTGATGCCCGGTTTCAGTCCCAGAACCTGAATGGCGGCCCGGAGGACGTCGCCAGTGGTGTTGACGGCGCCGGCCACGGAAGCATCGGCCTTGTCGTACCGGACCATCATTGCTCCGAAATACAGGGGTTGAACGATAGTTTTGCGGGCTTTGTCCTCGGTGATTCCTTTATTTTTGCGAAGTTCCATGTAATTAGCCACATAAGCATCGAAATCCAACGCTTTGGCCGGGTCGATAACTTCGACTTTTTCCAGATTCAACCCGTGTTCTTTGGCCAGTTTATTGATGTGGTCGATATCGCCGAGCAGAGTGACTTTGGCCATGTCGTCCGCTACGATGGTTTTCGAAGCGATAATCATGCGGGGCTCAGTTCCCTCGGGAAGCACTACCCGTCTTTTTTTAGCTTTGGCTTTTTCTTTTATCTGTGACAGCACGCTCATAGCAAGCTCCTGGTTTTTTTAACAAGCAATTAAACGAATTGATCCTTTATTTCAGGATCGGATAAATAGGCTTCGATAAACCGGTCGATATCACCGTCCATGACTGATTGAATATCCGAGGTTTCATAATTGGTGCGGTGATCCTTGACCAAATTGTAAGGATGGAAAACATAGGACCGGATTTGCGAACCCCATTCTATTTTCTTTTTAGTTTTTTCGAATTTTTCCATTTTTTTGGCTTCTTCTTCACGCTTCAACTGATAAAGCTTGGATTTCAGCACCAGCATGGCCGAGTCACGATTTTTATGCTGACTGCGTTCCGACTGACAGGTAACGACAATATTGGTTGGCAGGTGAGTGATGCGTACCGCCGAAGAAGTTTTGTTGACGTGCTGGCCACCGGCGCCGGAGGACCGGAAAGTGTCGATGCGCAGGTCATCATCCTTAATTTCGATTTCGATATTATCCTCCACTACCGGGTAAACGTGCACGGATACGAACGAGGTGTGCCGGCGGGAATTGGCGTCAAAAGGTGAAATCCGCACCAGGCGATGGACGCCCAGTTCGGCTTTGAGATGACCGAAAACGTAATCCCCTTTGATTTCCATGGTGGCGGATTTCAGCCCGGCTTCCTCGCCCGGTTGGTAATCCATCAGTTCGGTGGTAAAATTCTGGCGTTCCGCCCAGCGGTTGTACATGCGGAAAAGCATTTCCGCCCAGTCCTGGGACTCGGTGCCGCCGGCGCCGGGGTGGATGGTCAGGATTGCGTCTCGATGGTCGTCGGGACCGGATAGCTGAATCTTAAATTCAAATTTATCAAGGGATATGGTGAACTGCTGAAAGGAATTGTTCAGGTCTTCCGCGTCGCCGGTATTGTCCTCGACCATGTCGGCCAGTTCTTCAAGATCGCTCAGTTCCCGGTGCAGTTTGTCGAATTCTTCCAACCATTTTTTATGGCTGGATATTTCTTTAAGCACCTCCTGAGCGGCCTGGTTGTTGTCCCAGAAACCCGGCTGGGTGGTCTTTTGTTCGAGAACGGTTATGCGGTCGCGCCGGTTGTCGAGGTCAAAGATACCTCGCTAATTTTTTGAGTCTCTGTTTCATGTCCGGAAGCTGATTTTTCAACTCGGCAATCACTTTAGAGCTCCTTTCAAGGCTTTCAAATTGAGGGCTAATATATCGAATTTATAATATATGTCAATCGTAATCCCCATTAAAAAATAATCTGAAAAAACCGCTTTTGGTTCGTATAACCTGATATTTTTCAATAATAAATTGACTTTGATAACCTTTCATTTATTTTGAGCCGATGACCAGGAAATTAGATGCAGTCGTAGTGGGACCGTTTATGGTCAACTGTTTTCTGTACCGGGATACAGAAACCTCGCGTGGAGTAATAATCGACCCCGGCGACGAGGCCGAACGGATTATCGATAAGATCAAGCAGGTCAGCATGAAACCGGAGGCTATCCTTTTAACTCACGGCCATATCGACCATATCGCCGCCGTCGAGGAGGTTAAAAAACGATATCATCTCCCGTTGTACGTAGGGCGGGGAGAGGAAACGATGCTGGCCGACCCGACCGCCAACGCGTCGTCGTTTTTTGACGACCCGATTACGGTTCCGAAACCGGAATTCATTATCGACGACGAGGAAGAAATCAGTCCTGCCGGTTTGAAACTGCGGGTTCTCGCTACCCCGGGGCATACCCCGGGCGGGGTTTGTTACCTGGATGAAACCGAGGGTCTTTTGTTCTGCGGTGATACCCTGTTCCAGTTATCAATCGGACGCACCGATTTGCCGGGCGGCTCTTTCGAGCAGTTGATGAATTCTATCCGCAATAAGATTATGACGCTTCCCGACGGTATCGTCTGTCTGCCGGGACACGGCCCCGCCACCACGGTTGGGGCTGAGCGCAACGCCAATCCTTTTTTAACCGGGGGTTATTTTGCCTGAGAATTATCAAATCAAGCCTTTGTACAGCACGGGACTGGCTGATTATCATTGCCATCCGAATTATTCGGTTGACGCCGTCGGGACTATCGACGAGTACTGTGAAGCTGCCCGGTCGCGGAACCTGGTCGAAATCTGTTTCACGACTCATTTCGATACCAATCCCGACAGTATCGGCGACGAGGATAACGTGATTGTCGTCAGGGGCGAAAAACTGCCTGCTACGGTCGATAACCTGGCGGTTTATGTCGAAGACGTCCGGTGGGCGCACGACAAATACTACCCTTTGGGGTTGTCGGTCAAACTGGGTGTCGAGGTAGGCTGGTATCCGGGGTGCGAGAAAATCGTGACGGCATTGAAAGAGCGCTATGATTTTGACCATGTCCTCTGTGGCATCCACGAGTTGAACAATGTCTGTTTCTGCTGCCGCAACCGCTACGAAAAATGTTTCGCCGGGTTTGATTCGATGGCAGCCATGCTTGAGGCTTATTTCCGCGAGGTCGCGGCGGCGGCGCGCACCGGCTTGTTTGACTGTATCGCCCATTTCGATTATTACAAAAAATATGGGGAAAAGCATTACGGGGCGGAGATAAACAGCGGCTGGGAGCCGTACGCTGAGGATATTTTCGCCGTCTTGAAACGATCCGAAACAGCTCTTGAGGTTAACACCGCCGGTTTACGGAAAGGAAACAACGACTATTACCCCGCCATTAAAATTGTCAACGCCGCCCGAAAAGCCGGAGTGACAGTGGCGTTTCTCGGGTCCGATGCCCATGCCCCGAATGAAATCGGCTACGATTTCGATGCCGCATCGGCTCTGGTACCGCCCGATATTTGTCTAAACGAAGATTGACCGGACGGATGACGCGCGGCATTCATAAATTAACCCGTTCGTTTTATAGCCGACCCACGCTGACGGTCGCCCGGGAAATTCTGGGGAAATTTATCGTTTATCATACCACCGAGGGAAAACTGTCCGGCCGAATTGTCGAGGTCGAGGCTTATATCGGAGAGGATGATCCGGCCTGTCATGCCGCCCGCGGTTTGACCGAGCGCAATGCCGTGATGTTCGGACCGCCGGGCTTCAGTTATATTTATTTTATTTACGGGATGTATCACTGTCTTAATTTCGTTACTGAGAAAAAAGGTTTTGCCGCTGCGATATTGCTTCGCGCCGCCGAGCCGGACGAGGGTGCCGCGATAATGAAAAAACATTCCCCCAAAGCCGCCCGAAAAATCGATTTGTTGAACGGACCGGGGAAGTTTTGCCGTTCGTTCGGGTTGACCCGCAGACAGAACGGGCTGGATTTGATCGGAGATACGCTTTATCTGGAGGACCGGGACGGGCCAAAGGTAACCATCGGGCAATCGCGGCGTATAGGAATAAGAGATGGTCGCGATAAATTATGGCGTTTCTTCGACCGGGACTCAAGAGCCCTGACGAGATTTCCGAAATAAACGGGACACTTTCGCGATTTTTTTTGTTTATATAACAAAGGAATTGTTGTAAGATAAGAAATTATGTTCAGTGAAGATTTCATCTCGCGAGCCATCATCGCCGCTCCGGCGATTTTGTTCTCCCTGACAGTGCATGAGTTTTTTCATGCCTGGACGGCGCTGCGTTTCGGCGACACCACCGCGAGGGATATGGGGCGGTTGACTTTGAATCCGCTGGCTCATCTGGATTTATTCGGGACCATCATGATGTTCGCCTCCGGATTCCGGTTTGGTTGGGCCAAGCCGGTGCCGGTCAACCCACTCCGTTTGAAAGAACCCCGCAAGGCTGATTTCTGGATATCCATCGCCGGTCCGCTGTCAAATATGGGCCTGGCTTTCATTTTCGGTTTCCTGTTTCGTCTTGCCGGATTAGTGGAGATGCATTTGCCCGAAGCCGTGTATTTATTCTTATTTTTCTCGGTGATGATTAATGTCTCACTGGCGTTTTTTAATCTGATTCCGGTGTTTCCACTCGACGGTTCGCATATTTTGAGGTCGATACTGCCGCCCCGCTATGAAAACACTCTCGACCAGATTGACCGGGTTGGACCTTTTTTGCTTATCATCCTTATTTTGATCGGTGGGTTCTGGTTTATTCTGGGACCGTTTATCCGGCTGTTCGTGTATCTTTTTTCCGGCATCAATATCTAAAATTGTAATCGAGCGTTAATGAAAAAGATTATGGCCAGGGACATCAAAGCATATCTGACAATTTCAAGTCTGTTCATCTTGCTGGCCGGGTGCGGGACGAGTCGTAAAGCTTCGTCGGGGGATGAGTCCGGTTTGAACGACCATGGCGGCAAGATTATTTCCGAGGCTTATCTGTTCGACGCCAAAATCAAGCGGGAAGGTAAGGTCAATTCCTTTCGTCTGGAAATTTTTCAAACCGACAGCGCTCTCGGTCTGGGCGGCCGCGGTTATCTGGGTAAAGGTGTGCTCAAGGGACGGGTGACTCCGGACTCGTTTCTGGTCTATCTGCCGACTGCGAACGAATATATCGAAGAAGCTGTCGATGAATTCCTGTCCACCCTGGATTGTGCCGGGGGGGTGGCTGATTTCAACATTCTGAATCTGTTCACGGACCTTCCCGACCCCGAGGGATTCGGCGAGGGAATCAATATCTACCCCAACTACAATGACGGGGAAGAACCGATCTTCGAGATAACAGCCAACGGCTGCCCGTGGTTGATGGAGCTAACCTATGACCGCCGGGAGAGCGGCTGGCGGATAAGGGATTTATCGTTTACCGACGGTGAAGATTTGACGTTTGAAGCCCGGCGGAGGGAATATCGGGCCAGGACCGGCGTCAAAGAAGTCAAGTTCCGGGTGAAAATCCCCGGGAGCGCAATTAAGATAAAGCCCTGAAATAACTTATCCATCCGAGTTGACAAAGCCTGAATTATTAACCATCTTTTAAGTTTATTTAAAAATCCGGAGACGGTGTTTGAATATTTATAGACGGACATTCTCGGTCTTAAAAACCTACTGGAAACAGCTGGTTATCGCTTCCACTTCGGCGGCTCTGCACGCGGTCTTTTCCGGCCTGATGGTGTGGATGGTCGGGCCGCTGTTGGTGACGCTTTTTGATGTCAACACGGTGCCGGTGGAATCGACCGATAAAATCGAAATCAGGCAGACTATGCCGGGTGCGGTCTCGCCGGTTGCTACCGAAGACAATATAACCGGAGAGTTCGCCGGCGGTATCACCCGGCTCAAGGAAACGATGAAGGGCTGGATCGACAGCCTGGTGCGGGCCGACAACCGAAAAGACACCCTTTTTAATTTCTGTGTAATGATTCTGGTCGTGGTGCTGCTCAAGAACATCTTCCTCTATCTGCAGGGCTTTTTCATGGCTTATGTCCAGCAGTCGGTGATGCGGTTCTTCCGGGACAACCTGTTCAGCAAGTACCAGCGGCTTTCGCTCGATTATTTTCACCGCCGCCGGACGGGGCAGATAATATCGCGGGTGACCAATGATGTCACGGTCCTGAACGAGTCGATCGATATCGGCTTCAACCGGCTGGTGACCGACAGCGTGATGGTGCTTCTGTTCACCGCCTTTCTGATAATTCTGAGCTGGAAACTGACCCTGCTGGCGATGGTCGTACTGCCGGTGGTGTTTGCCTTTATCTGGTTTATCGGGAAGAAAATGCGCAAATATTCCGAGCGCACTCAAAAGCGGATGGCCGACGTCAATTCGGTTCTCGAGGAAACGGTTAACAATATCCGGATCGTGAAGGCGTTTTCCATGGAAGAGTTTGAATCCCGGAAATTTTTCAAGTCGACTTACGAATATTTCCGTTCCCTTTTGCGCATGACCCGCATTCGCCATCTGGCCTCGCCCATCAACGACACTCTCGCGACGCTGGCAGGCGTTATTATACTGCTGTTCGCGGGCAGCCGGATAATCCTCGGTACGGGCGAGCTCGACGCCGGAGATTTCATGACCTTCATTCTGGCGATGTTTTCGATGATCAAGCCGGTCAAATCACTCAGCCAGATTCATATTAAGATTCAGGAGGGCATGGCGGCCGCCGAGCGGATTTTTAACGTCATGGATGTCGAGGAAAAAATCGTCGACAAACCAAACGCCGTCAAAATCGAGAAGTTCACTGACCGGATAAAGTACGACCGGGTCACCTTCAGTTACAACGAACAGGAACCGGTACTTAAAGATATTTCGTTCGAAGTGAAAATCGGCGAGGTGGTCGCGGTGGTCGGGCCGTCGGGGGCGGGCAAATCCACTCTGTTTGATTTGCTGCCCCGCTTTTATGACCCGCAAAGGGGGAAGATCACCATCGACGATCAGAATATCAGAGACCTGACGCTGACTTCGCTGCGCGGTCTGATGGGTATTGTCACCCAGGAAACGTACCTGTTCAACGACAAGATTTATAACAATATCGCCTACGGGATCGAGGGCATTGGCCGGGAGAGAGTAATCGAAGCCGCCCGGATGGCTAATGCCCACGATTTCATCAGCCAGTTCGAGGACGGTTACGACACCATGGTCGGCAACCGGGGCATCATGCTTTCCGGCGGCCAGCGGCAGCGTATCGCTATCGCCCGGGCGCTGTTGAAAAATCCGCAAATATTGATTTTCGACGAAGCGACCTCGGCTCTCGACACCGAGGCGGAAATTCAGGTGCAGGAGGCAATCGACCGGCTGATGAAAAACCGCACAACTCTGGTAATCGCCCACCGTCTGTCCACTATCAAGAACGCCGATCGAATCCTGGTGCTGCATGAGGGCCGCATCAGCGAAAGCGGCACCCATGACGAGCTGATGCGCCACGATGGGTTGTACCAGCGGCTTTATTCGATGCAGTTCAGGAATGCGTGATGAACGTGATGTTTCTAAATGCGATCGAGAAAAACACTTTTGGCGGGGTAGAATACTGGATGGTGCGTACAGCTGCCGCCCTGGCCGGCCGCGGTCACCGGGTCTGGGCTGTCGGCCGACCCGGTTCGAAGTACCTTCGGCGCGCTCGTGACGCCGAATACGATGTCGGGACGATCGAGCTGGCAATCTCGGGCGATTTCAACCCGGTGACCATTTACCGGATGAGAAGGATATTAAAAGAAAATGAAATCGACGCGCTGTTCGTCAGTTGCAACAAGGACCTTCGCCTGGGCGGTCTGGCCGCACGCTGGTGCGGCAAAACGAAAGTATTCTGGCGGATAGGCGTTGATTTGACGAAAAACAACACGGTCCATCGCCGCCTGACCCCGAAACTTCTCGACGGTGTCATCACCGCCTCGCAGGCACTCAAGGACGAGATAATCAGGACCGGTTATCTTAAAGAAAATATGATTACGGTTATCCCCAACGGCGTTAACGCCTACAGGATTAATCCGTACAATCCGGAATCGAAAAAACAACTTAGGGAGAAATACCGGCTTCCGGGCGATTGCCGGATCGCGGTGAGCTCGGCGCGCTTTGTACCGGAAAAAGGACACCGTTTTTTGATTGCGGCGGCGGCGGAGCTGGCCGTTAGATACCCTGATTTGTATTTTCTCCTGCTCGGCGACGGCCCTCTGGAAAACGAGTTGAAAGAGCAGATAAAGGAATTGAAACTGGAGCCTAAGTTTGTTTTCGCCGGGCATCTTGCGGATTTCACGCTGGAGATGGTGGGCGCCGATTTGATGATTCATCCTTCGACCGCCGAATCATTCGGGATAGCGCTGCTGGACGGGATGCGGGCGAAACTCCCTGTCGCGGCGTCCGCGGTCGGCGGCATCGGCGAAGTAGTAAGCGACCGCGAGACCGGGGTTTTGTTTGAGCCGGGAAAACCGGAGGCTATTGTCCGAGCCGTGTCGGATTTACTGGATAGCACGGAAAAGATGCGGCGGTACGCCGAAGCCGGGTATCGCCGGTGGCAGGAACATTTCTCGTTCGAGAAAATGATTGAACGTATCGAGTATTATATAAGAAGGTATGCCGCCTGAGATATTATGGAAAAGCTGAAACCGGCGGAACACATATTCAAAGAAATATTCTTTTCTCTGTTTCGGTTTTTACTGAAAAAGGGCCGGAAGGATTTTACGCCCCTGGATGGGAATAACCTTAAAAAAGTGCTGTTCCTTCGCCCGGACAAAATCGGCGATATGATTGTGTCCCTGCCGGTATTCGATAATCTTAAAAGAGCCTATCCGCACCTGGAACTGTCGCTGTTATGCTCGCCGCGTAATTATACGATTGTCAAAAACGACTCGCGTTTCGCCAAGATATTTTTGTACCGAAAGCGTTTTTTCTCGGACCTGAACTGCCTGATGAGGATGCGGAAGGAAAATTATGACTGTGTGGTGGATATGATATCGAACGATTCCATCACCAATCTTTTTCTGGCCCGTTACAGTGTAAAAAACAAACCCCGTTTGGGCGTTCAGAAATCAAAATACCGGGACTATTACGAATTCAGTTATTACCACGAAATCGACGACATGCGGCACATTATCCGTAACACCCTCGAGCTTCTGGAGGCGTTCGGGCTTGACAGCGAGACTGCCGACGGCTACGCGCCGCCTTATGTTGATGAAAAGGCGACTGAAACGGCGGAGGCGTTTTACCGGAATTTTACCGACAAGAGCAGGCTCAATATCGGGTTCAATCTCTCGGTGGGCAACCCGACCCGCATCTGGAGCCTGAACAAGTGCCAGGAACTGGTCAAAAGGATTGTCGCGAATAACAGCGTGCGGGTGATTGTCCTGACCGCACCTTCAGACCGCGCTCGCGGCGACGAACTGGTGCGAGGATTCGAGAGGGACGTTGTCCAGGTTCCGCCGAAGCTCAACCTGATGACGATATCGGCGATAATAAAGAAACTGGACCTGCTGATAACCCCGGATACGTCGCTGGTGCATATCGCCCGGTCGTTCAAGGTGCCGGTGGTCGGGCTTTATCCCAAACCGGTCAAGAATTTTATTCTCTGGCATCCCTACGACCAGAAGGAAGGGGCGGTGCTTTCGGACAACAACGATAACATTTTCGATATCACGGTCGGACAGGTGTACGAAACCTATGAGCGTGTGTTGAAAACCGGCAAGGCGGTGAACCGATGAAAAAGCTGTCGGTGGTCGTCATCACCAGAAATGAGGAGAAAAACATCCGTCGCTGTCTGGAAGCGGTAACCTGGGCGGAAGAAATCGTGCTGGTTGACAATGAATCGACCGACCGCACCCGCGAGATCGCCGCGGAATTCGGTGCCCGGATATTTACGGTCGGATGGGGCGGCTACGGCACCGCCAAAAGAACCGGGGTGGAGCATGCCGAAGGGGAATGGATATTATCGGTCGACGCCGACGAAGTCGTGTCCGAAGAACTGGCTGCCGAGATTAAAGATGCGATTCTGGCGGAAAACGATTATTGCGGATATACGATACCCCGCAAGACTAATTTCCTCGGCCGCTGGATAAATCATTGTGGCTGGTATCCCGACCGGTTGTTGCGCCTGTTTAAAAAAAACCAGGGGAATTTCAATACAGCTATGATTCACGAGAAAGTCGAGCTCGACGGCCGGGTGGGAAGTTTGCGCCATGACCTGCTCCATTATAGTTATCCCGATTTGGAAAGCTATTTTATCAAATTCAATCGGTACACGACTCTAGGAGCCGAAGCCGCAAACGCGGACGGCAAGCGGGCGGGATGGTTCGATATTCTCTTCAAACCGCCGGTCAGTTTTTTCAAGCACTATGTCATCAAACGAGGGTTCCTGGACGGCTGGGAAGGTCTTCTAATTTCATTCTTGTCTTCGACCGCGGTATTAATTAAATATGCCAAACTAAGGGCTATGAAAAAGCCAAGCAACGAAAGATTGATTGATTGTGAATAGAATTATAGATATAAAAGACGGCGACAAGCTGCTGGTCAGCCGGACCGACCGACTGGGCGATTTGATTCTGGCGCTGCCGTTCGTGGAGTCGTTGAAAAAACGTTACCCGAACTGTCAGGTCGAGGTGATGTCTTCGCTGTACGCCTCGCCGATTCTCGAAAACAACCAGCGGATCGACCGCATTGTCCGCGTCCAGCAGGACCAGCTGGTGACCAACCGTCTGTATAAAAAAGATTTATTGAACAAAATTCGCGATGCCGGTTACAAGTGCGCGGTGGTGCTTTACCCGGAGCGGCATATCTCCCGGCTTTTTTACAAAGCGGGGATACCGCACCGGATCGGGTCAGCCGGACGGTTTCATTCGGTTTTTTTCAATCACCATCTGTTTCACAAGCGCAAAGAGAACAAGAAACACGAAAGCGAATACAATCTTGATTTCCTGAGATTTTTCCGAGATGGCGAAACAGTTACCCGGCCGGCGGTGTACCCACTGGACAAAGAGCAGAAGAACGCTCGCCGGATTTTAAACGAAGCCGGTATCAGCGACCGGTTCGTGGTGTTGCATCCCGGTTCGGGCGGTTCGGCCGAATCCTGGCCTTTCGAAAAATTCATCGAGTTGTATTCAATCTTGACCGGGCGCGGCCTTCAAGTTATCATGTCAGGAACCGATAGCGAGGGCGAGCGGATCGAGGAAATCGAGCGTAAAACGGGTGTTCGGGTCAATAAAATAACCGGCCAGACCGATTTAAGAACGCTGGCGGCGTTGCTTTCGCAGGCCGCGACCGTGGTCGCCAATTCCACCGGCCCGCTGCACCTGGCCGTAGCGGTCGGTACCCGGGTGGTTGGACTGTATCCGAGCAAGGAAGCGATGTCGCCGGTACGCTGGGGTCCACTCGGGGAAGGACACTGCCTGATTGTTCCGCCGGTGACGGTGTGTCAGTGCCCGCCGCGGCAGTGCCGCTGTATGGAAATGATAGAGGCCGGTGCGGTCGCCGACGAGGTCATGGCCGTATTTAACGGCCGAAAGTAAAATGGGAAGATTGTCCATGAACTTAGCCGAGTTTGTCATCAAGATCGAATCGTACAACGCCAACGTCGATATCCCTTTTATCAAACGAGCGTACGAGTTTTCCGACATGGCTCATGCCGGGCAGAAACGCATTTCCGGCCGGCCGTATATCGAACACTGTATCGAAGTGGCTTTCTTCCTGGCGGAACTTCACATGGATTCGGCCACTATCGTGGCTGGCATGGTGCACGACGTTGTCGAGGACACCAAATACACGCTTGAAGATATCCGGCGGGAGTTCGGCGACGAAGTGGCGGACCTGGTTGACGGCGTCACCAAAATCAGCCGGATACATTTCAACTCCATCGAGGAACAACAGGTTGACTATTTCCGCAAGATGCTTTTGAGCATGGCTCGCGATATCCGGGTGATTCTTATCAAACTGGCCGACCGGTTGCATAATATGCGGACACTGGATTATCTTCCTCCGGATAAACGCAGGCGCATCGCCGAGGAAACGCGAGACGTATATTGTCCCCTGGCGCATCGCTTCGGTATCAACAAAGCCAAAATCGAGCTGGAAGACCTGTCCCTGAAGTATCTCGAACCCGAGGTTTACCAGCAGCTCAAAAACCGCGTCCGGGAGACCAGGGAGGAGCGTGAAGCCTATATCGCCCAGGTCGTCTCCCCGATTAAAGAGGCTCTCTCCAAGGACGGTATAATCGCCTCCGTGTACGGCCGGGCGAAGCATCTTAATTCGATTCATCGTAAAATCCAGGTCCGGCAAGTGCCGTTTGAACAGATTTTCGACCTGCTGGCGATTCGTGTAATCGTCAACAACGAACGTGAATGTTATCACGCTCTCGGTACGATTCACTCGATGTGGAAGCCGATTCCGGAGCGTTTCCATGATTACATGGCCAATCCCAAACCCAACGGTTATCGCTCGCTGCACACCACCGTATTCGGCCCCAACAACAAGATGGTGGAAATACAGATCCGCACCCACCAGATGCATTACGTGGCCGAGAACGGTATCGCCGCCCACTGGCTGTACAAGGAAGGCCGTCAGCAGATGAGCAAAGACGACCGGCAGATGGTCTGGCTTCGTGATATTCTCGAATGGCAGAAGGATTTGACCAAACCTTATGAATTTATTGAATATCTTAAAATAGATTTGTACGCCGAGGATATTTTTGTCTTCACGCCAAAAGGGAAGCTGATACACCTGCCGAAAGGGTCCACGCCTCTTGATTTTGCGTTTCAGATTCATACCGAGGTGGGGATACACTGCGCCGGAGCCAAAATCAACGGTCGCCTTCAGCCGCTCTCGACAGTGCTGAAGTCTGGGGATTTGGTCGAAGTTCTGACCAATCCCAGCCGCACGCCCTCGCACGACTGGCTCAAGCTCATCAAGACCTCGGGTGCCCGCTCCAAAATCAAACGCTGGCTTAAACAATCGGGGTACGAGCAGTCGATTATTCTGGGCAAGGAAATTATCGAACGGAAACTCAAGGAACTTCGGTTGAAAACGCCCCCGGATGAGAAACTACAGGAATACGCCGAGCAGTTGAACCAGAAATCGGTCAATGATCTTTTCGCCGCTATCGGCAACGGTTCGATGAATCACCGCCAGTTGATGTCTCTGATAATTCCGCCCGAAGAGGAAAAGACCGAGACCGGTTTTGTCGAAAAGGTAATCGACCGTATTCGGGGCACCAAGGGTGTCAAGGTACAGGGGCTGGACAATATGATGTTCCGGTTCGCGGGCTGCTGCCAGCCGGTGCCGGGGGATGATATTATCGGGTTTATCACCCGAGGGCGGGGCGTTACCATCCACCAGGCCGATTGTCCCGTGGCGATGGATATCAGCAACAACTATCCGGAGCGTAAGATCGACGTCAGCTGGGATGCCGGGCGGGATCAGTCCTTTATCGTGCAACTGGAACTGGTGGTCGAGGACCGCAAAAACATTTTACGCGATATCACCCAAGCCATATCCGATTCCAACACCAATATTCGCGGTGCGGAGATGTTCGCCCAGGATACAACCGCCTCGGGAAGATTTGTATTAGAGGTATCCAACCTGACTCACCTTAACCGGATTATCGACAAGGTCCGCAAGGTCAAGGGCGTGATATCGGTCCGACGATCCCGCCGCCGGGAAAGTCCCGAGAGCACCGAGGAAACCGACGAATAACTTTCGTTTTATCTGACAGAAAAATTGAAACTATCTGAATTCTACTTTTAAATCAAGTGTGTCCCTGCCGCGTTCGACCCGGACCGTGGTCGTGTCGCCCTTGCGAAATTTTTTCAGGCCATTCATATAGGTGTAAATGTCGTCGATTTCGTAATCGCCCATTCTGATAATCACGTCGCCTTTGAGAATTCCGGCTCGTTCGGCGGGACGGTCGCCGGAAACGCCGTCAACCCGCAAACCTTTGACATCGGAAATGAAATCCGGCATGATGCCCAGCGTGACCGAGAAATTCTGCGGCCCACCGTAGGTGCTGTCGGATTTGGTCTTCAAAAACGTCAGGGAATTGAAATCCCGGTCGAAGTGATCGGTGATGTCGGTTATGGTCGAAATTACCTTGACCATGCCCTCAAGATTGATTTTTTCGATGACATCATCGGGCTTGTGATAATCCTCGTGTACCCCGGTAAAGAAAAAGAGCACCGGGATGCCGCTGTTGTAAAAGGAAGTATGGTCCGAGGGTCCGGTGCCGGACTCCCGGAAGGATATTTTAATGTCTTTGTTGTCGAGCGTGTCAAAGTAACCTTTGAATTCCTCCGAGGTTCCCACACCCAGTACGCCCAGGCCCTTTTCTTCCTCGCGAAGGCGGCCGATCATGTCTAGGTTGAACATCATCATGATTTTTGAGGTATCGACCGTCATGTGACGGGCGAAATAAGAGGAGCCCAAAATGCCCTTCTCCTCGCCGGAAAATGCGATAAAAAGAAACGAATGGCGGTTGAGGTCTTTGCGGGAAGTATAATATCGGGCCAGCTCCAGAACACCGGAAGTGCCGGAGGCGTTGTCATCGGCCCCGTAATGGATTTTCTTCTCCTGTCCGAGATAGCGTGACGCCGGTCCGCCCCAGCCGAGATGGTCATAATGGGCGCCAATAACGATAACGGTGTCGTTTTGCGCGGGCAGGTAGCCGACGACGTTATAGCCGGTGTCCGGGACATGAATCAATTCGGTCGCACCCGCGGCGCGGAAACTTGCCGGGTTTTCGGTATCGATTCCCAGCCTGGTTATGGCGTCGCGGCGAAGATATATTATCGGAATGTCTTTAGGGTGAACCCGGGTGGAGCCGAGAAAGAGCAGGGTGTCGTCGTGACCCTCGGGAGTATAAATAAAAATACCCGCGACATCATGCTCGATAGCGTTCTCTATTTTGTCGGTGATGGAATTGTATCGGTCGAAATCCATGACGTTGCTGTCGGGTTTCAGGCTGTCCTCGCTTTCAGGGGAGAAGCGTTTGATGAGCACCGCTTTGCCGGCGACGTCCAGCCCGGTGTAATCGTCATAGGTGGTGTCGTTGATGGTGATACCGTAATTGACAGGGACAACTTCGTCAAAATCGAATTCGCTGTTGGCCGACTGCAACATAGGCTTGAAATCGTTATCTAATTTCAAGGTCTGCCCGTTGACAGCCAGGCGGTTGTTTTCGCCGAAATCTATTTTTTTGATAAATTCGAAAGCCTGCAGATAAGAGCCGCTGTCGCCTTTGGGCTGAAGCCCCAGCGATTTAAAGACACCGGTTATGTAGGCGGCCGCTTTCCATTCGCCCGGCTCGCCGGTCTCGCGGCCCTCGAGCGAATCCGAAGCCAGAACCTTGAGATGTTCTAAAAAGGCGTTTTCGGTGAATTGATAGGTGTTACCGGCAACGGAAAGAATCCCGACCGCCAGGATGGTTATGACAAAGAAAACCTTTATAAATTTATGCATCTATGGCCTCTTTTTTTACTTTATTTCACCTTCAACGTTTATGTTTATAATACGTATCAGGTTTACAGGTGATTAAACCGTTTTACAACATAATATATGCCTATATATTACGTAGAACACAACGAATTGCAAGGATTAAATGGCAAGGATAATTCGAGGTTTTTGAAGAAAGGGGATAGCAGGATATGAAAAAGAAAGATAACTTGATTATATTAGCAGTCTTGATAATCGTGGCGGGCGGGTATTTGCTGGTTAAACAGCCCTGGTCACAGCCGAACCTCATCCGTCAGAGCGAACATGGCCATGCCTCGAGCATGAGCGACGCCATGCAGAATATCGGAGATTTGCCTGAGGATTACGAGGGGTTGATTGCGATGGGCAATAAAAATATGGATGTTTTCAACTATCCCATGGCGGCGGAATGTTACCGCCGGGCACTGCTGCTCGACAGCAGTTCGCTCGATGTTCGCACCGACTACGGCGCCTGTCTGCACGGCATGGGGCTTCTGGACCGGGCAAGGGAGGAATTCACCAGGGTTCTGGCGGTTGACGAAAGCCATCCGATTGCCAATTATAATCTGGGTATCGTCTTTTACAATATGGATAACAACGATTCCGCCCGCTATTATTGGGAGCGGTTCCTGGTGCTGGAACCCGAAGGTCAGGTGTCCGAATCGGTCAGAAATGTCCTGAAGGAAATGAGCGGCTCATAGATGCATAATTTTTTTGAAATTTGGGCCGATTCTATCTGGGTGATGCTGATTGATTCGGCTTTTTTATTTATCATCGGACTTTTCCTGGCGGGGTTGTTACACCTGTTGATGAACGAAAAAAATATCGTTCGTCATCTCAGTCAACCGGGATTGAAAGGCGTACTCAAGGCTGCCCTTGTAGGAATTCCCCTGCCGTTATGTTCCTGCTCGGTGTTACCGGTAGCCCGTCAGCTTAGAGAAGGCGGAGCTTCAAAAAGCGGCGTCATGTCTTTTCTTGTAGCTACCCCGGAATCCGGAGTTGATTCGGTTTTGTTGACTTATACCCTGACCGACCCGATTCTGACCGTAGTCCGCCCCGTGACGGCTTTCCTGACCGCTATCTCGGTCGGCCTGAGTGAAACATTTTTTGAAAAAAAAGAATCATCATTTACGGTTGTTTCGGTAAATGAAGCTTGCTGTGATAACCCCGGTGGTTGTGAAAAATCACATCGGATGGATGCCAGCCGTCCGTTTTTTACCAGACTGTATGCCGGAGTCAGGTATGCGTTTACGGTTATGCTCGAGGATTTGGCCCCATACCTGTTTTTCGGTTTCATCCTGGCTGGACTGGTCGGGGTGTTTTTGGGAACTGACATGATAACTTTACCGGATATCCTCAAGACCGGTTGGTTGGGATATCCGGGAGCGGTTATTATCGGCCTGCCGTTGTATATCTGTGCCACCTCGTCAACACCCCTGGCTGCAGTATTGCTGGCCGGCGGGTTTTCTCCGGGAGCGATTCTGGTATTTTTGATGGTCGGTCCGGCGACCAATATTGCCTCGCTCGTGGTTCTGAAAAAAATTCTCGGTCTTGGCGCCACTTTTCGTTACATCGCAATCATCGTTATGGTCTCACTTATCTGTGGTATTGCCGTTGATAAAGTTTATGATATTTTCGATTATACTGCGGGTTACCGACTTGCCGAGCTTGAATCCGAACAGGGAGGGGTGGCTATCTTCTCGGCGGTCGTGCTTTCTTGTTTAATAATATTCTATAGCCTTAGACGGCTGGTCAAAAAAATCTCATATTTTTCTTGAATCACTTGTTTTTATTATCTTTTATTCAGGTGTGAAGATGCAGGCTCTCAACCGTAATCCGTGGGTCAAGGCCGTACTCGATTTTATGTACCCGCCGCTCTGTCTGGGCTGCGGAGAGTTCAACGAGTCGGTCAGTGATATTTGCGAACGGTGCCTCGACGCCGTCGAGCGCTACGACCGGCCGTTTTGTCTCAACTGCCGGATGGAAATCACCTCGGGGCATTGCTGTCATCGCTGTGGGGAAGAATCATTCGTGCTTTTTGCCTGGGGAAATTATATCGACCCCCTCAAGGCGGTTATCCACCAGTTCAAGTTTAAGGGTATTGCCACTCCGGCGGAAACATTTGCCGAAGCCCTGGCCGGTCAATTCGGAGAGAGAATTAAAGCTCACGGCGCCGACCGGCTGGTTCCAGTACCGTTGTATCCAACTCGGGAATATGCCCGCGGTTACAATCAGTCAGCCCTCTTGGCGGAGGCACTCGGTCGGAGGCTGGATGTCGATATTGACAGCGAAATTATTGTCCGACGGGAGAAGCGAAGATCCCAGTCCCGCTTGAACGAGTACCAGCGGCGTAAAAACATCACCGGCGTATTTTCGGTGATAAAAGACAACTCGAACAATGACGACAAACCGCCCCGGCTGATTCTGGTCGATGATGTCGTCACCAGCGGCGCGACGGTTTTTGAGGCTCGGCGGGTTTTAACCGAAGCAGGATACCGGGTTCCGGCGGTAATCGCGGCAGCGCACGGAGTATGAGATGGAAAAAGTGTTCAAGGTTTTTTTTGATGATTTCCTGCAGTATTTAAAACTCGAGCGGGGGTTGGCGGTAAACAGCATCAAGGCTTATGCCTCGGATTTAAACGAGTTTGCCGAGCAGAGTAGCTGTCGGGACCCGTTGAAAGTTACTGCTTTGAATATCAACGAGTACTTTTCTTCGCTGAATTGGAAAGGCCAGCGGCCCTCGACTCTGGCGCGTAAGATATCCTCCCTTAAACGCTTTTTCGGCTATCTCAAGGATAACGGGCAAATCAAAGAAAACCCGGCGTTGGCTTACAGCGCCCCGAAAATTGCGCGGTATCACCCGGATTATCTGTCACCGGAAGAAATAAAAAGAATTATTGAGACAATCAAGCCCGAGGACAACGATTCCACCCGCAACCGGGCTGTAATTGAACTGCTATACGGCAGTGGATTGAGACTTTCAGAGCTTATCAATTTGAAAATAGCCGACATTGAATTCGAGGCTGGTTTTTTGCGGATTTTGGGCAAAGGAAACAAGCAACGGCTGGTACCGCTGGGCGACTTTGCCGGTAAGGCCGTAACTGATTATCTGATAACGAGAAAAGAGTCTGGTTCGGGTGCTGAAAGTGAGTTCGTATTTCTTAACAGGTACGGGAAAATATTTTCTCGCGTTGGGTTATGGAAAATAATAAAAAAACTGGTAATGCAGGCGGGAATTGTCAAAAAAGTTACCCCCCATACTTTTCGTCACTCCTTTGCCACGCATCTCATTGAGGGAGGAGCAGATCTGAGAATGGTGCAAGAAATGCTCGGTCATGCCGATATAAGTACTACGGAGATTTACACCAAAATTGACCGGGATTATATTATTGCCGAACACAAAAAATACCATCCTCGAGAGCTGGGTCGAAATCCAAAAAGCCGATAACGCCCCTAAAAAGACCCATCACTTTGCTCTGATGCAATCAGAAGTGAACCTGGATTTCCATTTGCACAAGTTCTTCTCCGGGGACGAGGTTTCTTTCCATTATTTCAGCAATTTCGAAAATCTGGTCACAATTTGCCTGCGCTATCCGATTAATATCATCATGATGGGTGGGAAGTCGGATTTTTATAACGAAATCCAGATGCTTCAGGCTATCAAGCAAAACGTCTTTCTCTCGATTATTCCCGTAATTCTGTATCATCCCGAGCCAAGCAGCAATGTCGTTATCGCCGCCTATGAGAACGGCGCCGAAGATTTTATATACGGCGAATGGCTGGAAAAACTGGTCGAAGTCCGCATCCGGCGGGTAATCGACCGCAGCCATCGGGACCTCTCGGTCAATCCCTCGACGCATCTTCCGGGGCCGGTCATGATCGAACAGGAAATCGAGCGACAGATCAGCATGGGGGCGGAGTTCGCCGTCTGCTATGCCGATTTGGACAATTTCAAGGCTTATAATGATTATTATGGTTACAGTTATGGCGATAAAATTATCAAGATGACCGGGAAAATTATCAAAGACGTGGTGTTTGATGTCTGTCGCGAGGGATTCGTTGGCCATATCGCCGGAGACGATTTTATGTTCGTCATCCCCCGCGATCAGGTTGATATAATCTGCAACTGGATAATCAAATCTTTTGACTCACTCATACTTTACCGGTACGAACCGGAAGACCGTGAACGGGGTTATATCACCACCGCCAACCGCAGAGGGACCATTGAGAACTATCCTATCCTGACGCTGTCGATCGCGGTGATAATTAACGACAACGGAAAATTCTCTCATGTGGGTGAGATGTCGCGAATGCTGGCTGACTTGAAGAAAGCCACCAAACAGCGCACCGGCTCCAACTACCTGATTGAGCGCCGCAAGAAGTATTGAAGGACGACGTCTTATAAAATAATAAAGGCAGCTCAAACGGGCTGCCTTTAACGTTTATATGATATTGTTTTTAAGCCTGTTTACCTTTTTTGAAAGACAAATAAGCCAAAATAGCGGTCAGCAGGGCGAAGACTAGAAGCGCCAGCCAGGGACCGAAGGCTCCGGTTAGACTGCCGAGCATGGATGTATGAGCATCGTAAAACTTCGCATAAGATCCCCATAGCCCGATCATAAACGCTACCACCACGCCGATGACACCATCGCCCGCGACCAGCCCCGAGGCGAAGAGGATACCCCTCAGGTTCTGTCGGCTGAACTGTTCCTTGTTTTTGAAATATTTCTTGACCGCGAACGCCACAAGCCCTCCGGTCATTATCGGGGTGGACAGCGACAGCGGCAGGTACAGGCCGATCGCGAACGGGAGCGAGGATATCCCAAGCAGTTCTACGGCCACGGCAATCATCCCGCCGACGATAATCGGCAACCAGGGCAGGTTGGCGTTCATGATGCCCTGGACCACCACGGCCATGACGTTGGCTTGCGGGGCTAACAGCGGTTCCCGGTCGGTAGCGCCTTCGACAAACCCGAACACCTCGTTAAGATAATACAGGGTGAATCCCATTGCCAGGGCGGGGACAGCCAGCCCTATAAATTCGGTCACCTGCTGTTTCCAGGGAGTGGCCCCCAGCAAATAACCGGTCTTGAGATCCTGGGCGATATCACCTGACAAGCAAACGGCGATACAGACAATTGAACCAACCGACATCGCGGTGACCATCCCGCCGGTGCCCTCGACTCCGAAGTAAAGCAAAATCGTACAGGTAGCCAACAGGGTGGCGATGGTCATGCCCGAAACCGGCGACGATGATGAACCGACAATTCCGACAATCCGGGCGGCTACCACCACGAAGAAAAAGCCGAACAAAACGGCGATAGCCGAGCCAAGAAAACCGAGACTGGTGCCGGGCAACATCCAGATAGCGACAACGACGATGAGCACCCCTAACATCACCCATTTCATAGGAAGATCTCGGTCGGTGCGATTTAATTCAGCTATATTTTTGTTGTGCCCGAGCAACTCTTTAAAACCCTGGCTGAACGAGGAGATGATAACCGGAAGAGATTTAATCAGCGAGATGAAGCCGCCGACCGCCACCGCGCCGACTCCGAGATATTTTATATAGGCGTTGCGCAGCTGGCTGGGGTCCATTTCGTTGAGAGGGATAGTGCCCGGCATGATAATCGTGCCCGGTATCTGGTCACCTATGAAAGAGAGCAGGGGGCCGATCCCGAGATAACCCAGAACCGCCCCGCTGAGCATCAGAGCGGCAATCTGTGGCCCGATAATATAGCCTACCCCAAGAAGCACCGGGGTGGCGTCCATACCGATCGTGCCACCCTTAAGGAAACCCTTAAAATTGTGTTCCGGGGTCTGCGGCCAGATGCGAAGCATATCATAGCCTATTTTAAAGAGCGCTCCGAGCCCGATACCGGAAAAGACCAGCTTGGCTTTCCCGCCACCCTCGTCGCCCGCGACAATAATCTCCGCACACGCCGTACCTTCGGGGAATTTCAGTTTTCCATGTTCTTTATCGACCAGATAACGCCGCAGGGGAATCATCAGCAAAATACCCAATGCGCCGCCTAAAATGGACAGCCAGAAAATCTGCATTTTGCTGATATCGTGATAATATCCCTGGGCGACCAACTGCTGATTAGCTGACCAGATAAAGAAAGCCGGGATAGTAAAGATAACACCTGCAGCCAGGGATTCTCCAGCCGAGCCGATTGTCTGGACAATGTTGTTTTCCAAAACGGTCGCCTTCTTTTTCTTGAAAAGCAGGCGTAAAACAGCCATAGAAAGAACCGCCGCGGGAATCGAGGCTGATACTGTCATTCCAAATCTAACGCCGATGTAGGCATTGGCCA
>JBMOKZ010000079.1:0-3039 GCA_049324195.1 Candidatus Zixiibacteriota bacterium | reverse complement strand
GTTGAGACGCATATCCGAAATCGGATCGGCGATGCTCGCGTCAATCAGTTTTTCTATGCTCTTGGCATATTTCAAAAACGGTTTCTCCAGACCGTCATAGGATTCTTCCAGCGTCAAATCGGCACGCCCCTGAGAGTAAAGCACGAAATCCTGCCAGCGATTCGAGAAAAAACTGATATGCGCCTGAATAATTCCATCCAGTACCGATTCAAGTCCTTCTCTACCTTCACAGTCCGCATTCATACGCTCCGTCAATTCCGAAAGCAAATCACCGACTATGTCTCTTATTAACCGTTCCTTACTTTTAAAATGGTAATAAAAGCTGCCGCGTGCGACATCGGCCCGTGCGCTGATTTCATCTATCGAGGCTGCGAGACCCTTTTCCGCAAAAACTTCCCGTGCGGCCGACAAAAGTTTATGTCTCGTTTTATTGTAGCGCCGCTGCTGTCGGGACGGTAAACCGTCGGTTAAATCTGTCGATCTGGCAATCACTTATATACCTATTTGACAATTCCGTCATTTTTGACATTATCGTCAAATTTAACACTCTTGTCAATTAATTTGTTTCAAATTTTATAATTTTTTTTTATCACCAGAAGATTATAAAAATCATGGGGTTTTCAACGTAAGTCAATGATAAATATAGACATAGGTGGTGCGGAACAATTCCCGGAGAGGCAAAAAATCTTAAACTTATTGCCATACAATGACTTAATGTTATAAAAGGGACGGGCGAGCAGCCAGAAATTTTGATACACTTATAAATTATTGCTGTACAATATATTACCGGAGACTAATATATGATAAATCAAAATCAACTATGCGACAAAATCTTACCTTTAATACGAAACAGTGACAGCCCTTGCCCGTAAAGCCGGAATATGGACCGTGATAGACTCCGTTGACAGCGGATTATTTTCAAGCATCACCTGGTCGCCGTCGGCAAAATCCTCGTTAGCGACCAGCGGACTCACATCTTCAATATCATTATATTTTAACGACACCATGTTCAGTGCGGACAGGTTGCTTAATACGGTGATATCCACAATCGCATTATAATCGGCATATAAATATTTCAATGAGGTACACGCACTCAACGAAGATATATCTGTAACGCTGTTTCCGGAGAAAAAGAGGTACTCCAAAGAAGTCATATTCTCCAGCGGCTGGATACTGCTGAGGCCGGCAAAATCCATGGACAGTAACCAGAGATTAGTCAGAGTTGTCAGGGCGCCGATATCGCCGACGGTATTGTTGCCCAACTGCAATATTATCAGATTGACCAGCGCACCGAGCGGCGCAATATCGGTAATGTCGTTCCCCTGGATATTGAGTTCGTACAAATTCAACAGTTCCGCCAGCGGGCCGACATCGCTGATGCTGTTGTCCGCCAGATAAAGTTGTCTCAGGTTCACGCAATACTCCAGACCGGTGAGATTGCTGACGCCCGACGAATTAGCCGTCAGCACCTCCAGCTCCCCGAGGTCCGACCTGTAGATATCGCCCGAGGGCTTCAAAAGGGCATTTCGGATGACGACTTCAAGTGCGGCGTCGGAGAACGTCACCGTCTCGTCCGTGTACGGTCGCGCCATGACGATATTCGAAGTACCCGACCAGTTTTCGGAGTTGTCCTGCACCCGCAGCGCGAAATAATACGCCGTGTCCTTTTCGAGACCGGACACCGTCGCCGTCTGCACGGTTCCGGCCGTATCCGGATCGGGCGGCGCCGTGACCGTCTGACCGCCGCTCCAGTTTTCCAGGTCGCTTCGCATCGTCGAATATCTAATCTCGTACCGGTAAGCGAAACCCACATCGCAATCTTCCCCGGTCGACGTCCAGCTCAACACGACCGAACTGTCGTCGGCCGCATGCGCCTCCAGGTCGTCGACAATCGCAGGCGGCGTCAGGTTGTCCACCCAGAACACATCCACCCCGCGGGCTCTCAGGGCGGCGATATGGGTCATGATCGATTCATGGTCGAGAGGATTCTGGTTCAGAACCACATGGTCGCCGGCACCAAATCCCATATTGTTCACCAGCGGGTTGATATCCCGGATACAATTATAGGACAAATTCACGCTGGTTAACCCGGATAAACCGGAGAGCGGGGATACGTCGACCACCTGGTTTTCCTGCAGGTCCATAAACGTGAGAGCGGTGAGTCCGGCCAGAGGCGTCAGGTCGGCAATATCGTTCATTTTTAAGTACAGCATGGTCAGGTCGGTCAGGCAGGCAAGCGGGGTTATATCCGTTATTTCGTTGTTCCCGAGATTTAACTGAACGAGCTTATCGAGATTGGTCAGCGGCGTCAGGTCGCTGACCGAGTTGTTAATTAAGCTCAAAATCACCAGGTTGGCGCAATATTCCAGACCGGTGAGATTGGCAATGGCGCCGTCCTCGGCCAGCAGGTCATCCATGCCGTAAAGGTCCGACTTGAGAATATCGCCGGTCGGCTTGTTCAACTGCAGACGAATCGCCGCCAGCAGTTCGACATCGGGAATATCCACTACGAAATCGTTGAAGCAGGTGGCGCTGACGCAGTTCGAGACTCCGTCGTAATTGCCTTCCTCGTCGAGAACGATAAGAGCGAAATGATAAGTGCTGTCGGTGGTCAAGCCCGAAAGCGTAAACTGTTCGTTTTGACCCGAGGGTTTCGGGGCCGGGATGTCGGGCACCCGGAAGGCGGAATCGAAATTCCCCCAGTGAATCGTCTCGGCGGAAACACGCAGGTCGTATTCACAAGCCGTGCCCGCGGTCGAATCGTCACCCGAAGCTGTCCAGGTCAATGTTACCGAATTATCCGTAAAGGTGCTTACCGCCAAATCGGTGACGATTGCCGGAGCGATACCGTCGTCCTCGACGACATCGCCCGTCGAGTTTTTTGAACAACTGCAAATATTAAAGAACACCATCGAAGCGATGATTAAAAAACATTCATAAACAATACGATAATTCATTTAATTCTCTCCCGCGGCGTTGACATACCACCCGTCGATGACCATTTCGAATTACTCAACATTAATAAAAATATTTGTACTC
>JBMOKZ010000078.1:0-3051 GCA_049324195.1 Candidatus Zixiibacteriota bacterium | reverse complement strand
AGGCGGCGTTTAGGCCGAATATGATGGTCATTAAATACCCCTCTTGTCCCCAGGTCCAGGCCCGCATATATAAAATCGAATGGCAGAAAACAATAATAACAATAAACAAGGCAGCGGAAATTTGGGTATTTTCCGGGGTCATTTTCAGTTTGAAATTCCGCCAGGCATATTTAAGATTTAGCCAGGTTACGACAAGCAACGCCAAAGTACCTGAAACTCCGGTTTCACATAGATATTGCAGGATAACGTTGTGAGCCGACATCCCCCGGATATAATACCAGACCGGGGCGGTTTTTATTTCCGGCACCAGCTGGTCGATATAGACATAATTGCCGATGCCAATGCCCACCAAAGGGCTGGTGAAAAAACCCTTGATGGCTGCTTCCCAGAGCACCAGCCGCAAAGCGATAGTTCCCTTGGGTCTGGTCAGAGACTCCAGCATTTCCCTGACCCGGTCAAAAAAGCCCACCAGCAGGGTTTCATTAAAGAATAAAACCACAATCGCTGCCGCGGCGGCAATCAAAACTATCCGCTTCAGGTTGTGCGATGATTTATGGGTCTTTTCCTTTTTTGTTTTATAATAAGCCAGCATCAGCAGGATGGGGATGGTTATTGCGGTAGCCACCAGCGACCCGCGCGACTGCAGGGCCAGCAGGGCGGCGATAATTGTCAGGCTGATAAATCCGAATTTCAAACGTTCGGCTTTATCCCGCGCCCAGATGAAAAAACAAAGCGCCATCGGCAGCCCCGTAATAGAATAAATCTCGAACGCCAGCCATGACGGACCGAAAACCCGTGCCTTACCGCCAATCATGACGAAAATAACGCAGTTGATGAGCGACAGCATAAAGACGTTGTAAATATAAAACAGGATTACTTTACGAACGGTCAATTCCAGCGACATTTTGAAAACCGCTCGAAAAGCCAGGTAGATAATAATTATTCTTATCGAGGGTACCAGCGAATGGTTGAAATTATAAGCGAATGCCGCCGAGATAAAAGTGGCGATAATCAGGAATACGAAAGCCGCATCCAGACCGGTCTTTCTTATCTCGGTCCGGGTGTTGATAAAAAAATCGATAATTATCGAAAGGTAGAGCAGTCCGAAAGCTATGTCAAACGGATGGATGGCGAACCCGGTCAGATGGTAGGGCAGATATAAGGATATCGACAAAAGAAAGAGATAAAAACTCAGCCTTGGGGTAGCCAGCAGAAAAAAAGCCAGGGGTAGACACAGACAAACAAGCACCAGGATAGTTTTGCCGGTAAAAAAAGCCGCCGCCGCCGGTGCCAGGGTCAGAAGGATCAGGATCAGCGGAGCCGTCCGGGTATTTTTTACCGTCAGGGCAGTAGTGTTCGTCATCGGTAAGTTTTCACTTTCTCAGAAAAAGACAGTATAATACAAATCGGATACAACGTCAATCTTTACTCGATGATTATAGATTGAATCGGGCAGTTGCGGGGGCATTATTTGAAGTATTTGAGGGAGTCGATTTTGGGGATGACCCCCATCACCTTCAGGCCCAGCTCCGTCTCAACATCGGCCACCTTCTTGAACGAGGTGTCAAACAGCTCCGCCACCACCGCCGCCGAACCCCCCACCACCAGACCCAAAACGACCCCCATCAGGATTATCCTCATCCGGTTCGGCTTGAAAGGCGCCAGCGGCAGTTTCGCCTCCTCCACCACCTTGTACTTCGAACTCGACATGTCCTGCAACAACGCCTGCGATATCGACGAACTCTCCTGCTGACGCTTGAAACGGTCCCGAAGCTCCGTCGTCGTCAAAATCTCGTTGTCCAGCTGGCTCATCCGCGCCTGGTACTCCGGAATCATGTTCATCTTGTCCATCAGCTCGTTTAACGCCGCCTCCAGATACGAAGCCTTCGAATAAAGATAGTCCAGCTCCGAACGAGTATTGAACAATGACACCAGCAAAGTCTGCACGCTGTCCCCGACATTGGCGTACTGCTCGCTCACCAGCTTCCGGTTCTCGGCCTCGAGAGCGTTCAACTGCGAGTTCTGACGAACCTTGAAATTCAATATCTGCGGGTCGCTCCAGGTGTACTTGATCATCAAATCGCCGATCGACCGCAACTGCTGTTTCAGACCCGCTTCCAGATCAGTCTTGGCCTGCGAATCGTCCAGTTTCAGGTTGCTCACCGAAAGGTTCGAAACCGCCTGAATCTGCCTTAATATCTCCCGCTCGTGGTCCTGATAGTCGGCAATGGTGTTGTTGGTCCGGTCAATCTCCGAAGATATCTCGGTCCGGTTCGAGTCCGAGGTCACCGACTCGTCCAGCTGAATCTTCAGGTATTCCTTCTCCAGCTCCGTCCGCGCCCGCGTCTTCTCGGCCAAAAGATTCTCATAGCGCTGCAGCTGAATGTCCGAAAAATCCTGCGAGGAACGTATCGACGACAGCTCCTGCTTGAGCTTCTCGGAAATGAATATCTCCCCTAACGTATTGGCAATATCGCGAGCCCGGGCGGGGTCGGCCGACTGGGCCGTGATGCGCACCTGGTCCCCCGCCGCAAAAGTCACGATGACTTTCTCCATCAAACTGCTCTGAAGCAGATCCAGCTTGGCCTGCTCGACACTGATATGGGGCTGGGCCGCCGCCAACTGGCGCGCCGTCTCCGTCAACACCGGGTCCTCGCCCAACTGCAACCGCTCCGACAACTGCGATATATAACGGGTCGAAATAATTTCGTTGTAAATACTGCGCAGCTGGTCGTACTGGCTCTCCATCCCCCGATAACCCCGGTTGATGCCCAAAAGATTCTGCAGCTCGGTCGAAAGCTTGACCTCGGGGTCGATGGCGATAATGGTCGAGGATTCATATTCCGGCGTCATCAAAAACGTCCCCCCGAACACCAAAACCGAAACCAGTACCCACGGCAGGATAATCAGCCATTGGCGCTTCTTGATGATAGGCAGTAAATTCTTGATATCCCCCGTCTTGAAACTGTCCACACTCATCGCTTTTCCCCTTTAATTAACACTCTCGCTGACAAACTATTGCTTATCCCCTATCCCCGCAAGATAAATCTC
>JBMOKZ010000077.1:0-3053 GCA_049324195.1 Candidatus Zixiibacteriota bacterium | reverse complement strand
CTAAAATTTTCCGGCTGGATATTGAGAGTCGAGAAAACAGCGTCATACTCGATAGTGCGGTTTTCGGAAATTTAATAATCTCTCCGGACGGTTCTTATCTGCTTTTTACCCGGTCGCTGTCGCATCAACCCTGCGAACTTTACCGCTACGATATAAAAGAAAAAAAACTGACCCGGCTGACTCATTTCAACGATTCATTGATGCAAAAATTAGATATGAAACCGGCCGAGGAATTCTGGTTCGCCGGGTTTAACGGCGATTCCGTACATGGCTTTCTCACCTTTCCCCCGGATTTTGACCCGGCTAATAAATACCCGCTGGTGTTGTTAATTCACGGCGGTCCGCAATGGTGCTGGCTGGGGGATTTCAATTATTACGGCTGGAACACCCAATTGACGGCGGCCCAGGGTTATATTGTCGCCCAGATCGACCCGCACGGAAGCGTCGGCTACGGGTTGAAATTCAAAGAGTACGTTTCCACTAACTGGGGCAAAGGGGATTACGAGGACTTGATGCTGGGAGTCGATTATTTAATCGCGAATTACCCGGCCATCGACTCGTCCCGCCTGGCGGCGATGGGTCGTTCTTACGGCGGTTTCATGACCAACTGGATCTGCGGTCATACTGACCGGTTCAAATGCCTGGTGACGGTCGACGGGACGTACAACCATCTCAGCGATTACGGCTCGACCGAGGAACTGTGGTTCCCGGAATGGGAGTTCAACGGCACGCCCTGGAGCAATACCGAGGAATACGTCCGGTCCTCGCCCGTAACCTACGCCGCGAATTTCAAGACGCCGACTCTGGTCGTGCACAGCCAGAACGATTACCGGGTGGATTTAAGCGAGGGATTACAGATGTTCACCGCCCTTCAGCGCATGGGCGTTCCTTCGCAGCTTCTATATTTTCCCGATGAAAATCACAGCGTCGGCAAACTGCAGAACCTCCGCCACGTCTACGACGTTCAGTACGCCTGGCTCAGGCACTGGCTCAAGTAGGCGTTACTGCATGATGATAATATCGATTCGGCGGTTCTTGGCCCGGCCCTCGGGCGTCTTGTTCGAGGCTACCGGTTTTTCCGCACCGTAACCGATCGAGCGGATATTATCCGAGGAAATCAACAGCGTCTGGCGTAAATATTTCAAAACCTCGTAAGCCCGCTTGTCCGAAAGCTGGGTGTTGGCCGAGGGATCGCCCTGGTCGTCGGTGTGTCCCTCGATAATCAGTTTCGAATCCGGGAACATCTTGATAATCTCGATAGCTTTTTGAAGCAACGGGATATGTTCGTCCTTGATATCGCTTTTATTGACGTCGAACGACAGCCCTGTCAAACGCAGAACGATATCGTTGGAGGAATTGAATAGAACCTCGCCCTCGGACGGATTCAGAATCTGCTTGGCTTTTCGGAATTTCTCTTCTCTTTCCTGGCGAAGGTCCAGTTCCGCGGCGATCTCTTCGTGGGTCTTTTCCAGTTCCTCGAGCTTTTTCTTTTCGGTCATCACTTTTTCCGCCAGATCCCGCTTCTCGGTGAGAAGGTTATCCACCAGATTATCCAGGTACTCTGCCAGCGCCACCGGGTCATCCTCGACCTGTTCCGAGGCCAGCCGGGCGATAGTCTGTTTGTTGAGCGCGGCGACCTTGTCAATGGTTCCGTTGAGCGAGGCATTCTCTTTTTGCATGTTCTCGACCCGCACAATAAGCGTATCGGCAGCCTCGAGCGGGCCGTTGTCGAACGGCAGGTACGCCAGGCCGAAAACGTTGGCTACGCGGTTCATCTGGATTTCATAGACCAGCATCAGTTTTTCCCAGGCCTGGTCGTTGCGGGCGAGGGAACGGACGTTCTGGGTAATATTGGAGGCGTGCCGGGCCTCGTACTCCGCCAGCGCCGCTTCCTTGACCGATTCGGTGCGTTCATAGCGGTCGTTGACCAGGATAGCGTCGGCCTTGTTGTAAGCCGACCGGGCTTTATCGAGCGTGGCCAGAGCGAATTTTTCGGCTCCGTCGGCCAGCGCCTTGGCAATCAGTTTGCCGGCGGTACCGAGAATCTCCACGCGGATGGCTTCCATCTCGGCGGTCGCGAACAGCGGCGAGGCCTTATCCGCCATAGCCAGGCCGTTTTTAACATTGCCGCTTTCGACACACCCGGTGGCTTTGATAAACTGCAGTTCCGCCTTATCGTAAATTTCCGGCACCAGAAGCTGAGCCTGGGCGGCGCGGGCTTTGTCGCGCGGGGGCAGATAATCTTGCAAAGTCAGCTTGCAAACCTCGGTCGCTTTCAAAGCGTTTTCTATCAACTCGCGGGCTTCGGCCACATAACTGTCAATCGAGGACTGCTTTTTCCCCTTCTCCATAGCCTCTTTGGCCTGTATATATTTTCTATCCGCCTTGAGAAAAACGTCCGGGGCGAAAACATTGGCTTCGTAAACCCGAGCGGAATCCATCAATTTGGTCAGTTCCCCCAGCGAAGTATTGCTCTGAGCCGCGGCCGGCGAAACACAGGCGAAAAATATCATCAGTAAAAAGATATAACAAACTTTCCTGATAACCATGATCCTCTCCTTTTGATCATTTTCGTTTTATTGCAAATTTGTACAGGACGAGGAATCTTTTTCCTCCGTGAACCCTACACAATAAAATTTATCGGTAAATTATTTGTCAATTATAAATTAAAAGAACATTTCTCCCGACAAGGGACAATAAGCCAGAAAGAGCTTAATCTTTCTGTTTTCTCCCTCGCCCCGGAAATCCAGGACCTGTATCAGAGCATAGGTGTTTTTATCGGTTGTTACCAGAACCCAGCTGCCCTTTTCGACTGCAACCCGGTCATCGGAGGGTTCGCCGCCGTAGGTTTTCATCTTTTCCCTTACAAAACGGAAATTACCCTTGTACGGCAGCACCGTCAGCTTGTTATACTTTAAAAAACCGTCCAGCCGGTTGGGTGAAGCCAGATAGTCGATACCGTCTTTGGCGTAAAAATAAATATCATTTTCCGAGTTATCGGCCCGGACATGTTCATCACGGGCGAACGAGTAACCGTCGTTTTTGTCTCGATA
>JBMOKZ010000076.1:0-3081 GCA_049324195.1 Candidatus Zixiibacteriota bacterium | reverse complement strand
AGAAACGTCTTAAGCGTCAAACTCCGTAATCTGGAGCGGGTCGAGGGTCGAGATAAACCGCCCCTCGATATTGTCAACCTGAGCATAGCGAATCCCCCCTTGATAAAAGAAACGGTCGGACAGTTTGGCGGTCACGTAACCGGTTTCGAAGCGGATATTTTCCCAGTATTCCACATGTCCGAACGAGACCGTAAACAAATCGTTTTCAGTTACTCCGGCCGGATTGTAGGCGGCGGATACAGGGTCGCCGCCGACAGCGACGAAAGCGCCACCCATGCCCGAGGGACGGGCGCCGGCCTCAACCTTCATCAACGCCAAACCATCGCCGCTCTGAGCCATTAATTGCGTAGAAGCTATCAGCCCGCTCACGGTCAGACAAGATACAAAAACTTTCAGTCGCATCTACAATCCTCTTAAAACAACAGGTCAAAAGAAAAAATATGTTCCGAACCCTCGTCGGCTTTATCGGTCGAGAAGGCATAATCGATCGCCAGCGCCTGGCGGCCGATATTAAAAACGTACCCGGTTCCAACCGTGAAGCGTTTATCCCCGAATCCTGCCCGCAGAGCGAATTCGGGTTTGAGGAAATATTCCGCCCCGGAATGGAACTCCGCCGATTGTTCCTCGTTCTTTAAAACATCGACCGCAACCAAAAGTTTCTTTTTTATGAATCTGGCCGCGGCTCCCAGACCGACTTCAATCGGCACCTTGTCATCCTGCTCATAACCGCGGGTATCGCTGGAATATACCTGGTTGAATTTCTCACTGTTCCAGGGATACTTCATCCCCAAATTTTTTACTGTCAAGCCGACCTGAATATCCTTAACCGGCAATTCCTCGCGTTTTTCCCGGTCAAGCAACTGGTCCACATAAAGCATAAACCCTAAATCGATCCCGATGGAATTGGCGGTGACCTCCGGAATTGTGGCCAGGTAATAATTCAGTTTAACCCCGACACTTAAATAGCTTTCGAACCGTTTGGCGAAAAGGACCGAAAAAGCATGGTTATTCTGGCTGAAATCCTCACCAATTTTCCGGCCGTTCACGTCTCTCATGGCCACCGACCCGGACCCGGCATAAAGCCAATGCGCCCCGATGGTAGCCTGATTTTTGGCGGGGAAGAGAACGGTTACATATCCCATTTTGCGATCCAATTGCATGGCACGGTAGGAGGTCCCGAACAGTTTCTTGGGCAGGTTAGCCAAACCGGCCGGGTTGAAAAGAACGCCGGCGCCGTCGTCGGAAACCGCCCGATAAGCGCCACCCATGGCTGTCGGGCGAGCACCGATCGGCACCTGCAAAAACGACCCGGCGTAACCACCGTCGCCCTCGGCCGCAACCATGGTCGCCATCAGTAACAACATCAATATCACAATTAAGAAATATTTAAACATGGCAAATCTCCTCATGGTATCACGGCCAGCTTACCCCAGTGGACATCGCCGCCGGAGTATTCGACTTTAAAGTAATAAACCCCAACCGCTACAATGTCGCCGCGGTCATTCCTCCCGTCCCAGGTGGCCCCCTGATAATCGCTGGGCGGGTACGGACCCTCCTCCACCCACACATGTTCAAGCGGCGTGCTGACCAAATTCATGGCGAAATCATACACCTCGATCGTCACGTAAGTCGCTTCCGGGGCGTTAAAATGGAACCTCACCCTGTTACCGCGCAATGGACTGAACGGGACCGGGAAAGCATAGACCTCGTCGCTGTAATCCACCACCCGATGCAGTTTCTGGTCACTTAAATCGTGGAGGTTGATACGGACCGTACCGTCCTCGGAGCCGACCCAGAGGAAACTGTCAATAATCTCCACGCCGTACACCGAGGCTCCCGGTGAGAGGACCTGGCGTCCCAGGGAGTCTATAAATTCGACCGTATCCCAATCCCGGGGAAATTCAGCGGAGTATTCATACAACAAAAGACCTTCATTGGTCGCGGCGAAAACCGTATCGCCCAAAAAAGCGAAATTCCACGCGAAATTTTTGAAATTGACGGCATGCCAGCGCTGGACATAGCCGTTCGAGGCGTCGACGCCATTGGCGAACTCATATTGACCGACCGCCAGCCCGGCAAAACCGGTATCGGTCCGATTGCCGGAGACCCAGATGCGGGCCGGTCCGTCATCGAGATATTGAATACCCATCGACTGGATAAAATCACCCGTGATACCGGTATCGATGTTTATCAGAACGTAGGTCGTTTCCGGCGGTTCTACCGAATCATCGATTGTCGTATCGATCACCGGGAAGAGAGAGTTGTTGGCGGTATGGTTGATAACGAAATCCTCGGCCAGGCTGTCGATATTGCCCCGGTAAATATTAAAGGCGCCGGTTTCCGCGAAACCGCCCAATGACAGGGCTAGACCCCGGCTGGTCGTAAAGAGCATGGTATCGCTATCGATATAGAAAGAAGTTATCGTATCGTTATTCAGACTGTCGGCGTAGCGGTAAACGCTGTCCACATCGTCATAAACGATATCCTTATCGTAAACGCGCAAGATGTTGGTCGGGTTGGTCCCGTCGTCGGTCATGCGAATTCCGTCCTCGCCGACCACGAAGGCCGAATCGCGAATAAAATTGACATCGAGCGCCACCGACTCGACCTGGAAATGGTCCCAGGTCACGCCGCCGTTAACGGAACGACCGACAAACGGCTTCCCGGAAATGGTCATCGGCCGGTGGATAGTCCAGATGGCGGTGGAATCATCGTCGGTTGCGGTCGTACCCAGACCGTACGGCTGGACTTTCAGCCGGATAATTCGCGCCGAGCTCGAGTCGGATTCCGCGAACCGGGCGTGAAATATCGAATCAATCGTACCCGCACCGTCCATTACCAGTGAAACGAATCCGTCATCGGTCCCCACCCAGAGGGTGTCTCCGGTAACATCAAGCCCGTTCACGAAATTGATCGGGGAATCGACCGCCAGCGAATCGAGCAGGATATTTTCCCACGTAACACCGCTGTCGAGCGAGACGAACAAGCCGGCTTCGTGAGCTGCCATATAGAGTCGTTCGCCCATCACGGCGAAGTCGGAAATGTAATTACCGATACCCTCGACCTCGGAAAATCCGATAT
>JBMOKZ010000075.1:0-3094 GCA_049324195.1 Candidatus Zixiibacteriota bacterium | reverse complement strand
ATCTGAATCTTGCCTGCGGCTTCCGGCTGACGACCCATGGCTTCCATCGCCGAACCCACCGCACGGCCGATACCGTAAGCGGAACCAACAGCAGCCAGCCCGAGTCCGAGCGGGGCGGCCAGACCTAACATTGAACCGAAGTATTCCATTTTTCCTCCTAAAAAGGTTGACTAAGAATAAATATTAATTGTTTTCTATCTCGATCTCCTCAATGCTCCGTCGCATGTTCTTCGTGCGGAAGCATCAGCAGGATATAAATCGTCGACAACAAGGCAAACACCAGTGCCTGCACCGAGGACAGTATCAAACCCAGAAAATAGAATGGAAACTGCAGGGGAATGCCCACCGGCGAGAACGACAGGATCGCCACCCCCAGCCCGACAAACACGGCGATGAGAACATCCTCGCCGGTAATATTGCCGAATAGACGCAACGACAGGCTGAGCGGTTTGGCCAGCTCCCCGATAATGTGCAGGGGGAACATCAACGGCACCATGCACCAGGTCACGACATCGCCCGGGCTCCCCGCCATGTGATACAGGTAGCCGAAAAAGCCCTGACGCTGGATTCCGATATACTGCACGTATAAAAACACGATAATGGCCATTGAGGCCGTAATGTTGAGACTGGTTGAGGGCGAGTGACCGAACGGCACCATCCCCAGCCAGTTCAAAGCCAGAATGTAGAAAAAGAGAGTACCCAGAAACGGAGTGTAATTCTTGGCGTCTTTCCCCAGAATCGAATAAAGAAAGTTGTACATCCCCTCGACCATCATCTCCAGAAGATTCTGGAGCGGGCCGGGAATCATCTGGCGCTTAGAGTAAACCCGAATGGCCACCGCACAGAAAAACAGCGCGATCGCGAAGGCGAAAATGATGTTTACCCAGGCTTCGAGAACACCGTGCCCGCCGATATATTTCTCGATGAAATAAATGGCGCTGGGCAGATGGGGCACGCCACCGTGACCGCCTTCCTCATCACCGTGTTCACCGCCGCTGGCTACCATGAAAAGCGGACCTAGCCAGTTCGGGGCTACGCATAGAAAATTATACAAACCCGCCAGAATCATAAGGCTCCCTGAAGATTTTTATTGGTCTTGTTATCTTTATCCAAACCGAGAATGACCCGCCCGAGCACTTTCAAAAGCATCACCGCGATAAAGAGCGAGAAGCCGATCATCAAATTAAGGGGGGTAAACTCTTTTATTGTCAGTAGGAAATAGCCCGAGGCATACAAAAGCGGAAACTTGATGACGCCCAGGCCGACAGCTCTTTTGATATCGATTTTATCGGACCGAATAACGGTTCTGATGAGATGGGCCAGGAAAATCAGGTTGACCAGACCCCAGACGGCGCCCGACATAATCGCCAGAGCCGGAAAAACACCGAAATAATAAACGCCGAAAGGCAGGAAAATGAGAAGAACGACAGCTGAGGTTTTCAAGGTGCGGTCAATAAAATCAAGTCCCATCGTCTTGTTGGTCTTTCTTTTCTAAGGCCTGATATTTTTTTATAATTTGATACGTTTCTTTGGCGGCAGCACCAAAACCTAATATTATCCCTAAAACCGTCAAATAAGGCGACCAGCCGAGTTTCTCATCAGCCCAGTACCCAACCCCGAACCCAATCATCGGCGCGACTATAAAAATGGTCGGTATCGCCATTAAAAGACCGGCCGAAGCCAGCTTTAAGTTTTTTTTTTATCCGAAGGTTCGTGTAAAAGGGTCATATAGCCCTTCCTACCTAAAATATTAAGTCGAAAATATATGAAGACCGGAACCAATGTCAATCGATTTTTTGTATTTTTACCATATTTTTGAAAAATGAAGCAGTTATAAGATAATTTTAAAAAGCTTGAAGCGCTTATTTAAGTAATTGTATATCAATTACATAATTTATATTTCCATCATGCTCACATAATAAAGAGCTAAATAATTTTTGTGATTGTTTTCACTTAAACACCAACTCAACAACACTTTCAAAAATGCTCTCTTCACCTTTTATACCTTTTTTGGCCACCTGTTTAAATACTTGCCCGAAACATCTAATCTTTGTAATAATAGAGAAACAACACATCAACATTTACAGGAGCCAGAAAACATGAGGCGGATCATTACTTTCATTTTGCTTACTATCGGAATCATTTCAATCAGTTGCGGCAACAAAGACCAGTCCGAAAGTGATGAACAGCTCCGGCTAGCTCAGGCACTGCAAAATGAAAACGACCTTCTCTGCCGCGAGGCGGCGGATAAACTGACCACCATTTTTTCCCGGGAACTCAAGGGGGAACTGATGAGCGCCATGAGCCAGGGCGGCGCCGTCAAGGCAATCGATATCTGCCGTTATCAGGCTCCTAAAATCTCCCGGATTTTTTCCATTAACGGCGTCAAAATCGCCCGGGTAGCCGAACGATACCGCAACCTTGACAACCGGGCAACCCTGAAGGAAATCGAAATTATGAAAAAGTTCGAGGATACTCTTACCACCCCAGAATATCTCGGCGAATGGACCCATTCCGACAGCGCTGAAACCTATCATTATTACAAACCCATCTACACTCAGCCGATTTGTCTCAACTGCCACGGCGGTCTACAAACCCTGTCGCCGGGAGTTATCGACGCCGTCCGGAAACATTATCCCAGCGACAAGGCAACCGGCTTCAAGGTTGGGGAACTTCGGGGAATTTTCGTCGTCGAAATCGCCTGGCCGGTCGGGAAGGCTTACGCCGAGGAAATCCGTGCTTTCGAACTTGACCCGCCCGCCGAGGGAAAATAATCCCGGCCAACTTGTTATTGAAATCTGCCAGAATTATATATGGGTCCCCTTTTTGTAATAATCTTATGGATTATAATCTCCATCCCCTTCGGCCTGGCAGCGGGGTTTTTGTTCAGCTATGTCGGTATTCCCCTTTATTATCGTATCCGTAAAATCCCGAAAGAAAAAAGACATTTTAAAGGTGTCTATATGTTGATCCCGACGGCGATTGTCGGTTTTCTTTTTGTCTGCCTGGTCAGCATTCTGGTCGTTACGGTTTTTGTCCTTGAAACTATCGACAGTAATGACTACTGGAAATCACAAGGATTCGCCGATTCGTT
>JBMOKZ010000074.1:0-3096 GCA_049324195.1 Candidatus Zixiibacteriota bacterium | reverse complement strand
TATTTTATTAATTAGACTATTTTTTATAACCGGGAAAATAAAGGTAATTTTATAAGAGTCAAGCGCTTAATCGGAAAAAGTTGTTGAAACTGTTATCTGTATTTTCATATTCCTAATATCTCCATCCGGGTTTTAATATTATTGGCGTTTTAGTATAACTTATTATCCGGTATATTGTTTCGTTTTTCGGGAAGTTTTTAACGCCGTCGGGGTATTCTGGACAACTAAAGAATGATTTATTCATTAAGAAGGAGTAAGACTATGAAAACCCGGAAACTAAGCAAGCTGTTTGTCATGGCGCTGTTTTGTCTGTTAACGTTGGGATTTTCCGTCCGGGCTGAAAAATCGAGCGGTATTACCGGCCGGGTCCTTGATATTGACAGTCAGATGCCGGTAATCGGCGCCGAGGTTACGCTGGATGGTACCGGCCGGATTGAATTTACTGACTTTGCCGGTCATTTTGTTTTTCAGGTTATCAAACCGGGGAAATATACTCTGGTCATCAGCCACCGCGATTACCAGACCGAACGCCGGGCCGGTATCGAGGTCAAAACCGGGGAAACAGTCGAGTTGACGATTTCCCTGACGAAAAACATTATCGGTAATCTCGATTTCGGTATCAAAGATAAACTGTCGGAAATAACTTTGCCGCAGGTTTCCAACTCGTACGAAGAGGAAGGATTCTTTGAAACCGACCGGTCGGCACGAAGTCAGGCCAAACACAAAGCCGGGGGCCAGACGACCGCGCCTGATGTGAATTATCTGACGCCCCGTCCCAAAAAAGAGGCTCCAGCCACAAAAATAAATCCTACTCCTTATTATGAACTGCCTCAGGAGCCCTTTGATATGTTCTTCACGGATTACGGCACCAACGGTTTCGTGCGGGCCAACCGGGATAACCTGTCAACTTTCGCGGCCGACGTTGACGATGCCTCGTTCACCATCGCATGGAAATACATCTCCGAGGGTTTCACACCCCCGGCTGACGCCGTCCGGGTCGAGGAATTCATCAACCATTTCCAGTATGGTTACAAGCCGCCCGAACATCAGCGTTTCCGTATTTTCACGGAAACGGCCGCCTCGCCATTCAATCCGCAGGTTACATTTTTGAAAGTCGGCATCAAGGGGCGGGAAATCGAACGGCGGGAACGCCGCCCGATGAATCTGACACTGGTGATCGACGTCTCCGGTTCGATGGGGTACGACAACCGCATGGAGCTGGTGAAACAGGCGTTGCACCTGCTGGTCGAACAGCTCAACGCCCGTGACCGGGTGGGCATGGTGACATACGGTTCCGACGCCCGGGTCACACTGGAGCCGGTAACCGGCGACCGTAAGAATATCATCTACCGGGCGATTGACCGCCTCTATCCCGGCGGCTCGACCTTTGCCGAGGCTGGTATCAAACTGGGTTATAAAATGGCTGACCGGATGTTTGTCGAAGGTCGCAACAACTGTCTCGTCCTGTGCTCTGACGGGGTGGCCAATGTCGGCAATACTTCGGCTGACGATATTATGCGCCGTATTAAAAAATACACTGAACGAAACATCACCCTCTCGGCTTTCGGGGTTGGAATGGGTAACTACAACGATGTTCTGCTGGAACAGCTGGCGATTGAGGGTAACGGCAAATATGCTTACATTAATGATTTCGAAGAAGCCCGTCGGGTGTTTGTCGAAAATTTCGTCGGCAATTTCCAGGTGCTGGCTCGCGATGTAAAAATCCAGGTCGAGTTCGACCCCGAAATGGTCGAAGCCTATCGTTTAATGGGGTATGAAAACCGCGATGTCGCCGATAATAAATTTCGGGACAACCGCGAGGAAGGCGGGGAAATCGGCGCCGGTCATGAAGTCACGGCTCTTTATGAGGTCGTTCTTAACCGCCACTGTGTCCGGGGCGACCTGGCCACGGTCATGGTGCGCTGGAAAAGCGAAGACCAGAGCGAGGTAACCGAAGTCAGCCGGACGGTCAAGGCGGAAAAGATTGTCCCGCTAGAACGACAGCGTCCCGAATTCCGGCTGGCCGTAGTCGCCGCCAAATTCGCCGAAAAACTTAAAGGCACCGTATATGCCGTGGAAATAGAATATCGTGAACTGTCCCGGATGACAGCTGACCTGGTCGAGGAGATGCCCGGCGAACAGACCGAAAAGCTGTTTGATATGATTCGTCAAACCGATCGTTTCGACCGGGATTTCTCCCGTCGTTAATAAGTATGCGCTTAAAAAAAGCCCGCCGATGCGGGCTTTTTTATGCGATGAATTTGATTACCACCAGCTTATTAGTTTCGGTTTGAAAGTGTGCAGGAGGTTTTCGTTTTTGGGAATGATACGGGCGGTGATGCCGAACCGGCCGGATTGGCGGCATTCGATTTCACCATTGTAGGTGTACACACCCTCCTGTGGTTGACTGCCGTCCAGGGTAGCGTTGGCCGGGGAGAAATTGAGAAGTTGCTCCTGTGAATTCAATCTTCCGGACACAATTTCAACCCGCACGTCATCGGGAGTGATGGCGCCGAGGAAAACGTGAAGTTTCACGTTTATTTTCTGGCCGACATAAACGGTCGGGCCAAGGTCCGGAATATCGATATCGCGGATGGCAATCTTGTCCCAGCTTTGGCTGATACGGTTTATCCAGCTTGTCAGTTGCCGGTTCAGGTTAAAATTGTCGTTACTGAGCTTGAGGCTGGCTTTGATGGCGGGAACATAAAAATCGTTGGAATAATCCATCAGCATCCGGTGTGTGGAAAATTGTTTCCCGGCCATCTGGATACTGGCTTTCATCTTATAGATCCATTCCAGCGGCAGGTCGTTGTCGTCGCGGTCATAGAAAACGGGGATGACCTCCCGTTCGAAGACATTGTAAAGAGCCTCGGCGTCGAACTTGTCCTGAATGTCGACGTTTTCGTACTCTTCGCCGTTCCCGATTTTAAAGCCGGTATCCTCGTTGTAACCCTCAACCCACCAGCCGTCGAGAACGGAAACGTTCAATCCACCGTTAACGGCAGCCTTCATGCCCGAGGTTCCCGAGGCTTCCTGGGGTCGGCGGGGATTGTTCAACCAGACATCGACACCCTGCACCAGGTAACGGGCGACGTT
>JBMOKZ010000073.1:0-3131 GCA_049324195.1 Candidatus Zixiibacteriota bacterium | reverse complement strand
CAACAGTATCTCCTGCCGGACAAGACGCTATCAATCCTATAAGCAATTTACTCTTGTAAGACAAATATTGTAAATCTATTTTTTTATACCGGATAATATGGGTAGGGATTTTGTGCCCGGCTGAGGTCCACATCTGCGGATGCCGGGGCACATGTGGACATGTGCCGCCCACAAAAGGCTGCGACCGTCAGGGTCGGAGCCCTGACGGCACGATAACCCCTGTGGTCAGGTATCCTTTCCCGAAGGTCCGGCGTCGTAATACCCGCCTTCGGGCAAAACTGCATACACTCACCCTTGTATTTATACCCCTCGGATTGGCTCAGGATTCTGCGTAGTTACCTCCAAAATTTATACTGGAACAAAATTTTTCCCCTCCCGTAAAAGGAGGTAAATAGCAACAACAGGAAAAGTAAGAAAGGGGTAGCTTATGAAAAAAGTATTAAAAGGTCTTTTGATGGTCAGCCTGGTAATCTGCCTGACCGCCGGTATCGGCCTGGCGAAAACCAAAACGACCCATAACGTCGCCTGGCTGGGGGTTTATACCCAGACAGTTGACGATGACCTGACCGAAGCTTTCGACCTGCCGGTAAAATACGGCGCTATTATTAATGAGGTGGTCGAGGACTCCCCCGCCGATGAGGCCGGTCTGCAGGAAGACGATATCATCGTCGAAATCAACGGTAAGAAAATTCGAGATTCCGATGACCTGATCAATATGATTCAGGACAGCGAGCCGGGCGATAAAATATCCGTCACCCTGATGACCGGCGACAACAAGGAAAAGACCATCGAAATCGTTCTCGGGGAACGCAAAACTAGAAACTACAAAGTCTGGACCTCGGACGATGACGAGGATTTCGACCTGGGCAACCATGGTTTTTATTTCTTTTCGGATGACGGCAAGTCGTCGTATATCGGCGTCACCCTGACCGACTTGTCCGATCAGCTGGCCGAATTTTTCGGGGTCAGCGAGGACAAGGGCGTGCTGATTAACTCGGTCGAGAAGGATTCTCCCGCTGAAAAAGCGGGTCTGAAAGCCGGGGATGTCATTGTCGAGGTGGACAGCGAGACGGTAGAGGATTCACAGGACGTGCAAAAGATAATCCGCAGTATGGATGTTGGCGATATAGCGAAAATCACCGTGCTCCGCGACAAGAGTCAGAGGACTTTCGACGTTGAAATCGCTGAAAACGATGATAACAAGCAATACGGCACCTGGAATTTGAATATCCCCGACCTGCCGAAAATGAATATCCGGATACCTAAGGTCAAAGGACTGCGGCAGGGAGTGGATGTTTACGATTTCGATTCCGACGATTTATACTTTGACTCCAATGAATACGAAGAAGAGATGCAGGAGCTTCAAAAAGAACTCCAGGAGTTAAAGGAAGAACTTAAGGATATCAGAAAGAAACTGGACTGATTTTTAACATTTGCCCTAATATATTCTTGTAGCCCCTCGTAAATCGGGGGGTTTTTTTATTGTTGCCCGCTGGCTTTAAAACAATTAGCTTTATTACCGTTATGGCCAATATAACCGCAGAAAAGGTCTTTGAGTCCCGGAAACAGGACCTTGAGCTGACGCTTCTGAACAACAGCGAATCCAGCCTCAAGAAAACCATTCACAGCGCAGAACTCAACCGCCCGGGCCTGGCTCTCACCGGTTTTTTCGAACGTTTCGCCAACAAACGCATCCAGGTTATCGGCGAAACCGAAATGGCTTATATCAGCCAGCTGGACAAAAAAC
Organism: Candidatus Zixiibacteriota bacterium; assembly: GCA_049324195.1. Classification (GTDB taxonomy): domain Bacteria; phylum Zixibacteria; class MSB-5A5; order GN15; family FEB-12; genus JAFGNW01. The sequence goes on along the minus strand of JBMOKZ010000073.1, from coordinate 1,384 downwards.
ACCTGACCGTGAACCTTCGAAGATTTTTCGAGCACGATATCCCGATGCTTATCATTTCCAAGGGCATTTCGCCGCCCATTGAATTCATTAATATCGGCAATGAATTCGACACCCCGGTGTTCTCCAGTCGGCTTACGACTGCCGAGCTTATCAATCGGTTGGGCGCTTATCTGGAAAACATTTTCGCGCCTTCGATCAACGTCCATGGGACGCTGGTCGACGTTTACGGGGTAGGGCTTCTGTACACCGGTAAATCGGGTATCGGCAAATCCGAGGTCGCTTTGGATCTGGTTGAACGGGGTCACCGGCTGGTGGCCGACGATGTCTGCAAAATCAAACGGGTGGCTCCGGATTTGATTATCGGCTCCGGCTCGGAGCTTTTGGGTCATCACATGGAAGTCCGCGGGGTCGGGATTATCGATATCGAGGAACTGTTCGGTATTCGCGCAATCCGACTGCAAAAACGGGTGGAGGTCGAGGTGCACCTGACTTACTGGTCGGATGATGAAAACTACGAACGACTGGGGATCGAGGACCGGTTCACGACCATTCTGGGGGTGGAAATACCGTTCCTGAACATCCCCATTTCCCCCGGCAAGAACATTACCGTTATTTCCGAGGTTATCGCCATGAACCATATGCTGAAGGTTTACGGGGAAAATTCGGCATTGGAATTCACCAAAAAACTTTCTCAGCGGCTGAGCCGCCAGACCACTACCAAGGATTATCTCGAATCCGATTACGAATAGATAACATCCCTTGTTTTTATATCTTATAAAAGAGCTTGGCAAACCCTTCGGGATATATTATATAAGTGAATTATATAAAATAATTTAAACCAAGTTGTCTGTAACGGGTAAAAGTAGAAACTTACTTTTGGAGGATATTTGTCGATGAAAAAACGTTATTTGTTCTGTCATTTGCTCCTAATGGTATTCGCCCTGGGGATATTCAGCGGTTGCGGCTCTTCCGATGAAAAGCTGCTGGCCAAAGTCGGAGATTACAATATCACCCTTCACGAATATACCGATTATTATCAGAATATTCACAGGACTTATGCCAATGCTCAGGATGAGTTCAACGACAAAAAAGACCTCCTGGATTCGATGATTATCAAGCGGCTACTGGTTCAGGCCGCTTATGAAAAGGGCATTGACAAGCTCGAGGAAATTTCACGGGTGGTACTGGCCAACCGGGATCGTTTTCTCCTGGACGTGCTCTATCAACGCCGGATTGTTGACCGGGCGGAGGTTTCCGAAACTGAGGTAAAGGATTATTACAACCACCTGGAATTTAAAATTCGAGCTTCGCATATCCTGGTCGCGGATCCCGATACCGCGCAGTCGCTGGTCGACCGGATCATGGCCGGAGAAAATTTCGAACA
>JBMOKZ010000072.1:0-3150 GCA_049324195.1 Candidatus Zixiibacteriota bacterium | reverse complement strand
TCGGGCTGAGTATTTTCGAGATAAATATCGTAAATCCCGCCCTCGGTATAGGTCCGTTCGGGGTTTTGAATGGTGGCACTGTCGGTTTCGTCGAACCGCCACAGCCAGTCCGAGGCTCCAGCGGTGCTGTCGTAAAACTGCACCGTCAGCGGCGCCCAGCCCACCAAGGGTTCGGCATACATATCAACCAGTGGACGGTTGGTGTTGGCGAAGGCCATATTGCAGGTGTCCCAGTTAGCGACCGTCAGGTCGCACTTGAAAGAATACTGATAAAAAATCTCGACGCTGTCAGCTGGAGTGGTTCCCATCGATACCCAGCCGTAAAACAGGTCGTAACAAAAATCTGCGTCGGCCAGCGCTGAACCGTCAACGATTACCGAGTCAATCGCCTGAAGCGGGTGATGGGCGGTGTAGAACAGTTTTTTCCCGCCAGTCGCGTAGAAAACATCCCGCCGCTGTTCGATCCCGTCGCCGTCGATATCGACCCAGGCCAATTCTTCGGCCACCATGCTCGGTCCCGATTCCCAGACCGGGGAGGTGGTGAAAGTTGTTCCGGTATTTTCATAGACGGTGACGCGGTTGAACCAGCGTCCGGTGGCGAGATCGTCGTCGCCGTCGTTATCATAGTCATAGAGAGCCAGCGCCGAACCATAGCCGCCCTGTCCGGACTGCCATCCGTACTCGGGGTCGAGATTTCCCGCGCCGTCGTTGAAATACACCCGGAAGCGGCCGCTGCCGCCGAGCTGATTATTGTCGGCCAGAATCAAGTCCAGCCAGCCATCGCCGTTGATATCGCCGAACATCAGCGTGTTCGAGGGGTCGCTGTAGTTGGACTGCCAGGAAGGCGCGGTTTCGATAACGCCGGCGTTGTTGTAATAGAGTGTTGCCGGTGCTCCATCGGAGTAACAGAACGCCAAATCGAGCCAGCCGTCGTTATTGATGTCGCCCCAGCCGACATCGAGCGCCGCCGTGCCGTAGGCTGATTGCCAGCCGGGGGAAGGATTCAGGGCGCCGTTGACGTTGTAGAAAATCAAGTCGTTTTCGTAGATGCTGTTGTAGCCCTCACCGGTGGCGAACGCGGCATCGAGATCGCCGTCGCCGTCGGCGTCACCGAGCGCGCAGGAGAAAGAATAAATGCTGTCGGCGTTGTACCAGTCGGGCGTAAGGCTCAGGAAATCCAGGCTATTCAGGTATAGATTGCCGTAATTACCGGTGGCGAACCGCCCCGCCCCGAGATAGTTGGCGACTAAAAAATCCGCCCGGCCGTCATCGTCGATATCACCGACCCCACAATGGCCGGAGTACTCGTAATTGTTGGAAAACCAGGACGCCGACGACGTCATCACCCCGTGCTGTGAAAGATACACCGTGTTGCGGGCGAGCGCCATATCGTTGCCGTTGGAATAGAAGACGTCGATATAACCGTCGTTGTTGCCGTCGCGCCAGACCATCCCGGTGGAATACAGTCCCAGCTCGGAGGTGCTCCAGAAGGGGGTTTGTTCGACCGGCACCTGGCCGGCGGTGTTCGAGAAGAAACAGATGATTACAGTAGTAAGTAGATATATGGATTTTGCGGACATGGCGACCTCGATATGTTTTATGATTTTGATTCCCGTTAGTACAAAGACGTAGAAAGCACTGTCCTTAACTAATATAATATAAAATTATGGTGATACAAGGCGGATTTTCTTGCACGTAAAATCTGCGATTTGGATGGGGGTACCGCCAGGAAGGGATTTCTGATGGTGCGGGGAATTTATGTGGGGTGTTCCACCTCTTTAGAGGTGGGGATACGATAAAAACCTGCGTCTAAACACGCTGGCCACCCGTCTTGACGGCTCCGTAACTTTCCTCCTCGTTCCCATGCTCCGCGTGGGAACGCAATTTTCGGGCGCTCTGCGCCAGCTTTCTGATGCGGAGCCTTAGGACTGGCGTTCCAACGCAGAGCGTTGGAACGAGGGGAATTTTGACAACCCGGGGGAGTGTTAGTTCACACTCGCCTTCGGCGAGCAGGAACCGACACTAGGTTTGCTATTTATTTGTGGTTGGTGTACGTCCTCGTGCACCAACATCAATTATTCATTTGTAGGGTTTCTCATTCCGTTTCACTTCACTCGGAACCCGACCTACTTTTGCTGATTGTGCTATTTATCTATAGAGAGAGCAATAGTTACAGCAGTTAAGAGAACTTCAGCACCCTCTACTGCTTTTTCGATTTCGGAGAAAGTGATTTTTATATCATGATTATGAGCAATTAAATGCCTATCTGTAATTGCATTACCATATCTAGTTATAATTTCTTCTTTATCTTTTATAAAATCATCAAATCTCTGTCTTGCTTCATTACCGAAATGTTTAATGAAACCGGTTACTCCACTTATTGACACTTCACGTATAATGTTTTTACGTGTAGATAAAATATAATTTTCAATTGGAGTATTCTTAATTTGTGAAGTTTTTATTTCTATACATTCATAAATACTCTGTTGCATATCAGCAGAAAGTAAAATGAGTAAATATTGTGTTAAATAATATTCAATGACGGTTCCGTTTATAGCAGCCGATGCTATATGTTTTTTGCACTCATCTATTGCATTTTTTATTCTAGTAAGCATAATGAATACGCTCAAACGGATAAAAGATATTTTCGTGCTTTTTCGAATCTTTTTGATACGGCGATTTGATCACTTGTATTTGCAGTTACATTTTGAAGAAATTCATCATCTTCCTTAAGTCTTTCAAATCTATTTTTTATATCTTTTTTACAGCTTTCCATCGCCTTTATACAAGTGCAAAAAACAGAATCTAATACAGCATAATTGAAGCGACCTTTAACCTGGAAAGGCTTTTCACCTAATTGATCGAGAATGTATTCGCAAGTATTTAAAAATATGTTTCTGGTTTTTTCAATTTTATCGGACAGTTTCTCATCTTGTAGTTTTCTGGCTTTTTTAAGATACTGATTTAGGAATTCTTTCATAGGCTTTTCATATTTGTCCTCATATTCATAGAACGATATAATACGTAAAATCCACTCAACATCTCTTAGTCTTTTGTCTGGGTTTTTTCTTCCTATTAGCAGTCTCCAATTCGAATCAGTATTTAATTCTTCTAACATTTTCATCAATTTACCAGAATATACACATTTCC
>JBMOKZ010000071.1:0-3156 GCA_049324195.1 Candidatus Zixiibacteriota bacterium | reverse complement strand
GAAGCGTACTGCAGTTCGCCGTGGTGGGAGAGCAGCATATGGCGAAGCTTGACGAGCAGTTTTTCAGGGAAAGCCTCGATTTTGGCCGCCCGGGCGCAGGTCCACTGGTCCACCAGCGAAATATGTCCCACCAGCCGGCCCTCGTCAGTATAGTCAATCATGTTCCCGGTAGTGGAATAGGAACCTACTTTCCCGGCGTCGTGAAACAGCCCGCCGAAAATCAACAGATCCTTATCGAGAAAATCGTACCCGGTGGCGACTTTGAGCGCCAGTTCGGCGACATTGGCCGAATGCTCCGACAACCCGCCGATATAGGCATGGTGCCAGAGTTTCCCCGCCGCGGCTTTCAGGTAATCGTCGAGAAATTTTTCGTCTTCCCAGAAGGATTTGACCAGGCTAAGCACGTAACTGTTTTCGATTTTATCGGTCAGCGTCATCAGGCGGGCTTTGCGTTCCTCGTACGACTGGGTCGAGTGCGGCAGGATATCCTCGAGGGTGTACTCGTTTTCGAGCGCCAGGCGGATTTTCTCGACCGTCAACTGGCTTTTGTTCTGATATTCGCCGACCACCCCCCGGATTTTGACCACCATGCCGTCGTCGAGCTCGGCCAGCGCGAACTGGTCCGGCTCCCACAGAACGGCGTTGATGCGGCCGGTGGCATCGCCCAGTTCCAGCGAGACGAACTGGCCCCGGGTATATTCGCGGACGACTTTCTTGCGGACGGCGAAGAAGGCATCTACCCGGTCGCCGATCACAAACTCTCTGATTTTTTTGGTTTGCATGGAAGATATATAATGAAAAGGGGTATTTTTATCAAATAATTATTTTTATCAGGTTGTACCACGAATTTGTCTGACTGACCCAAAGGAATTATTATCTAAGCCTTTAAAATCCTTGACAGGTATGTGGGTCTTTCTTAGCTTATTAAAAATATCTCTACCGATCTGGGGAATTACACCTTACCAGCCGACATCTGTCAGATCCTCATAAAAAACAGACACCATCTGAATATAAAGGATTTGTCATGCGAAAATTATATTCAGCTATACTGATTATCTTTTTATCAATCATCTGCCTCGCTTACACCGTCGAGGCCCGGATGACCAGAAACCCCTTCGACCATGTCCGCCGGGGGCCTATCGCCAGTTTCACGGTCGGCCCCGGTTTTACCCGCATCACCTCGGAGAATTACGGGATGACCGGCGATATCACCAAGGGTACGGTCGCTTTCATCTATAAGATCGGTTACTGTTTCGACGACCGGTTTATTCTCTACGCCTCGCACCGGTCCTCGGTTTATGGCTCGAAAATCGGCGAGCATTACAATACCTGGTTCGACAAGATTGATTTCAAGGAGGGTCAGGGGTTCGCGCTGGCGCTGGTCACACCCGTGGTCCTGCCTTTTATCGCCCTGTTAACTGACCAGCACCTCACCAGCGGAATCGGGATAATGTATTATGTACGGCCGAGGATGCCGTCGTGGTTTTTCGATGCCGCTATCGGACCCTCGGTGACCGCCGACCCGTACGAGTCCGAGCACGTTTCCTCATTTCCCCGGAGCCCACGAACCGGTATCGGCTTCTGCGCCGGGTTCGGGTACGAATTCGCCCGCCATTTCCAGACCGAGATTCAGTTCATGTACAGCAGTAAAAAATGGGAAATCGACGACGACCAGAAGAAATGGACGGCTCTTTCGCTGATGTGGACCCTGACTGTAATCGGGTTCTGATTTCCCGGCCACCGCGTCGGCCTCGATTTCCACCAGCCAGTCATCGGGCGGGACCCTTCAGCGGTTCCGCTTGTTTCCCATAACGCGCCAAGAAAATAGTCAGGAGCACAGGGCTCCTGACCTACTTTTACTATCAAACAACGCCCATAATAATAAACTAACAATAAAATCCGGGGTTTTTCAACACGCCCCTTTAGAGGTGGGAAAACTAATCTACTTCTTTATCGAACCCACGGCTAAAGCCGTGGGACACCCCTCCGTCATTCCGAGTTCTCCCCCCTGTCATCCCGAGCGGAGTCGAGGGATGACCGTAAAAAAGTCCTGATTTTTTTATTAATATTGAAGTTGCCCGGCCGGGTATAAACTGTATATATTACAAACGATTATGAAGAAAATTCAGTTTTATATCATCAAGGAGCATATCGCGCCGTTCATTTTCTCGTTTCTTATTATCACTTTCCTGCTGATTATCGACTATGTTCCGCGGATTATCGACCATGTCATCGACAAGGACCTCTCGATATGGGTGGTGCTGGAGTTGATCGGGTTGAATCTGGCCTGGATGCTGGCGCTGTCGATTCCCATGTCGATTCTGGTAGCCACGCTGATGGCGTTCGGGCGGCTCAGCGGCGATTTTGAGATTACAGCCATCAAGGCCTCAGGCATCCACCTGTTTCAGATAATCCTCCCGCTGCTTCTGGTCGGCTCGATAATCAGTTACGGTATGGTCGAGTTCAACGACAAGGTCCTGCCCGAGCTGAACAAAAAAGCCCGGCTGTTGTGGGGCAATATCTCGGCCATGCGGCCGACGATCATGTTCAAATCAGGCATTTTCATAACCGACATACCCGGCTACCTGATTCTAATCGATAAAATCAACCACGCGACCTCCGAAGTCGAGGGGGTGTCCATAACCGACACCCGCAACGCCTCCAAAACCCGGGTCATCATTGCCGAGCACGGCTATTTGAAAACTATCGACGGCGGCCGGAATATCCAGTTCGTTCTTTACAACGGCGAGTTACATACCATTGACATGAAAGAGCCGGAAAATTACCAGAAACTTCACTTTGAAAACCAGGTCATCAATATCCTCGGGGTCGGTTCGGAACTGGTGCGCACCGACAGTGAATATTCCACCGACCGGGAGATGCCCATCAATCAGCTCCAGAACAATGTTAACCGGGCTTTCGCGGCGGTTGATAACAGCCGCACCCGTATCGGCAATATTCTCGAAACTCAGTTCACCTATCTTTTCGCCGACAGTTTTAATTTTAAAATTCCCGAAAAAATGTCCGACAACGCCGCGCTGCTAATGGTCAAAACCGACGCCGGGGAGCTGCAACGGCGCATTGAGCGCAACCAGCAGCAGATAGTCACCCAGGAGAAAATCGTCAACAAGTACACTATCGAAATATACAAAAAAT
>JBMOKZ010000070.1:0-3191 GCA_049324195.1 Candidatus Zixiibacteriota bacterium | reverse complement strand
GTTCAATATCCCGTCAGCCTCATCAATATAGGCAGGATTGTCAAAATAGAATAAAAAGTGTTGCTTTTCGACCGGCTCCGGTAGAGCCGACGGCTCCGGCACCGCCCGAACAGTTGCCACCCCCTCCAGCAGCACCCACAAAAAAAACACGATGCGTTTCATCGACTTTAAAATACTAAAATATCGCCGCCGCACAAGTAAATGGATGGTTCCATAAGCTTATTTTCATTATTTCGTGAACCTCCGCTGTTTTTCAGCGTTCTTTATACTGATGGGTTCGTAAAAAGGACGCCTTCATATTGACTCCGGTCAACATAGTTATTATGTTAGTTATTCATATTCGTAACGGAAATAATTTTTTTAAATAAAGTCAGGAGAAGACAATGAATATTTTCGAATTCGCGATGAAAATGGAAAGCGACGGCCGGACTTTCTACCTGGAACAGTCCAAAAATGTCGACAGTCCCTGGTTGAAGAAGATCCTCGTGGAGCTGGCCGACGACGAACTGAAACACTATAATATTTTTAAGGCGATGAAGGATGGCCACACGGCGGAATATAAAGAAGCCGAACAGACCAAAATCATCCCGACGCTTAAAAATGTCTTCGAGCAATTAAAAGCGGAAAACAAAGCATTCAATTTCCCGCCGGATTCCAAGAAAATCTGGGAAGAAGCCTTGGAAATCGAGAAGAAATCCGAGGAATTCTACCGGGAAAAAGCCGATGAAAGCGACGGCAAAACGCAAAAACACCTTCTCAACCGCATCGCCGACGAGGAACACAAACACTGGGTCACGCTGCAAAACGTGATTCGTTTTCTCGACCGTCCCAACCACTGGCTCGCGGACGCCGAGTGGAGCAATCTCGAAGACTATTGATTCTTAGCTATCACAAAAAAGCCCGCCTCCGGCGGGCTTTTTTTTACATCCGAGATTTCATTTTTTCAGCCCCACCAGCTCCTGCAACCGCTCGACCTCCCGGATGGTCAAAACCCGCCAGGACCCGGCTTTCAGGTTTTTCAGGGTAATCCCGGCAAACTCGATTCGGGTCAGTTCCTCCACGGGGTGATTGACCTTTTGGCACAACTGTCGCACCTCGCGTTTGCGGCCCTCGGTCAAAACCAGGCGCAACCGGGTCATGGTTTTCACGAACCCGAGAATAGTTACCTCGGCCCGACCGACCGACCCGTCGTCCAACTCGATGCCTTTGGCAATGAGCGCGGCGGACTCGGCTTTGAAATGCCCTTCAACCAGCGCCTCGTATATTTTCTTGATCCGGTACCGGGGATGAGCCAGACGGAAAGCCAGGTCGCCGTCGTTGGTCAAAAGCAATACGCCGGAGGTGTCGAAATCAAGCCTCCCGACCGGGTAAACCCGGTAAGGAAATTTGCGTAAAAGATGCTGGACGGTTTTCCTTTTAAAGGGGTCCTGAAGTGTGGTCATGACATTGCGGGGTTTGTTCATAACCAGGTAAAACTTTTCTTTAACGAGGCCAACTTCGACACCATCGACCATGACATTGTCCTTGTCCTCGTCGATAACCATTCCCTTTTGAGTCACCACTTTGCCATTGAGCGACACCCGGCCCTCATCAATAAGCAAATCGGCGCCGCGCCGCGAGGTGACCCCGCACATGGATAAAAATTTATTGAGGCGAATCAAGAATCGCTCCTGCGCTGAGAATGTCCGTTCCCGGATGCTATTTTTCGGAGCTTTCTGTGGAACCCATATCGACAATGACCTGCGTCTCGTCAGCGCTTTCCCTGTCTGATTCGCAAACCGTCTCATCCCGGGAAAGGTCGTCGTCGTCCTCATTGAATTCGTCCGAATCGGTATCGTCGTACCGGGCGAGCAGGCGGTCATCGGTATCGTCGTCGGGATCATTATCCTCGGGCGTGTACATACCGTCGGCGACATTAAGCTTCAAAGCCAGATTGCCGGCTTTGAGATTAAGCTCGGTCTGGTTCTGGCTCTCGCTGGATGATATCAATTCCTCGATTTCGGACATCTTCGGCAGGTCGGTAATATCTTTAAGACCGAAAAATTTCAAAAACTCGCTGGTCGTGCCGTACTGAAGAGGTTTCCCCACGGTGTTGGCTCGGCCTTTGATTGTCACCATACCCTTCTCGAGCAAATTGTGCAGCACGCCGTCGGAAGCCACGCCGCGAATATGCTCGATTTCCGCCTTGGTCACCGGTTGCCGGTAGGCGATAATCGCCACTGTTTCTAAAGCCGCCCGGGTGAGCCGCATTTTCCGCCGCCGGGTAAAAAGCTCCTCGACATAACCGACATACTCCGGCAGGATATACATCTGGTATCCCCCGGCCAGCTCCCGAATACGAAACGAGGAACCGCGCTCGGAATACCGTTCATTGAGTTCGGAGATGGCTTTGCCGACCTCGGAACTGTTGACATCCTCCAGGACCTGGGCGATTTTTCTGGACGGAAGCGGGTCCGGCGAGGCGAGAATCAGGGCCTCGACCGTGGATCTGACATATTCGTTATTCATCATATGCTGACTTGTTCTTCCATAGTTTCTTCATGGTCGTCGACGGTGTCCAGCTGTTCGATCGCCTGGACATCACGAGTGTATTTATCCCCGCGGTAAACGCGCAATTCACCGAAAGGCACGGCCTGCCTGATTTTAATCCGCCGGGTGCGGGCCAGTTCCAAAAGGGCGAGAAACGTCACCACCGCCACGATTTTACGGGGGATGTCCGCAAACAGTTCGCGGAAGGTCGCGCCGTCCTTGTCGCCCAGCAGGGTCATGATGATGGCGATACGGTCTTCGATGGAAATCTCCTCGGGGTTGACTTCGTGAATGGTTTCGATCCGCCGGGTGGAGATAACCTCCATGAAGGCCGAAAGTAAATCGAACAGGCTGGTCGCGGGCTGCTCGTCATATTTCTTGTCGATTTTACCCAGCGGCGCCGTCGGGATATAAAAACTTTCCTCGATGAGCGCCTTCTCACGCAGGATTTCCCCGGCTTCCTTGTATTTCTTGTATTCGACCAAGGCCAGAATCAGTTCCTCACGCGGGTCGATTTCTTCGGGATCCTCCTCGTCGCGGGGTAAAAGCAGGCGCGTTTTTATTTTTATCAGGGTAGCCGCCATCAGGATGAACTCGCCGGCGATCTCGAGATTCAATACCTGCATCATCTCGATATACTTGAGATACTGCCGGGTGATACG
>JBMOKZ010000069.1:0-3194 GCA_049324195.1 Candidatus Zixiibacteriota bacterium | reverse complement strand
AGGTATCCCGAGGCGGCCCCATCTAAGGTAAGCCCCGCTTTTAAGGTAGGTTATTTGTGATTACGGATAAAATGCTTCGGCAACAGGTAACGGTTGCCGCCGTAGGTCGTCTCGATGAAGTCGCCGTTTTTTAACATCTGTTCGATAATCCCTTTGGCTTTAAGCGTTTTCTCGATTTCGAGTGCCTGTTCGTAGCGAAGGGGATGCCGGGAGCAGATTTCGGCCAGGACTGTTTTCGGGTCGGCCGCGTTGTTGATGTCGAACCCGGCGCTTTCTATATCCACAATCGACACCGCCCGTCCGATAATCTTTTGAGCCTCGATTATTGTTTCCGGGTCGGGTGGCTTCACCCAGCTCTCGGCCGGGGGGCGGGTGGGTGTCATCAGATATACCCGATCGGGTTCAATCGCATCCATGGCGTCGCGGAGGGAGAGCAGTTCCTCCTCGCTGTCGTTGACGCCTTTGACGAGCATGATTTCCATCCATAAGCGGCCCGAGAATTCCTTGCGGAAAGCGACCTGACCGTTAAGGATGGTGCTGAATTCAAGGCTTCTGTGCGGGCGGTTAATACTGCGCATGGTTCTTCGCCGACCGGCGTCCAACGATGATATGACGACATCGGCGCGCTCCAGATCCTGACGGACGTCTTTGCGGTAAAGCAGCGACCCGTTGGTTATGACTGCCACCGGCAGATTGGTGTTGTCCTTGATATTGCGGATGAGCCAGCCCAGATAGCGGTAAAGAGTGGGTTCCCCGTCACCTACGATGGTGATATAGTCCGCGCTGACGCGGGCGATCCGGCCGGTTATTTCGGCGAGAATGTCTTCTTTCGGGAAAAAATCTTCCCGCTTCGTCTGAAAATGAGTGGTTCTTCCCAGTTGACAGTAGGTACAGTTGTAAGAACAGGTTTTGACCGGAATCGGGCTGACGCCCAGCGAACGCCCTAATCTTCGTGATGGAACCGGTCCGAAAACATACATAAATCAATCTCCCCGGGGTTTTGACCCGACAACGGTTAAAGTTCAAAGGTCATGGTCGCTGTCGTTGAGCGAACTGCCGATACTCGTTATCAGATTTTCGATAGCGTCGTTCACGGTCAGGCTGGTATTGACTGACGAGCCTATTTCCGCGGGCAGCTCATTAAAATAATCCGCCGAGGCGGAGCGGCTGGTGATAATGAAATCGGCGCCTTCGATTATGTGACCGACGCTAATCCGGTGATCAGACGGGGATAAAGCCGGCTGGTAACCGTCGAGCACTTCAAAACTGTGGTTAAATGAATCGTAAATAATCCAGTATTTGGGCTCCTTCGACATCAAATCCACCCGGGCGGTGATGTCGGGTCCTACTGATGAAACGGCAATCTTCATAGTTCTTCCTCAATTTATTTATAAAGTATACAAAAAGTATGCCGTTTAATTAACCGGGAAAAACCGATTGCCCGGGGATTTCGAAGGGATGATTGAAGAGGAGGGGTAGTTGGCCGGAGGAGCATGATAACCGGCTGTAAATCAGAATGTTAATTGACTATTTGAAGAGGTGTGTGACTGGCCGGGCTGGTCATTTTTTTTAGCCAAATGAAAAAAATTATAGACAGGGATTATTGGTTGGTCGCGACCAAGTCGGGTTCTTTCAAAATGAAAGAACCTGTCGATAATTACAGCTGGCTGTTTTTCAGTTTGCGCCAGAGGGTCGAGGGGCTGATACCAAGAATCCGGGCGGCGCGGGTCTGGTTATTGTTGGCGGCCAAAAGCACCGCTTTAATATGGTCCAGTTCAACCTGCTCGAGCGTCCGTGACATCGGATCCCGATTGATTGCTCCGGCCGGTATCTGTCTGAGAATATGCGGCGGGAGATAATCTGGTAATAAATTGCCGTCGGGGCTGAGCACGGCGGCGCGCTCAATGGCGTTTTCCAACTCGCGGACGTTGCCCGGCCAGAAATAATTTAAAAGGTAATCGACACAGGTCGGGTCGAGCCGCAGTTTGGGAATATTGAGCTTCTTGCTGAAGCGGGTGATGAAAAAACGGGCCAGGGGTAGGATATCCTCGCGCCGTTCCCGTAGCGGGGGGATTTCGATTTCGATTACCCGCAGCCGGTAGAGTAAATCCTCGCGGAAGGTGCCTTCGGCCACCGCCTTATCCAGGTCGCGGTTGGTGGCGGCGATAATGCGGACATCGACCCGTCGCGGCTTTTCGCCGCCGACCCGAAGAATTTCCTTCTCCTGCAAAACACGCAGGATTTTCAACTGGATGGAGGGCGAGATATCACCGATTTCGTCAAGAAAAATAGTTCCTTTTTCGGCTTTTTCCAGAAGCCCTTCCTGGTCGCGGGTAGCCCCGGTGAAAGAACCGGCTTTGTGACCGAACAGTTCGCTTTCGAGCAGGGTTTCCGGGAGAGCGGCGCAATTAATGGCTACCACCGGACCATCGGAGCGCACCGACAGATTGTGAATATAACGCGCCATGACCTCTTTGCCCACCCCGGTTTCACCGGTAATAAGAATCGAAGAGTCGAATTTGGCGACCCGTTCAGCCAGTTCCAGAACCTGCATCAGTTTTTTACTTCGCACCTCGGCAACTCCTGATGTGGTCTTGCGTTTGAGCAAGCCCAGCTGCTGACGCTGACGGGTGATTTCTTTTGTTTTAGCGGTCAGCTCCGCAGTCAGTCTTTCGACATTGCCCTTGATGTCTTCGGCTTCGAAATACTTGAGATAAGGTTCGATTTCCTTACCCCAGGCGGTCTGTTCCTTGCCGACCGCGATGCAGAGATTGTCTCCCTTGGACTGACACTGGCGCTCGATAAAGTAAACGCTTTTGCCCAGACAGAAGGAAACATAGCCACTGGCGAATCCGACCATTTTCCAGCAACTTGGTTCCTCAGCCCAGCCTACCTCGATAAGGTGCTCCTCGGCTTCGCCGGAATCGTGCCAGGCGATTTCGATGTCGACCTCGGGACTTATTTGCAGTTTTTTTATTTCCGGGACCGCAATACCCTCGAGCCCCTGCATGCGAAAGCCGGCTTTGATTAATTCGACCGGGTCTTCCCAATCGAGAATTCTTTTTAGCGCTGCAGCGTCGGCCTGTCCCCAGAAAAAACCGAATCGGGTAAAGACCCGGCGGGTATGTTCCAAACCCAGCATATCCAGCAGGTCTTTGCGAAACTGGCCGAAAGCATGAATCGAATGCAGGACC
>JBMOKZ010000068.1:0-3226 GCA_049324195.1 Candidatus Zixiibacteriota bacterium | reverse complement strand
CACAGGGGGACTCCTGTGTTGACTGGATTCTTGTCAGCCCCGATTCTCCTTATACCGACATTCAGCTTCCCGACTCCCCGTTGATGATATATGTCGATACGTTTCTGGCCGAAATCGGTAACATCGATACGACCGGCACCCTCATCGCCGGCTGGGATTACATTAATACGCGTTCGTATAACGACGACAATCTTGACGTTAAGGTAACCGCAATAGCCAACGTCCTCGGCGGCGGCGGCAATCAGCCGATTCAAACCGGACAAGTCGATGGTTTGTTGTTCCGGTTGCTGGGCGATATCCAGGATATTCCCGATGAAGATACCAGCCGGGTGGTGCTGATCCAGGTAGAGAAAAACGCCCTGGAGCATTTCATTTTCTCGCGTCCCGATGGTTCGGCGATTGGGGTACACAACATGGAGGTTCCGGATTCCAACCTGTTCCGATGCGTTTCCTGGGGCGGCGTACCCTATGAAAGCCCCTGTGTGGTGTACGACAAGGTAATCCGTCCGCCTTATGATTCGGTGGAATATATCATCGATACCATAGCCTATCTCGATACTAACGAGGTTTACGTTAACGAGGGGTCATTGACGGTTCTGACCGGGGTTTGCGGCAACTGCAACAACGACCCGCTGGATAACGTGGATATTTCCGATATAACGTTCATTATTTCGTATCTGTACCTGAACGGTCCGGAGCCGACCAACCCCATCCTGTGCGATGTCAACTGTTCCGCAGACGGGACAATCGATATCTCCGACATCACGGCGATTATAAGTTATCTGTATCTGAACGGATATGAGTTGTGCTCCGAATTTTATAACGGCGGCTGTTAGCCGATTAATGGATTTTTAATGCCGGGGAAATAACGGCTTAATAGAAAGCGGCAATATTAAAAAGAAAAAAATCGTCACCGTAAAAAGTGACGGTTAACATAGAGAAAAAAATAGATGGAAAGGAGGACGATTAGAAAGAGGTAAGTATAACACGCGCTCGCTAAATGGTACGTTAACAAATCTTTTTTTCCTGATTTGACGGACCTGAGGGATTTGGCTCTCCTTCCAATGGTTGTCAATCGGTAAAATGTGGGGGGAAAAAAGAGTTTTGTTAAACGTTTTTATTAAATTTTAACGAAGTGAATAGGAGAGTAAAATGAGACGAATTGCAATCTTCGTTGTTTTTACTTGCTTAATTTTCTCATTTGGCCTCGTCAATGCGCAAGACTACTTCATCGAGATTGATGAGTCTGCGTCCTCTGGTGTTTATTTCGGAATGGATAGCCTGGCTATCAACACTGATATTCAGCTCGTCCTCCGTTATGTAAATACCTCTGACTGCCGTCAGCTCCCGACCAACGCTTTCAGCCTGACTACTTCCGGTACCGCTACCTGGACCGGTTTCAAGGTTGACACCCTGTGCGAAGGTGGCTTCTGCGACGGCTTTGACAACATCCTGAGCGCTTGCGGTCCCGCCGGTTGCGATGGCGCCCCGCAGGATCAGGTTGGTTTTGGCGGTCTGACCATTTTCGGTACCGGCTGGGTTGCCCCTTATGATGGTCATCCCTGCGCGATCAGTTTCCATACTGGTCCCGAAATCGGCCAGACGGTTGTTCTGGATAAGAGCACCTTCACCGGTTTCACCTGGGTATGGTCCCAGTTGGCCTGTACCACTGGCTCCCCGGCTAACGTGAGTCCCGTCTGGAACGGCCCGTACACTTTCACCACCTTTTTAGTTCCGGACCTTCCTCCGACCGTCACCGGTCCGACTTCGGTAACCGGCAGCCACTGCGCTCCGATTACGGCCACCTTCACGGCTGTGGATCCTGATGGCTCCGACGCTATTACCTTCTCAACCGACCTGGGTTCAATCACCGCTGGCGGTGCTTTCACCTACAATCCGACCCTGGCCGATGTGTATGAAACCGTTGAAGCTCATATTACCGCTACGGAAGCCGATGGTCCGTCCACGACTGTTGATCTGGAAATCATCGCTACCAACGTGGCTCCTCAGCCGACGGCTTGCGGCAAAGAATACCGCGCCAAAGTCGGCGGTATGAACGAACTGGTTTTCAACGCTACCGATAACTGCACCGGCGATCCGATGGATTGGTATATTGTTGACCTCGGCGGCATCATTGGTCCCGCTGCCTTCGTCGGCAATGTTCTCCAGTACACCCCGGATGTCGCTGATGTTGGCGTGCATACCGTCACGATCGGTGTCACCGACACCAAAGACGCTTTCGAATGCACCTATGTTATCGATGTCAGCCAGAGCCCCGAAGTTTACATCGAGAAAGTTCATGGCCAGCTGCAGGGTCAGTATGCTGACGTTGACGTGACCATGTCCGATTTCGCCATGGGCGGTTTTGATTTCTTAATCGCTTATGACGCTTCCGCTCTGACTTTCATGGGCGCTGACGAAATGACTTCCGAATTGTACAACACCTGCAATTGGGAATATTTCGACTATCGTTTCGGTCCGTTCGGTAACTGCGGCAGCGGCTGCCCGAGTGGCCAGCTCCGCGTTGTCGGTATCGGCGAAATGAACGACGGTCCGTATCATCCGGACTGCTTCCAGGTTGGTGCGACTGGCATCGTCTTCACCTTGAAGTTCCTTGTCAGCAACGACTACACCCTGAACTGCTCCTTCGTACCGATTCGTTTCTACTGGTACGACTGTGGCGACAACACCATTTCGAACGACCTCGGTACCGAGCTGTATGTCTCGAACGATGTCTTCGATTACGTCGGTGAAGATGATGTGGATACCTGGGTGAAGATCACCCCGGATGACAAGTCCCTCATCCACTTCCCGACTTTCCTCGGCGCTGAGAACTCCTGCCTCGTTGGCGAAGACGGCAAGCCGGCCCCGACCCGCTTCATCGACTTCTTCAACGGCGGTATTGATATTATCTGCTCCGACTCGATCGACGCCCGCGGTGACCTGAATATGGACGGTCTGGCCAACACGATCGCTGATGCGGTTATGTTCACCAACTACTTCGTCTATGGTCTGAGCGCTTTTGGTGCTTACATCGACGGCGCGATCGCCGCTTCCGACGTGAACAACGACGGTATGACCCTGACGGTCGCCGACCTCGTTTACATGATCCGCACCATCATTGGCGACGAAGTTGCCTATAACAAGGCTAACGTCGTGGCCGCCGAATATCGGATGAGCAACAATGTTCTCTCCGTTGACGGTGAGATGGGCGCCCTCTTTGTCG
>JBMOKZ010000067.1:0-3251 GCA_049324195.1 Candidatus Zixiibacteriota bacterium | reverse complement strand
TCCGCCTCTTCGAGACAGCACAGCGGTTTTCGGCTGAAATACAGGTAATCAATAAGGCGGGTGATATCGCTAATATCCGGAGCTTCACTGGCGGAACAGTCAACGTTTCCGGTGATTTCGATACAGCAAGCAGTTGTAACCTGAAGGGCGCCGCAAGCTACTGACGTTTCCAGGGAGCCGAGACCGGTCTGAATACTGCCGTAATCATAAGCTGTTACATTAACCCAATAATCATGCCCCGGCAGAAGACTGTCGATTATCAGCTCATACTCGAAATACTTCAGATATCCGTCTTCGGTCAGTTCCGAGGTATCAGCGGAATCCGGGAACAGGGTGGAAGGATACGGAGCCAACGGGAAGCGTTTCACGACAGAAGTAGTAACGCCCAAAACGGCATTAGGACCCATCGCCTCGAAGTAGAAAAGGGAATCCGGTGAAAGCATATACGGCGTCGATTCCGTATAATCGAGCGGATTAAAGGCGTAATCCTGACAGGGATTGGGTAAAGCGCCGTAAAGACAGCGCAGTTCCTGCAATGTGAACGGGGCATCTTTTAAAAACCAAATACCGGAACCGGAATGATAAATATACTTAAGGTAATTTTCCACGTCATAACCGGCCATTTTCGTATAGCTGGCGACGGAACCATCGGTGGACAGATATACGTTGTAGCCCTCAAAATCCACCTGATGCGAAAAAACATCGTTGGTAGTTTCGCTGGCCAGCCCGTTCCATCTTAGAATGATACTGCTCGTTTCTGTCTCAGCCCACAATTCCGGGGCTGGCGGCGGCGTGGCGCCCCGAAAATCGGGGATGCCGTCACCGCTTCTCCAGACAGTATCACAGGTATCCCCGACACAACAGAACTCGAAAACACCGCGATAGAAATCGCCGTCGGTATCGTAACCGGGATTGTCATAGATCCAGGAAGCCCAGTTGACATTGTTTACCAAGTCAGTAAAATCGAGATTGTTATAATAAGCCTCCGGGTTGTAAGTATTTACCAGATTATCAGTGTAATTATCCGGGTCAACATGGACATACATACCGGCCACATAAGCGAAACTTACCGGTATTATCTGTCCGACGGCAATATCAAAAGGACCGAAAGAAAGCAGGTAGCGGGTGTCATAACCGTTGGAATAATCAGGGGCTATGGTCTGGCTGGGATACATCCAGATAGGATCGTCGGGAGTAATCGATTCTGTAAAAATCTGATTATAATCGAATTCGCCGTTTCTGAGCATGTAATATTTATTCCGGTCGCCTTCGGGGGTACCCAGGCCGCCGGTCCCAAAATCACGGAAATCTCCGGATTTCATCCGGGGTCCGAAGTCAAACGCCGCATTCCCGTTACTCAGCCACCAGTTAAAGGAAATATCGGGAGACTCTAACGAGCTACGAATGAGACTTGTCGCCGTCACATGGGGTACTTGGTCGGTTGGCGACGACGACAACTCTCCGTCGTTGTCGATAATCCAGGCGGTATTGACAGTATCTGTATAAAGACAGCCAGCATGGGTCATGTCATAGGTTTCCAGAAAACCGCAGATATCGTCTTCAAAACCTGAGGCTGCACCTTCCATTTTCACGTCACCGTCAACATAAATACCGATATAGACGTTTTCGAGCAGTGTAACTCCGATATTCTTAATCTCGAAATCGAACAAAACGAAATCCTCGGCATAAACATACGACCAGGCATAAGACCGCTGAGTAACCTCAATATTCAACGGCACATGCGGCCGGCCGTCAAGAAAATCGGTACAGAGACCACCCACACCCGATGTGAAAGTATCGGTATAAACGGCGATATAATCCTGTTCCGACACGGCATACTCGTATTCCGGGTCTTTGGGATCGAGAATCGAGCGTTTGACTATATTCCCCGCCGGTGATTCGTCGGGGTACATTTCCATACACGATTGCCAGCCGTCGGCACCCACTGAGACCAGCGTATCGGAGCCGACTACCGCCCCTATCCAGAACGCCCCGCCGAACAGGTATTGTTGACTGGAATTTTTGGGATACTCACACGAAGGAATACCCAGGCCGGTGAAACAATCGAGGGGGTTATCCACGAAACCGGTACCGAATATCCCCTGATTGGTCACTGTCAGGACTATTTTCCCGATATTATGGGCAGCGGCACAAGTTGCTGGTGAAGCGGTCGCATGAAAAGATTCGGCTCTATGCGAATCATCGCTTTCCAGACTCATGCGAGCCTGCACGGAAAATATAGCTAAAAGGCATAAAATACCGCAGAAGATGACATTCCACTTAATTGTTTTGAACATAATAACCTCTCCCTAATGGGCTTATGAACATGTTTATAATTTATCCCGTAAGCTCCCTAGCGTATTATATTTCAAAGATAACCTTCTATGTGAACTTGTCAATAAAAATGAGCTGAAACAGCTAACTATCTAACGAGCTTTTATCTCCCCTTTAAGCAACATCTTCAACCCCTCCAGTGTGCCCTTCCATACGGCTTCCTCACCGGCCATAATCGCCACAATCACTTTATCCTCGGCGCTTATCTCCATCACTATTTCTTCATCCTCGAGATTAAAAACCGCCTCGGCATACTGGTAGGCCGGTATTTTGGTGATTTCACAGTCGAAATCAGTTCGTATCTCGGCGGTAAAATTGATATTTTTCATTAGATCCACCTGCTAATTGAATTGTTATTTAAAATAATTCCAACAAAGCCTTTAAAATCATTTAAAAGTTATATATAATTGAGCATTCAACGAGAAAAAATCATTACCTTTTTGTGGCTAGCTATAAGAAAGAAAATAATATGTCCGAAAAAGAAGAACTTCCCTCACATCACGGCGCTGACGAGAACACCACCCGAACTTATCCCAACGAAACCATCCGGCTTCTGTGCGAGCGGACCAGCCTGCGCAATTTTGCCGACCGGCCCGTTCCCGAGAATATTCTGGATCTGATACTCGAAGCCGGCATTCATGCCCCCACCGGCGGCAACCTGCAGCCGTATTCCATTATCAAATCAGAAAGTCGGGAGGTCGCCCGAAAAATGGCGCATCTGTGCGGGGACCAGAATTTCATCGCCGACGCCCCGGTCAACCTCCTGTTTTGTATGGATTACCATCGCCTGCGTCGCTGGGCTGAGTTCGAAATCGCCCCCTTTACTGCGACCTCGGCATTCCCGCATTTCTGGATCGGTTTCCAGGACACCATCATCGCCGCCCAGAATATCTGCACTGCCGCTGACGCGCTCGGCT
>JBMOKZ010000066.1:0-3259 GCA_049324195.1 Candidatus Zixiibacteriota bacterium | reverse complement strand
CTGCTGTCTTGAGGAAGCCGATGTCAACGCTAGCGGCAACTTGGGGCTGGAGCCGGATATTTCCGATATTACCCGATTGATTGACTATCTTTATATCTCACATAATCCTTTAGCGATATGTCCATAAAATTATAAGGATTTGAACAAAAGCCCATCTTTAACAGGTGGGCTTTTTATTATGGTCGTAATCGTTAGTCGATCGTATTGAAGTTCGATGTCCGGTTGGGGATGGTAGCGTATGTTGTTGTGAGGCAAATAGATATAAAAAGCTCCCCCGGCTGGACTCGAACCAGCGACCCGCTGATTAACAGTCAGCTGCTCTACCAACTGAGCTACAGGGGAGTGTAAAAAAACTGCCTTGCTTTTCAGGTCTTTAAGGCAGGTCTTATTATAGCAATTTTCGGTTTCTTGTCAATGTTTTTTAGCGTTCCCGTGAAAAAAACTGACAAATTTTACCCTCATCACATTCTTTTTATTTCCCGAAAATAACGGTCGCGGTCGCCTCTGGCAACAGAGCCGGAAGGTATATCAAGCACTTCGGCGGTAAACGGTCTGGAACCTTTGATGGCGATTATATCCCGAAGTTTTACCTGGTAAGCCGGTTTGACTTTTTGCCCGTTTACCTCGATGAGACCATTGGCGCCGAGTTCCTTCGCCACCGTCCGGCGTTTGATAATCCCGACCGTCGAGAGATAATCATCTATCCGCATTTTCCAAACGATAATCGATATAAGTTTTTTCTTTTATTTTCTCAATCCATTTGTCAATCATCTTGCCGGTCTTTTCCTGACGGGCCAGCTCCTTGACCTGGTCATAATCCTCATCGAGCTTGTATTGCTTGGCCGGGCGATAGTCGAGAAGTTTCAACAGGTGCAGGCCGAATCTCGAAGGTATCGGTCCCCGGTATTCGCCGGGGGTGTGCCAGCCCTTGACCTCGGCCGCGAATTCCGGCGGCAGGTTGGCGGTGGCGAACCAGCCCAGTTCGCCTCCCGAGGCGCGGGTATCATCGTCGTCGGAGAAAGCTTTGGCCAGTTCATCGAAATTATTATGCAGGCGGGTTTCGTTCAAAAGCGAATCGGCCAGCTTGGAAGTATTTAAAGTATCTTCTTTGGTGGGCTGGACAGCGAGGAGAATATGCCGAAGGTGCATTCTGTCTTCTTTTACATCCTCGCACTTGATGACGTGATAGCCGAACTGAGTACGGATAACTCCGGAAATATCGCCGACCCCGAGACTGAACGCCGCCCGGGCGAATTCAGGAACCACATCTTCGCGGCGAATAAAGCCGAGATCGCCGCCGTTGGTTCCGGCGCCCAGCGAGGAATACTGGGTTGAGATAGTGGCAAAATCAGCGCCGTCGAGAATCTTCTGGCGAAGTTCCGCGGCCAGGTCCTTGACTGAATCCTCGACTACCTGCGAGGCCTTAAATTCCAGAAGCATATGGGCGAGTTTAACTGCCTCGGGCTGGCTGGGGATTGAATCCTGGTAATTTTTAAAGAATTCCTCAACCTCGTGCTTCGACACCGAAACCGTATAAAGTTTGGCTTGAATCAAGCGGTTTTTAAGAAGCTGATTCTCGATTTCGCTTTCGTACTGTTTTCGAAGGGTACGCACCGTCAGACCTTCGTTGGCCAGCGCGGCCATGAACGCCTCATCGGATTCGAAATTGCTCGATATTTTGGCAATCTGTTCGTCCAGAGCCATTTCAATTTCTTCCGGGCGGACATTGATAGTCGTATCCTGGCGGGCTTCAAGAAGGAAAAGCTTGTCGTACACCATTTGATCCAGAATATCCTTCTGAATCTTTTGTAAATCGGTTTCGTTTTTCGGTTGCTGACCGGTCTGGAAAACGTACATCTGGACCTGGGTGGCGAGTTCCGAGGCCAGAATAACCTCGTTTCCGACCACTGCCACGATTTTATCTACCGTTTCCCGCTGGGCAGGCACTGACGACACTATAAGGAGGAGAACGGTCAGTAGCAGCGTTAACCTGGTTAATTTCATAACGCCGCCGTTTTACTCACCGGATGGTTTGGTGGTATCAGTCGCGCCATATTTGTCGATGTCAATGGCGCTCCACAACACATCCTCGAAAGTCTCGACTTTGGTGGTTTTTTTGCGTTCCTCGACCCAGTTCGCGAAAGCCTCCTTCTTTCGTTCATCGGTAATCCGGGTGGTGATTTCCGTTTTCACTTCGAGGAAATCTTTCAACTTTTCGTCTTCCTTGTCGGCGACATAGAAAATCGAATATTTTCCCTGGGTAACCACTGGGCCGCCGATGTTGCCAACGGGGGTTTTGCGGGCGAGGTCGAAAATTTCCGGGAACCATTTGCGTTCTATAATGCCCAAATCGCCGTTGGAGCCGCGTTTTCCGGACCGTTCGGTAAGTTCCATGGCTTTTTCTTTGAATTTCGCCAGCGATTTGATTTCTTTGGCCAGCTTGCGGGCTAAAAGTTCGTCACTCAGGAGGATTTCGTAAACATGAAGTTTCGGGGGAACAATGAACTCGTCATGGTTCTTTTCGTAATACTCCCGAAGCTCCATTTCTTCCGGCGGTTCGGCGACCTGAATTGAATCGCTGCGCATAATGGCCGCCATGTTGAATTCCTTGAATAGTTTCATTTTCCGTTTGAACTCGCTGTCGTTATCCAGTCCCAGCGAGGTTGCCTCGTAAGCCAGGATATCCGTTGACTTCATAATGAACACCAGCGTCCTGAGCGAATCATAATTGTCCAGATCGGGACGAACATTAACCGGGTACTGCTTGATCGTGCTCAGATATTCGTACAGAGTCATCTGACCGCCTTCCCAGGTGGCCAGAATCAGTTCCCTTTCACTGCGGTCGAGTTGCTCTAAATCGAAATCGTAACGGGGAAGGTTCTGAAGGACCTGTGGGGGATAGAGGTTTTCTCGCTTGTGCATGATATAATCACAGGTAGCCTGTTCAATCTGGATATTGT
Source organism: Candidatus Zixiibacteriota bacterium (assembly GCA_049324195.1). Taxonomy (GTDB): domain Bacteria; phylum Zixibacteria; class MSB-5A5; order GN15; family FEB-12; genus JAFGNW01. Next base: position 299 of record JBMOKZ010000066.1, on the reverse strand, counting down.
ATTTTTCTTTTAATTCCTGGAAATATTCTTCCATCAACTTTGCTATTTTCTGGTTCTTAATCTGTTCTTCCAGGGACTTCTTGATGGTCTTATAATCGTCCCGCAGGTCGTTGGGTTGCTTGTCCACCAGCTTGATAATATGATAGCCGAACTGGGTCGCGACCGGCGGAGAAACCTGGCCGGGTTCCATATTAAAAGCGGCTTCCTGAAATTCCTGAACCATCGTGCCCCAGGTAAAGTAACCCAGGTCGCCGCGGTTTCTTTTCGCGCTGGGGTCAAGCGAATAATCGAAAGCCAGT
>JBMOKZ010000065.1:0-3288 GCA_049324195.1 Candidatus Zixiibacteriota bacterium | reverse complement strand
GGCGGATGTTTTCTGGCGGATAAAATTAATAACGAGGAACAGAAGGCTCAAAAACGCGGCCGGGGAGCGGACGGTACCGTGAAAGACTGGGAATGCAAGAGTGACGGGATGCGGCTGACTCTCGAGGGCCGCTTCGAGGGTAATTTTATTCTGCGTCCGGTATTATTCGAGGGGCAGCAACGCTTTTTGTTCTATCGGCTTAATGGTAACTGACCAGATAGAGATAGCGTTTCAATCCCTGACCGGTGAAAACAAGTTTTATCAGCCCGATATTAGGCGTGTAGTATTCCGTCGCGGTGGCGACCGGGACAGTGTCGGTCCGGTTAAGATACAGGTCGGTGTCGAACCGGTAAGCGGTGAACTCACCCGGCGTCAGCACGAGCTGTTCGGTCCCGACGAACGTTTTCTCGAAGTAGAAACCGAAATAGCTGTAATAAAACGGATAGTGGATATTGCCGGAATCGGTAGCCAGCGGCGGCGTATAATCTTTCCACGGAACGCTGTTTTCGAACGAACGCATCATCAGCACCGACGGAATCGGGAAATAATAAAGCGAATCGACCGCGCCGGCGTCCTGCCAGTAGCCATTCTGCAGAATGTAATGGTTGGTTATAAGCAGATTGATCAGCGGCTGGTCGTCGTCGCTCACGACCCAGCCGGTACCGGAGCCGGCGATATTAATGGTTCTGAACAGGCTGTCAATTTCGACTTCGAAACTCGGCACCAGGGTGGTCGTGTCCAGTTGAAAATAATAGAGAGAGCGATTGTTGACCAGGCCCAACAGGTTCAGACCCTCGACCGAGGTCGGGGAAAGACCTTCATCGCTGTCGTTTTCGTCACAACCCGTCCAGCTCAGGGCGAGGATCAAAATCATTATCAAAGTAATCTTTTTTGCCACGTTGTCACCTCGTTAGTAAAGGACAATTTTAACCGCTTAAAAAAGGGAAGCAACAAAAATATTGAGGCTTGCGATGCTTACAAATAACGGACATTCGCTGCTGCGTCCGCTGGGGCAGCTGCTGCAGCTGCTGGTAGTGATTTTCGGAATCGTCACCGCCTATTTCATGACGATTCAGTCGCTCAAGGTTGAACTGGCCGAAAAAGCCGAACGGGTAATGGTCGAGACACTCGACAAAAAACTGACCAACTTTGAGGTGATTCTTACCGAGGGCGTGGTCAGTAAAGACGATTTCCACCAGTTCTCCCGGGAGGTGGACCGTCGCTTGGCGCGAATTGAATATATTCTATCCGATAAATCAGGAGAGAACCTTGAAAAAAGATAACCTCGAAAAAACAGAAATAGTCGAACTGCTCAAATCCCTGGATGAAAAAAGTATGACCCTGATTGATCTTGACAGTGTCAGAAACTGCCTCCGGGAAATGTTGGAACAAACATGTCAACAGGAAACCCTGGCCGATAGTGCCGCGATTTTACGCGACGATTACACCGCCCGGATAGCCGGGATGCTTAAAGCGCTTGCCGCGGCGGACCGCAAACGCGACAGTTGGACGCAGGTGCTGGAACTAGTCGAGAGGTTGCCGGCAATGACGGCTTCCGAACTGGTCGCCTGTTATCACAGGGTCTCAGCCCGCTTCCGCGATAATTTCCCGACCAGCTTCAACTGGCCGACCGCAAACCGTTCCGACCGCGGTTTGAGAAATATCCATCAGTTTAAATAATCACGTGGGACTTCCGGTCCCGGCCAGGTGGGAGGCGTTCTCCCGGCTGTTAAAAGAAAGTTAAAGGAGTAAATTTGATGTCAATACGCGAACAGAACCTGGAAACCATCGCGCCGGTGCTGGCGACTTTTAAAATCAGCCAGAGCGTCGGGGTGGACCAGCTCAAGGACGCCGATATCGGTTGTCCGGTTGCCCTGACGGGTAACAGCGAGGTCGGGCCGCTGACCGAAAACGGGCAGTTGCTCGGCAAACTCATCACCCTGACGCTGACCGACGCCGATGACGGCGACCGTCTCGCGACGGTCCAGATTGGCGGCGTCTGTCGGCTGACGATCGGCTCGCCGTTTCCGACGGTCGGTAACCGCGTGGTCGGAGGCGTTGGCCATACCGTCAAGCAGGCTCCGGCGTTGACCGCCGACGACCCGGCAGGGGGGAACATCGCCCGCGGAACGGTGCTCGAAGTCAACGGCACGGTTGATTGCGTCATCCTGCTCAATTAGAAAGGAAAATTATGGATTTTGATCAGTTTTTAAATACGGTGGCTTACACCGGCTGGAGCAAGAACGCCGACCCGGTAAATCTTCCCGGTTCGCTGGACATGAGCCGTGCGGCCGATATCGAAATCAGCCGCGACCAATATCTCGAGGCGGAAAGCCGCGGGATGACTCTCTCGGAACTGCTCGAATGCGACGAGTACGATCCCTCGCCGGTCAACTGCCCGCTCGATGCTTTCGAACGGCAGCTGGTGCTGGCCGGCGTGCGTCTGGGCGGGAAAACGCCGACCACCGTAGAGCAGTTCTTCCAGAAAGCCCCCAGCCTGCTTCCCGAATTCATGATGCGGGAAATCAAGAAGGGTCAGGCGTTGCGTCCCGAACTGGGCCGCCTGCTGGCCAACAGCACCGCTATCGCCTCCAACCGCTACACCCCCTTCTTTATCGATACCTCGGACAGTTCCAAGTTTTCCCTGCGTCCGATCGGCGAAGGCGCGGAAATCCCGCAGTTGCTGGTCAGCGAGCAGACTCACGCCGTGACCGTTGCCGATTACGGCCTGGCGCTCAAAACCAGTTACAAGGCGCTGCGTTACCGGACCACCTCCCAGTTCCGGGTACTTTTGTGGTATATCGGGTTCAAGATGCAGAGCGACAAAATCGCCATGGTCGTGGATTGCCTGATTAACGGCGACGGTAACGACAACCCTTCGCGCGTGATCAACACCGCCTCAAGCGGCACGCTCGGCTACGACGATATCGTTTCTCTCTGGGCCGAGTTTTCCCCCTTCGAGATGAACACTCTCGTCTGCCATATCAACGCCCTCAAGACCATCCTGTCGCTGGAGGAGTTCAAGGATCCCATGGCCGGTTACCGCTTCCAGAAAAAGGGCGACCTGCTCAGTCCGCTCGGGGCGACGCTGGTGCGCTCCGATGAGGTCCCGACCGATTACGTCATCGGTCTCGACCACCGCTTCGCGGTCGAGGAAGTCGTCACCCAGCCGCTGATGATCGAATACGACAAAATCATCGAGCAGCGGTTCGAGGAGGCGGTAATTACCGAGTCGGTCACCTATGCCCGGGTTATCAAAGACGCGGCGGTGATTCTGGATTCGGTTTA
>JBMOKZ010000064.1:1726-24705 GCA_049324195.1 Candidatus Zixiibacteriota bacterium | reverse complement strand
GGGTTACGCGCAATTCATAAAAAAGGATTTCTTGGCTGGTTCCATGACATGAAACCGGATATTATGTGTCTGCAGGAAACCAAGGCTCAGCCCGAGCAGCTTCCGGAAGAACTTCGTAAAATCGACGGCTATCACGTTTATTACTGTGCGGCCGAACGCAAAGGCTACAGCGGCGTGGCTCTTTATTCGAGTATCAAACCGCTCAAAGTTACTAATGGTCTGGGCATTGAACGGTTCGACAGCGAAGGCCGGACCATCATGGCGGAGTACGAGAATTTCATCCTGTTTAACATCTATTACCCCAACGGCAAGGCTTCGAAAGAACGCCTGCAGTACAAGCTTGATTTTTATGACGCCTTTCTCGTGGCGGCTGACCGGCTGTTGAAACAGAAAAAGAACCTCGTCATTTGCGGCGACGTCAACACCGCCCATAAGGAAATTGACCTGGCCCGCCCGAAAGAAAACGTTAAGGTATCCGGCTTTTTGCCCGAGGAACGAGCCTGGATGGACAAGTTTTTCGAGCACGGTTTCGTGGATACGCTGCGGGTGTTTGACGACCGGGCTGAACAATACACCTGGTGGGACATGAAAAGCCGGGCGCGAGAGCGCAACATCGGCTGGCGGATCGATTACTTTTTCATCAGCGAGTCTTTGAGGAAAAATTTGAAGGCGGGTTTTATCCTGCCTGAAATAACGGGGTCTGACCATTGTCCAATCGGCATCGAAATAAGCCTCTAACGGCAATCAGTCGTGAATTTTGATTTGTTGCAGATTTTTCATGGTTTCGTCGGAGTACCAGATTTTTAGAAAGGTCTCGATTGATTTCTCTTCCGGTTCCCCGAATTGCGTCAGGTCTTTTTCCCTCAGGAGTTTCTTCACTTCAATGAAAGCCGCGTTGTAATTGGCGGCATAAGCCTGCGCCGCCGCCAGCGCTTCGTCGGCCAGGGCTGCCTCAGCGACGACCCGGTCCACCAGCGTCATCTCCAGGGCTTCCTCGGCGGAAAACATCGCCCCGGTCAGAAGCATCTTCTCAGCGCTGCGGTCTCCGACACAACGGCGCAACAAAGCGATACTTCCAGCGAACACCGTCGCTCCGAACGAAACCTCGTTGAGCGAAATCCGCGCCCGACCGGTTACCATCAATCGGTAATCGCAGGCCGTGGCCAGCATACATCCCCCCGCCACGGCATGGCCGTTGACAGCCGCTATGACGGCTTTGGGATAAAGATACAAATAGGCGTACAGGGAAGTGAATTTTTTCAGAAACAGGACAAAATCTTCACGGGGTCGCCCCAGAAACTCGGGGATATCGAACCCGAACGAGAAAAACTTTCCCTGACCGGTCAGGATTATGGCTTTGACAACGGGATCTGTGGCCAGTTGTTCCAGATTTTCCCGCAATTCATCGAGCAGTTCCCGATTCATGGCGTTTACTTTTCCGCGGGCCAAAGTCAGGGAGGCAATCCCCTCCCGGCGATTCTGAAGGACGAATGGCATTTTTTCTCCCGTTACTATCAGTTAAAGCGGTTGCCAATTATTGGCACTGAATACATAGTTCTACCGCCCGGGGTCGGCTAAAGTCAAACGAAATATAACCGAAATACTGTTAATAAGCGAGAAAATATGAACAACGAGTTTCTTCAAAAGGTACTGGACGATAACCGGGAACTGTCTTCCCTGCCGCAGACGCTGGCTGAAGTCATCCGGGCTGCCCGGGACGATGACACGTCCGCCGAACAAATGGCGCGGGTTATGAAAAAGGACCTGGCTTTGACCGCCCGGGTACTGCGGATGGTTAACTCCCCATTCTACGGCCGCAGCCGTCAGATCAGTTCGATGACCGAAGCGGTGGTCACAATCGGGATGCGCCAGATAACCGCTCTCGCTCTATCCTCGTCTGTTTACATGTTAACCAGCGACTGGACCTCGGAGCTCGACCGGGTCAGGTTCTGGCGGCATTCGCTCGAAGTCGCGATTGCGTCGCAGATGATTGCCGAAAAAACCGGCTACCGCAACACTGAGGAGGTTTTCGCCGGAGGCTTGCTGCACGATATCGGCCTGCTGATTCTGGAAAAATCATTCCCGCAGCAATTCGGCGAGGTTTGGAACCGGGCCGAGCGGGAGGGCCGCTTAACAGATTTGGAAACTTCGTTCTGGGGCACTAATCATGCCCATGTCGGTCAGTTCCTCCTGGAACAATGGCAGCTTCCGGAAATCATCTGTAAAGCGGTCGGACACCACCATACCTTTTTCGAACCCGAGACCCGTGACCCGGAACTCAAACCGTACCAGATTGTCAACCTGGCGCACCTGGTTTCCAAGTTCACCATCTCCTCGGAACAGCCGGTCAATACCAGCCTGCTGGTCAATAAAGAAATCCTGCGCAACAATCTCGATATCCCTTCGAGCGACTTGCTCGATGTCGAGAAAAACCTGTTCAGCCGGACCATGACCGAAGCCTCTTATCTCGAAATCGATGTCGGCTCTATCGACGATGTCCTGCTCGAAGCCAATCGCATGCTTTTCGAACAATATGTAAATGTGGAAAATCTCCTCAAAGAAGTCCGCGATTTGAAACAACAGGTCGCCCATTACCAGGCCAATTGAGCAACCTCTTTCAATCGACCTCTTTTTATCTCTTTAGCGACGGATATATCCTGAGACCGGTATCTTTCATATCATAAATTTAAAAATCAGTGCGGTTTCTGACAGAAAGCACTTGTGAGCCGAGAAGGGAATATTTACATTTCTTCAATATGTCCGTAAAATCCTGTCTAAACCTGATATATCTCACCCAACGGAGGTCAGATGAAAGATAAACTCAAAGAATGTATCGACTGGCTGAAAGGCAAAGGCGTCGAATACGCCGACTGTCGTTATGTCCGCTGCGAGAAGGAATCGTTGCGGGTCTCCGACGGTCATGTCGATTCCTTGTCGCGGGACCTGGACGCCGGGGTCGGTATCCGGGTTATCTCCGGGGGAGCCTGGGGTTTCGCCTCGACCGCCCTGCTGACACCCGCCGAACTGAAAAAGACCGCCGGCCTGGCACTGCAAATCGCAAAGGCTTCGGCGGTCACCAAACACGACCCGGTGGTTCTGGCCGAACAGGAAGTTTTCTCCGACCATTATAGGTCCGTATACATCAAGGACCCGTTCACGGTACCGACCGATGAAAAAATCAAACTGCTGGTCGCGACGACGGATATTTTAAAAAAGGGGAAGAAAATAAAAACCGCTGAAGCCTCGATGGTGTTCTATAAGACCAGTAAATTGTTTATCTCGACTGAAGGCGCCGAGATCGAACAGGATATCGTCGAATCCGGCGGCGGTTTCTACGCCGTCGCGTTCGAGGGTGACGAGGCTCAGAAACGTTCCTACCCGAATTCGTTCGGCGGAGATTTTGGTACTCACGGCTATGAATTTATCGAGAACATGAAATTTCTTGAACATGCTGAACGAGTGCGCGAGGAAGCAATCGCCCTGCTTAAAGCCAAACCCTGCCCGGAAAAGGAAACAACCATTATCATTTGCGCCCCACAAATGGCTTTGCAGGTTCACGAGTCCTGCGGGCATCCGACCGAACTCGATCGTGTGCTCGGGACCGAGATATCGCTCGCCGGCGGCTCGTTTATGACGATCGACAAACTCAACCAGCTCAAGTACGGCTCGGATATTGTCAATATCACTGCCGACGCCACCACCCCGGGCGGATTGGGAACATTCGGATACGACGACGAGGGCGTCAAGGCTCAGCGGTCCCCGCTGGTTAAAAACGGCCTGTTTGTCGGATACCTGACCAGCCGTGAAACCGCCCCGGTCATCAACCAGCGTTCCAACGGCACCATGCGGGCTTCGAGCTGGAACCGCCTGCCGATTATCCGCATGACCAATATCAATCTCGAACCGGGCGACTGGGAGCTCAGCGACCTGATTGCCGACACCAAAGACGGGATATTCTTCGACCTGAACAAGAGCTGGTCTATCGATGACAAGCGCCTCAATTTCCAATTCGGGGTCGAAGCCGCCTGGGAAATCAAAAACGGCTTGCTGGGACGGATGTTCAAGAACGCAACCTATACCGGCATGACACCTAAATTCTGGAACTCCTGCGACGCCATCTGCAACAAGAACCACTGGCACGTCTGGGGGGTCCCGAACTGCGGGAAAGGAGAACCGATGCAGATAATGCACGTTGCCCACGGCGCCGCTCCAGCCCGCTTTAACAATATCAAAGTGGGGGTGACGAAATGATAGGCAAGGAAAAACTGTTTAAGAAACTGGATGCGATTCTGGCCCGGTCGAAAGCCGACGAAACCGAAATCGTCGCCATCGGCACCGAATCGGGTTTGACCCGGTACGCCAATTCCTATATCCATCAGAACGTGTACGAAAACAATTACAAGATATTCTTCCGCAGTGTTATCGGTAAACAGGTGGGGGTAGCCTCGACCAATTCCCTGGTGACCGAAGACCTGATAAAGACGCTGGTCGACTCGCTCGAGATTGCCCGCAACCAGCCGGCGAATCCCGGTTATCCCGGACTTCAGAAACCGGTCAAGTACAAGACCCTGAAAACTTACGACGCCGCGACCGCGAATACCAAACCCCGCGACCGGGCGAAAACGGTCAAGAAAATCATCTCTATTGCCGCAAAAAAGAAATTCACCATGGCCGGGTCACTGTCCACGGCTACCGACGAAATCGCCGTCCTCAACTCCCACGGTTTACGCGCTTACCAGGCGGTGACCTCGGCCGGCGTCAATATGATCGCCATGTCCGATACTTCGTCCGGTTACGCCGCCGCAACCTCGCGAAAAATCAGGGACATCGATTTCGAGGCGCTGGCGAAGAAAGCGGTGACCAAATGCGACCTGTCACGGAACCCGCGTGAAATCGAACCGGGCGATTACGAAGTCATCCTCGAGCCGCCGGCAGTGGCCGAAATGCTCGAATGGCTCAACTATGTCAGTTTCGGGTCGAAACCTTTCCTTCAGGGAACCTCGTTTCTCTCCGGCCGGGTCGGCAAAAAAGTGACCTCGAACCAGGTGACGATTTACGACGACGGCCTGGACGCCAAATCACTGGCTTTCCCCTTTGATTTCGAGGGCGTCCCTAAAAAGAAAGTTTTTTTCCTCAACAAAGGCGTGGTCAAGGGTTCAGTATATGACCGGACCGCAGCTTTGAAAGCTAAAACCAAATCGACCGGGCACGCCCTGACGCCGGACCACAGCGACGAAGGCGCGATCGGATTCAATATTCACATGACTCCCGGAAAGGTAAAACGCGAGAAAATGCTCGCCGGGATGAAAAAGGGTATCCTCGTCACCCGTTTCCATTACCTCAACGGATTTATAGATACCCGCAACTCCGTTTTAACCGGGATGACCCGCGATGGTACGTTTCTGGTGGAAAACGGTAAAATCGTGTGCGGTCTGAAAAACCTTCGCTTCACCGACTCTTTTATGCGGGCGTTTAACACGATTAAGGCTGTCTCGAAAGAGGTAGAACATCTCGATTCCTGGTGGTCGGCGGTCGGCTGCATGACAGTCCCGGCGGTACACCTCGGCTCGTTCCACTTCTCCGGTAAAACCGACTTTTAAAACATCGTCCGGAATACAAAACAAAAAACAACTCCCGGGAGAATATCCCGGGGGTTTTTCTATCACTCGACCTTAATATATATCCCGACTATTGGGCGAGACTGGTGAAAGTTGCGTCTTTCGCGACGGAGGGCTCGACAATCGTTGTAAGCAGGTTGCCCGACTTGTAAAGAATCCCTTCTGAAGTCGAGGCTGCCACGATACGGTTTTTGCGGTATCTGATTACGCTGACTTCTTTGTCGTCGAGCTTTTTAACCGGCATGAAATCACCGTTGAAATATGAGGTCACGCCCGCATCTGTAGCGATGAGAATTACCCAGCCCGAGGCATCGATCGACCGGACGTTGTCTGACGGCAGCCCGTCTTCGATACTCAGGTTCTCCCATCCCCCACCGTCGAAAATATGCAGACCGTTGACGCTCCCGATATAGAGATGCTGGTGGTTATAGGCGAGCGTATTGACGTTGTCGAACAGGGCAGTATCTCTTTCCAGGAAGCGTTTCCGAAACTCCTCCCCGTCCCAGCGATACAGACCCTGGCCGTCGGTGCCGACCCACAACCCGTTGTCATCGGCCGCCATGGTCGTTACGGCGATATCATCGAATAAAAGCTCTTTCCCGAAAATACCGGTCGAGTACAGACCATTCGAGGTGCCGACCATCAGCCGATGGTCATAGCTGAACAGGTCGCTTATGGCACCGGCGAAAGTATCCGCGACCTTTTCCAGTTTCCCTTCGCTGAGTTTATAAAGGCTGCCGCCTCCGACATAAATCTGTTCATCGTGCCGGGCGATTGCCGCCAGCTTGTCTTCCGACCGGATTATCTCCTGTGACTTGTTTAAAAAATCATAAACGATCACACCCCCGTCGAATACCGCGTACATATACGGCTCAATAATCAACATGTCCGCGATTTCACCGATTTTTCTGTTGGTGTCGTCGGGGATGGAATCAACCAGGGCGGCGTTCTGGACGAGGGCGGTTTCGAGCACGCTCTGGACAAAAGTACTGCCGATACTGTCAGCGACTTCCTTTACCAGACTCGATTTCGACTGGCCGTTTTCCGTAGAACAACCGGCCGCTAACAGCGCCAGAGTGAACATCCCTAGCGCCAAAACCGATAAACTGATTCTTGTTTTCATAACTACCTCCTTTAAAGTTTCTGTTTTTTTTGTTACTTATTCTTTATCAAGATTAATGCCAAAATCGTTATTCCTTGTATTTCAATGACTTATAATATATTTGGGTAGGTTACGTGAAACAAAACCGTGTCATTATTGACACAGTTTTACTTGACATCGGCTAAATAAAGCCATATCAATAATATGATTGTGTCAAAATTGACACAGGGAATGTGTTAAAATAGAATCAACTTTCAGGCCGGTAAAATTGTATAAGTCATTGGAGGTCAATATATTCAATAGGATTAAAATATATCCGTTCCAACTGCTGTTGATTTTACTTATGACGCCGTCTTTTATCCGGGCTGGTGAACATCAGAGCGAAATCCTGCAGTATAAAATCGACCGCTTCTATTTTTCGTCGGGCGTGGAAGAAAATATTTTTACCGGCAGTCGCTTTGTTGTCATCCAAAATGATGACACACTATACCAGGGCAAAATCGAGGCTTCATATCCCGGGGTTAGCTATAGCGAGATTACGGAGCGGAATTTCGAGAAAGACCTACTTGACAATTTTATCGTCTTTATTGAAACCGCCGATAGCGACAGCGGTGCGGTAATCCATATCGGCCTCAATGTTATTGATTCACTTTTAGCCAGGTTAATTTTTAACGATACCGCGTCTTCCCTGACCAATCCCGTGAACCTCATTTACAACCCTGCACTTGACAAACTCGCGACCTTGCTTGAAACCGGCCGGCTCGATATGCTGATAAGTTATGATTCCTCGCTTTTCCCAATCCGGGAATCATCGTCACTGAGCGCCCCGGCGCCTTATTTCGCGGCCCTGGTACCTAACCTGGGTCGGAACGTCACCACCGGCGGAATGCTGGCAACCTCGCTATATTATCGATACAGTTCTTTCTATTTGCCGTTCATGTTTGAGGGCGACCGGGTCGAGCCGGTTTATTCCTTTTTCCGATCCGACGGCTTCGGACATCGGACATATCCTTTTGACCCGGACAAAGGCGCAAAACTGTTTAAAAACAACATTATCTCTCCCGCGGTACTGACTTTGGGCGTCAACAGCCCCAGCCTTCGGAAAAGCGCCGATTTCTTCGCCGACATACTCGCGCGCGACCGGGTGCAAGTCAAGATTGTCGAGCATGATACCGACGCCGACTTTTTCATCATGTTCGTTCCGCTCGAGACTGTTTCACCGCAGTACAGTCTGAGTTATATTTACCGTTTCCTTACCGGACAGGTCATTACCGATGATGCCGTCAAAGAAAATTTGACCATAATCGGTGATTATCTCGAGTCTGCCGCAAAAGCCGCCGACACGGCGGCTTGTTATCATTACTGCCGGCTGGCGGACCGCAATCTCAAAAACGATTTGGGCGTGTTTCCTCTCTTTCGACCGACTCTGTTTTTGACCGCTTCGCATCGCCTTAAAAACTGCGCGTTCGATGCCGCCGGGCACATAAAAACCGCAACCATCGATAAACTGATTCTACCCACCGACCGGACAGAGGTTACCCCATGACCCTGACCGGCCGCATTCGATTGTATTTAACTGTGGCCGCGGTTATCCCGCCACTGGTAATCATGGCGGTGATTTATCTTCACTCGGTGAAAAAAGCCGAGGAAAGCGGAAAACTCCGGGCCTATGAAAACCTTCGCAAGTTTCAGTCGTTCAATGTCGCCCTGCAGAACGAAATTCTCTCGGGGCTAAAAGGCTTGACCGGGTCGAATGATTTCCGTCAGGCTCTGCTCCGGTTCAAAACCGGGGAAACGGGACAGATGAATTTCTCCCCCCAACCTTTCGGGCTTGATTTCCTGGAAATTCTCGACAGCAACTACCGCGTTATCGCCACCTGGCACCGGCCGGGGCTGCTTACGGAACGGATTTTACCCGTTACTGACCCGACTGATTCCGTTCCGACTATTTTCATGGAGCGGCTCGAATACGACCTGAATGGCCCTCATCCGGCTTACAGCTATATCCGCAAGCTCGAAAAAAACCTTTACCTTAACACCGGCCGTTATATCGACACCATTACGATAAGACAGTTGGGCCGGCTGATCGAAGCCGAGATAACCCTGCAGGTCGAACCAAACGTCGATAATATCTATCGCACCATGACCCGCGACGAACTGTACAAGATTGATAATCGTTATTGGGCGGTACTGGCGGGGGGAGCCGCTTCGGATTTTTATCTTACCGCCGAATTCAAAATCAGCGACAGCACCCCCATGTTCGTCTCTCTGCTGAAGACAACCGCGCTGGTGGCGCTCTTGTCGGCCATCATCGCCGTCGTTCTGGGGTTGTATATTACCGGGCGGGCCAAAAGGGAAATCGATAATCTGGTAGCGGCTACCGGCCGGGTAGCGGCGGGCGATTTCAACACCCCGGTCATGGCTTATGAGGAGGGCGAATTTGCGCAACTGGCCGATTCCTTCACGGAGATGACCGTGAAACTGAAAGCCGCCCGGGCGACGCTGGCCACAACCGAAAAAATCGCCGCCTGGCAGATTATCGGACGCAAAATCGCTCACGAAATCAAAAACCCCCTGACGCCGATCGCCCTCAGCACCGACGACCTGCACCGTTCCTATTTCGAAAAACTGCCTGATTTCGAAATCACTCTCAAAGAGACTACCGCCATCATAAAAAACGAGGTCTCCCGGATGAGCCGTCTGCTCGACGAGTTCGTCAGTTTCGCCCGCATGAAAACACCAGAACTGAAATATATCGATTCGTCAAAACTAATCGCCGATATCAGCACCCTTTACAAGCAACCCCTCGAAAACGGACAGCTTCAAATCATGTCCGGTCTTAAGAATACGAAAGTAAAAATAGACCCGGACCTTTTCCAACAGGTGCTGATTAACCTGATAAAGAACGGACTCGAAGCCGCCGCCGAAAGTAACGTAGCGATTGCGTTTGAAGACGTCGCCGATGGCTGGATGGTTACGGTCGAAGACACCGGGCCGGGCTTCCCCGAAAGCAAGCTGAGCGACAGTTTTGAACCGTTCGTCACCACCAAAAAAGACGGCTCGGGTCTGGGCCTGGTTATCTGCCATCGCATCGTACACGATCACGGGGGAACGATGACCCTGTACAACCAAAAAGAAGGAGGAGCGGGCGTTAAAATAACGATGCCCCGTTAAGCATGGCGCGCATATTGATTATCGACGACGAGGAAAACATCCGGCGGTCCCTCAGGACAGCCCTGGAAAAACGCAACCACGAGACGGTCACTGCTTCAAATTTCAAGGAAGGTGACGACTTCTCCCGCGCCGGTTTCGATGTCATATTTCTGGACGTGATGCTACCCGACGGTAACGGCCTGGACCTGTTAAAAACGTTTCTTGAACGCGACAGCCGCCAGATCGTGGTCATGATTTCCGGCCATGCCAATATCGACACGGCGGTCGCGGCCATCCGCACGGGAGCCTATGACTTCATCGAGAAGCCCCTTTCGCTCGACCGGGTGCTGATTACCATCGACAACGCCGCCCGCACCAGCCGCCTGCTTTCCCAGCAAACCCAGCTGGCGTCGCGTCTCTACGGCGAGTTTATCGGGAATAACGAACACATCAGGAAACTCCGCCGCGAGGTTGCCCTGTCGGCCGCCAAAACCACCCGCTTTCTGATAACCGGCGAAAACGGCACCGGCAAGGAGCTTATCGCCCACCTGATTCACCGTTCGGGACAGTACGCCGACGGGCCGTTCGTGGCGGTCAACTGTGCTGCTTTACCGGCAGAGCTTGTTGAAGCCGAACTGTTCGGCCATACGCCCGGCGCCTACACCGGGGCGGGCAAAGGGCGCAAGGGACGGTTTCTCGAGGCTGACCGCGGCTCGATTTTTCTCGACGAAATCAGCGAGATGTCTCCGGCCGCCCAGGCAAAAATCCTGCGCACCGTCGAAACCCGCACCGTCACGCCTGTCGGCGCCGACAAAACGGTCAATATCGAGGGCAACATTATCGCCGCCTCCAATCGTGACCTGGAAAAACTGGTCAGAGAAGAAAAGTTCCGGCAGGACCTGCTCTACCGGCTCAACGTGGTTCAGTTCAGAATCCCGCCGCTGCGCGAACGCCGGGATGATATCCCCCTGCTGGCGACGTACTTCCTCAACCTGTTTTCGACCGAAACCAAAAGCGGCATCCGGGAGCTTACGCCCGACGCTCTGGATTTTTTGAAATCGCTGGATTACCCCGGCAATACCCGTGAATTGAAAAACCTGATGGAGCGGGTAAATATTTACTGCGACAAGAGACTGCTTGACCGGACCGATTTGAAAAACCTTGTTCCCCATTCCCCGCCCCCCGAAAGCGGCACGCTCAAAGACGCGGTCGCCGTATTCGAGCGGGAATATATCAACAACGCTGTCGCCCGCAACGGGGGCAATATCTCGGCGGCCGCCCGAGAGCTGAATATAGAACGCTCCCACCTCTATAAAAAAATCAGGAAGTATGAAGACAGTGGCGAGTAAACATTCGATTCAACCACAATTCACCTGATTAAGCGAACGTCATTGATTGACTTTCGCCAAAACCGACTCGAACGGATTAAGCGTTATCTTCCTGGGTTTCTCCGGCAGGTTGGGAATGGTTATCTCGAAATCGGTTTTATCCACCAGAAATTTCAAATAACCCTTATTGCCATCAGAGAACTCGATTTCAACCGGTAAAAACATTTTAAACTCGTTATTCACACCCTCAGTAACGATCCGGCAGAAAGCGCTGTATCGCCCGTTCTCGTCGGGACGGCATTCGTAAGAGAAGTTATAGGTAGACAGGTCGTTTTTATAGACCCATTGTTTGAAGAACCAGTCCATGTCGATACCGGTATATTTTTCGGTCATTTTTTTGAAATCCTCGGTGGTGACATTCTTACCATAGTAATTAAGATAGAATTCGCTCATCATGGTGAAAAAATTGCTTTCATTCATACCCCGGAAATCCAGAAGCAGGTTGCGCAGCATATGCAGCACCAGCGCCCCTTTCTTATAGATAATCAGGTCGTAATCGTCCTCGGTTTTGGTACTGGCGGTACGGTGGCCCATGATTATCGGACCTGCTTCCTCTCCGGAGAGACCGAAAATATATTTGCGCACCGAGAAAATATCTTTGCGGTATTCCTTGATTTTTTCCAGAAATTTCTCCTGCCCGTAAAACAACTGGAGATACATCAGGGCGCTGTACTCGGCGAAACCCTCACTGAGCCAGGTATCGTGGTAGGTTTCGACCCCGACTCCGACACCCCACCATTGATGGGCGACCTCGTGCGCCCGGAAAAGGCGCTGGTTGCCCCAGGCATCGGTATTTTCCCAGGTACTCAGACCCAGGTGCAGAAAGCCGGGGAAAGCCTGGCCGTGATATAAAAGAATTTCGGTTACGCTCAGGCGGTCGTAGGGATAGGAACCGAATTTCTGGATAAAGAGTTTCATGGCGTTGATGATATCCTCGGACACTTGTTTTTCCATGTTCTTCCCGGTCAAATCCAGGCTCCCGTATTCATGCTCTTCCTGAGCCAGTTTATCGTGAAAATCCTCGTTGTAATAAACATCGACCGTCCCGATTTTAGCGTTAAAGAACTCGAACTTTTTCATCGGCCCGTAAGCGAACGAGATATGAACGGTCGGGTCGGCCACCGTCCAGTGCGTTATGAAGGTGTCTTTGATTTTGTCTTCCCCGACCTGTTTCCCGCAGGTTACGAAAACATAGTCCTTGGGCGTTTTCATCCGCAGTTCGAAAGTCGCCCTGGGGTTGTCGGGGTAGCGGGGATACCACCAGCCCCCGGCTGTTACAAAAAATTGGCCGTATTCCTGTTGGGCGATTTTTCCCTCGCAGTAAACCGTCAGGCTGACCGAATCGCCCTCGCGGTATTCCTTATCGAATAACAGGTAAAGCCCGCCCTGCCAGTCGGACCAAAGGTCGGAATCTTTGTAGCGAAGAAATCGCACCCGTTCTCTGTCGGTGGTCAGAACACTGTCAACTTTCAGCATATTATGCAGGCTAAACCGAACAACCTGTACCGGGGCGAGAATATCCATATCCAGACGGGTCGCTCCGCTGAAATTCCCCTTGTCGTTGAGAGCGCCGTCGATATCGTAATGTCTTATCGCCAGTCGGGATTTATCACCGCCGTTGAGGCCGGTGAAATCGGCCTTGGCGTATTGCGAATAACTGGATACGTTTTCTATATACCTTCCAAAACCGATATTATATATCCGCCAGCGCTGAATTTCTTCCCGGACATAAGGGTCAAACAGATAAATAAGGCGATTGGTATAGCGGCACGATACGTTGAGCATTAAAAAAGGCGTTTCAGTTGGACGGAGAAGGTTTTGAAACGCGGCGAAGAGGCGGGCGTTCTCGTTGCCGGCAGCTAATTCGCCATGTTCCTTTGCACATTCGACGGCATCGTTGTCGAACGGTTCCCCGGCCTGGCGGCTGTTCTCGACCAGTTGATTATAATAATCCTCACCGAACATCAAAAATATATTTTTAAACTCCCGGTCCAGCGAATCCGCTTCGAAAAATCGCCGCAACTGGTCCTTCTCGGTTTCCAGGAGAGGGTTGAACCGGAGCCGCCCTGAGCCCTCGAAATATCCCCCGTAAACGTGGCTGACGGAATCGATTACCAGAGGTTCCAGAAAAGCCAGCCGGCCGGAATCCAGGCATATCTGTAAATCGTGCTGAACGAGCACGAAACTGTCAAGCGTGACCGTGGTCGCCGGGTCGATTTCGGCCTAGGTCATTTCCTGGAAAGCCGTGTAAAGCTCCAGAGCGTCGGCTGCCTTTACCCCAACCGGGACCAGGCAGGTTAAAACGAGTATTCCGGACAATAACATATTTCTTAACATGACGCCTCCCGACCGCGACTGACGCACAATGATAATTGATAATATTATACACAAATTACAATATCCATGATAAAGCAAACAGCAAGACATTGTAAAGAAAAAAGGCAGTCTTACGGCAAGTTTCTCTGAAAAACGTATGAAAGAGACGACACCGCCGGAATGATATCGTGCTATCCTTTAGTCAAATCGATACGGTCGTTGGCTGCGACAAGGTCAGCGAGAGTGAACGCCTGCAGTTTCTTTCTCAATTCGAGAGCCGCTTCATGAAAAAGATTATCGGTTCTGGTGCACAGGTTTCGGTCACCCGAGCCATCCGGCATTTCCATACCGTGTTCAACCGGACCATCGACAGCCTCTACGACATCCAGCAGAGAAATAGCCTCTGCCTCCCGCACCAGCGTAAACCCGCCCCGGCAGCCCCGATGAGGCGTTACCAGTCCGGCTTGCGCCAGCTGACGGAGGATTTTCAAAGTCGAATCGTAAGGCATCTTGAATTTATCCGCTATTTCCCGGGCCAGGACAGGGTGACGGTCATCCCTGGAAGCGATATAATGAAGGGCGTGTACGGCATAACCCAACGAAATACTGAGTACTAAGTTCAAAATCACTCCCCCAAATTTTTCTTAGTAGCTGTCAGTTGTAAATTATTTATAGAAATTCCGACTATATTAAATATATTTCAAGCCGGATATTTTTCAATTAAAATATTAAAAAAAACGATAATTTTAATCAAATCCCGCAAACAAGAGTTTCGGTCCGGCAGTAACAGTTATTAAATTAAAATAACTCTTTTCCAAGTCGATATAATATGATATGTTAGGCCGTTATCAAAACCGGGGCGATGAACGAATCCGGTCCACCCGGCTTAACATAAGACAACAAATATTTTAAAAAGTCACTTAAGGTTTAAAATATGTGCGGTATTGCGGGATATTTCGAAATTGACCGGGAATCCGACCCCGACCGGGAATTGATCGGCCGGATGATCGCCGCTATCCGCCATCGGGGACCCGATGAATTCGGCGCTTTTTTTGACCGGCGCTGCGCTCTGGGTCAGGCTCGTCTATCCATTATCGACCTATCCTGCGGATCCCAGCCGCTGGCCAACGAGGACGGGAGCGTCTGGATAACATTCAACGGCGAGATTTTCAATTACCTCGAATTACGCCCGGAACTCGAAAAAATGGGGCACCGGTTCCGCACCAATTCCGACACCGAAGTCATCGTCCACGCCTACGAGCAATGGGGTAAGGGCTGCCTGCATCATTTCAACGGCCAGTTCGCTTTCACGATTTATGACAAGAATAAGAGCACGGTCTTTATGGCGCGGGATCGGATGGGTATCCGGCCGCTTTTTTACACAGTCCATGACCATCGCCTGTATTTCGCGTCCGAAATAAAATCTCTGTTCTGTGAACCGTCGCTTCCCCGCCGTCTGGATTTAAAGGGCCTGGAAGAAATTTTCACCTGGTGGACGACCTCCCCGCCGCGCACCGCCTTTGAAAAAATCAACGAACTGGCAGCCGGGCATTACCTGGAATTAAAAAACGGACAGGTCATTACCGCCCCTTACTGGCAAATGACCTTCCCGGAAACGTTCGACCGGCGACGGAGTCTGGAATCCTGGTCCGAGGAACTTCACGCTTTGATGGTGGATTCCGTCCGCTTGCGCCTTCGCGCCGATGTCCCGGTGGGGGCGTATCTTTCCGGAGGACTGGATTCCTCGGTTACCACCGCTCTGATCAAGCATTTTACCGAGAACCGGGTGGAAACGTTCTCCATTGCCTTCCAGGACAAAGCTTACGATGAATCGGATTACCAGATGCAGATGGCCAATTACCTCGGCACCAACCACCACCAGGTTTCCTGCGGTTACCGGGATATCGCCGAGAATTTCCCCCGCGTTATCTGGCATACTGAACGGCCGGTTGTCCGCACCGCACCCACTCCGCTGTTCATGCTTTCCAATCTCGTTCGCGAGAATAATTTCAAGGTGGTTCTAACCGGCGAGGGCTCCGACGAGGTACTGGGCGGTTATGACCTATTCAAGGAAGTTTTGATTCGCCATTTCTGGTCGAAGAACCCCGATTCCCGATGGCGGCCGCTGCTTTTGAAACGGCTCTACCCCACTCTGCCGCTGTCGCCCGCCAAAGCCCGGTTCTATCTGGAAACTTTTTACAAAAGCGGACTGAACGATACCGCAATTTATTATTTTTCGCATATTCCGAGAATCAACACCACCTCGAAAATCAAGGCTTTTTTCACGGGCGAGGTCAAAGCGACTATTGGCGACTACGACGCGCTCGGTGCGTTCGGCCGTAACCTGCCGGATAATTTCCACCGCTGGCACCACTTGGCGCGGGCGCAGTACCTCGAGGCTCGCTCGCTCCTGTCCGGATACTTGCTTTCTTCGCAGGGTGACCGGGTCAGCGCCGCTCATGCGATCGAGGGCCGGTTCCCGTTTTTGGACCATCGGGTGGTGGAATTCGCGGCGACCATTCCGCCGTTATACAAGATTTTCGGACTCAAAGAGAAATTTCTTTTAAAAAAGGCGATGCGGCATGAACTGCCCCAGGAAATCCTTGACCGCGTCAAACAGCCTTACATGGCGCCGGATTCCAACAGCTTCATGCTACCCGCCCCCCCGCCATATATCGAGGAAAGCCTGAACGAAACCGCTTTGAAAAAGGCCGGATTATTCGAGCCGGGACCGGTCGCCAAACTTCGGGAGAAATGCGGCCGCCTGTCGCACGCCCATCTGTCGTTCAAGGACAACATGTCATTTATCGGTATTCTCTCGACCCAGCTTTTACACCGGCAGTATATCGAAGATTTCCAGGCGCCTGCACATTTGCCGCGGGAAGCGTTCAAAGTCTGGCGCGACGAAACGGAAGGTTAGTTGTTGATGAGATTATTTGATATCCTGACCAGGGGCGCGGCGCTGGCGCCCGACAACGACGCTGTCGTCCACGGTGACCGGCGCATCCGCTACCGCGAATTGCTGGTTGCTACGGCGAAACTGGCGGAATTCCTGAAACAGCAGGATATCGCCCCCGGTGAACGGGTAGCCGTTTTATACGACAACTCCATCGAATACGTCATCGCTTTTTTCGCCGTGACCCGGGCCGGCTATGTGGTCGTACCGCTCGACATCTCGCTCAAACCGGACAAGTTTAAATTTATTCTCGACGACAGCGAAGCCCGGATTCTTTTGATTCAACCCAAATTCACCCGCTATATCGATACCATACTGGGCGAAAATTCCCCGGTGCGGCTGGTCATTTCCGAACGGAAACTCGACCTGACCAAATTAGACCTCAGGACCGCTCTCCTGGGGGAAATTCTCGACAAGGACCAGTCGTCGCTGACTTATGAAAAACTTATCGAGGGTATCGAAGAAACCGCGCCGCTTCAAAACCTGACTCACAAGAATTATCCGCCGACCCCCCACGAACTGGCGGCGATTTTCTATACTTCGGGAAGCACCGGCGCGCCCAAGGGCGTCATGCTGTCGCATCGCAACCTGGTTTCCAACACTATCGCCACCGTCGAATATTTGAAACTCACCGGCGAGGATATCATTATGGTCATCCTGCCATTCTATTATATCTACGGCAACTCGTTGTTGCTGACCCATCTTCTGGTGGGCGGCCGGCTGGTAATCGACAACCGTTTCGCCTTCCCGCAGGTCATCCTGGAAACCATGGTCAAGGAAAAGACAACCGGCCTTTCCGGAGTTCCGTCAAATTTTATGATACTGCTGAATTTCGAAGGTTTCCGTTCGGACAAGCTGCCGAACCTTCGCTACCTTACCCAGGCCGGAGGAGCGATGGCCCCTAAAATCATCCAAAACGTCATCAACGTCTTCCCCGACCGGGAAATTTATATCATGTATGGCCAGACCGAGGCATCCCCGCGCGTCACCTGGCTTCCCCCCGAACAATTGAAAAACAATATCGGCTCGATCGGGATACCGGTGCCGGGAGTAACGGTTACGCTGACCGACGACGACGGCAACGAGGTCGCCCCCGGCAAGACGGGCGAAATAACGGTTTCCGGCGACAATGTCATGCTCGGTTACTGGCACCAGGCTGAAGAGGAAGAAGAAGTGCTGCGCGGCGGCCGGCTTTTTACCGGCGACCTCGCTTACCGCGATGAAAAGGGCTTTTTGTTTGTCGTTTCGCGAAAAAAGGAAATCATCAAAGTCGGCGGCAACCGCGTCAGTGCCAAGGAAATCGAGGAACGGATTCTGGAGAATGAAAAAGTGCTCGAGGCCGCCGTGGTGGCTGTCAGCGATGATGTTCTCGGCGAGGCGATCAAGGCCGTGCTGGTGCTTAAACCCGGCCAGTCCGCTCACGATAAAGAAATCCAGGATTATATCGGCGCCAAACTGGCTCGGCATAAAATCCCCAAATACGTCGTGTTCACCCGGGAACTGCCGAAATATCCGTCCGGAAAAGTGAAAAAGAAAGAATTAAGTCAGACCGTCTGATTAAATTCAGTTGAGGGAAAAAGTCTCGACCAGATTGAACCCGCCCTCGACAACCTTAACGGCGGGGTAATATTTTTTAGTCACCAGCGTCCCGTTCAAATCATAATATTCCACCGCCAGGTCATAAGTCCCCGGCTCGACATCAAAATCCCCGACATAAATCGATTCCGGCAAATACTGACTGCAGCGCAAATCGGCGTTTTCGGTCAGGTCGGTGCCGACATCGATCGCGACTTTCTTCAGCCAGCCACCCAGACCGCCGGTGTCGGCCTTTTTCTTCATTTTGAACGCCGCCAGACTCTTGGTGACCGCCCGGGCCACGGAGCGGATGTAAATCAGGGACTTCTTGGCCGCGAACGTTTCCTCGGCCACTTTGTTTAGGCTCTCCAGAAGCTGCAATTCCCCCAGCGCAACACCGTCGGCGAGCACCCGGATTCGGCTGATAACCGAGGGCCGCGCCACCAGCTGCGGGATGGCGAATTTAAAATAAAAATCCTCGGTGACTTTGTACGGGATATGGCCGTACTCGGCGTTTTCCATCCCAGGACTGTCGTAAAGCACCTGAATCAGGTTCAGGTCTTTGTCGGAACGGACCCTCAGGTTAAGTGCTTCCTTGACCGGCGCCAGTCCCACCAGCGAGACCACGCTGAGCACCGCCGCACTGTCGGAATAGTACTTGACGACCGGCAGGGGAAAGTCATAGATGTGCGCTTGGGTGCGGAAGGCCTCCCTGAGATAGTCGTAATCAATTCTGGCGTCGTCGAATTTTCCTTCGGCGGCATACATATGCATGCTCATGTATCGGGCGAAAGCATCATTATGAAAATCGATTTCATCGACCTCGTAAGGCAATTCTACCCGATCGCTGTCGTCGGGATTGCCGTACTGAAGCTGCTCGGCGGCTCCGGCGTATTTCTGTTGCAGGAGCTCCAGCTTGAGATTGGCCCGCCGGATTTCCACGAACGCGCCGTCGAAATCGTTCAGGGAAACATAATTCAAGGCTTTAATGAGATTGGTATAGAGTACCTCGTAATCCTCGCCGGCGTATTCGAGGGCGTTGTCGTTCAATAAAAGCGACAGGGCCGCCCGGGAGATGCTTTTGGTGAAAAGCTCCTCGGCCGCCTGCTCAGCCTCGTGAAGTCTCTGGTTGCTGGTATCGTAATGACCGGCATAATGCTGTAAAAGACCGGCGTCGATATAATACAAAAGCCGGTCTTTCCTGGCGATTTTGTCATCCTCGCGAGCCTGCTCGAGCATAGCGGCGGCAGTGCTGATATTGCCGGACTGCAATTCGGCTGTTATCGGCTTGTAAAAGGCGTTTTTAGTCGCCATCGATGCACAGCCAACGAGAAGCAGAACCGGCCAGAGCCACCCTAGTAATTTAAGCATACCACCCACGACCGACCAACAGCTTACCACTTGGAGCCGCTTTGCGAGATACCCTTCTTGATTTTTTTCGTGCCAATCCATACTTTTTCCATGGTCTCGATATTGACCAGTTCCAAGTCGGTCTGATAGAACACCACCCGGTCGCCGCCCTCCTGGTCGGTGATGGTCTTGATAGCGCCCTGGAGCATGAAATCGGCGCCGGTCTCGGCCCGGATTTTCTTGGCGGTTTCCGGCGAGGCGAACTCCTGCTGTTCAAAACGTTCATCCCTCAACTCCGCCCGCTGTTCCTTGCTGGCCACGAACCGGACACTGCCGGCGTTGATAAGCTCCCGCTCGAAATCGGAGATGAAGGTTCCCATCTCGATATGCTCGCTGGACAGGTTGCGGATAGTGCCCACCGTCACCACCGGCTTGGCGCCTTTGGCGGCGGCGAAATCCGTCAGCCAGGGACGCGACAGGCAGTCTTTGATCATTTCTTCGGCTACCAGCCGCGAGTCGGTGTCGTTCCATTTACCGCTCAAATCGGTCACGCTTTCCGTATCCAGGCGGGTCACGGTCTTTCCCCCGCCGCAACCCAGCGGAATTATCGCCAGCACGACCAGTACGATTAAAAGCTTTTTCATGATTTCTCCTTTATCATCCTGTTTTGAATTTTATTTTCTGATTATACGCTCCTATACACTCAAAGAAGCTATGATACAATATATTTTTATTCAACCATTTTTATTTTAACCCTGAACTTCGCTTTGAGGCACTCCTCGTACCGTTACGACGATATTTAAATGTATCGTAAAGAATCCAAAAGAGTCTATCGGCACAATAAAAAAAGCCCCGACCGTCGAGCCGGGGCTTCGTGTTTGATATTATCGAAGTTATCAGCCTTTTTCTTTCGGCTCGTGTTTTTTCACCCACTGGGCGTAAAAGAACATACCGATAGCCGAAACGATGCCGATCGCGGCGAACTGATACCACAATTTGTACGGGTCATAAGCCGACCAGAGCATATTGGTGGCGTCGACATGATTCATACCGGTTACCTCTACCAGTTTGTTCATGGCATCGCTGCGGGCGACATCGGTGATATTAAAATTCCTGGCGAGATAATCCATCGCCAGATTGGCCTTGTCACCCATGTTGTCATAGACATGCCCGGCGAAAACCGAACCGATGCCCCAGCCGATTCCCTGCGGGATATTGGCATAGCCCATATAAAGGCCCTTCTTGCCCTCGGGCGCGATTACCCCGAGATATTCGTTCATCTTGGGCGAGGACAACATCTCTCCGACCGAGAAGACCAGGATTCCCAGCAGGCAGAAATAACCCGAGGTCGTGAATCCGGCCATAATCAACCCGACCGAGGCAATCGTGATACCGAGCAGGATCGAATGTACCCGCCGCATCCGCGAAACCAGCCAGGACACGAACACCACCGCCAGAATAATCAGCCCGGCGTTGGCGTTGATAAGCCATTCCTGAGCCAGCTGGTCGCCGCGAGTGGAATTGGGCTGGAGCATGAAATCAGGAAGATTCAGAGTGTGCACCAGTTTGGAACTATCCACCCAGTCCACGATGAAATTGGGTAGCATGTCGAACAACTGCATGAACATCAGCCAGAAACCCGACATAATCAGGATAAACACCAGCAGACGTACATTGAAAATGTTTTTAATCGTTTCCCACAACACGACAAAAGGATTGCCTTTCTGGTCGCCGCCCGGAGCGGGGTCCTTGTAAGTCAGCAACATCAGAAAATTCAGGGAGACAATTCCCGCGCAGCCGTAAAACACGGCCGGCCAGGAAATACCGTAAAGAAAATGCGCCAGCGGCGGACCCAGGAATCCGCCGATATTCACCAGCATATAAAACATGCCCCAGCCGACCGAGGAATTTTTAGGGGTCAGCGACTGGCACATGGTTCCCTGCACCCCCGGTTTGAAAATGGCCGTGCCCAGCGCCAGCGTGCAGCACCCGATCAAAAACGGGTAAAATTCCCGCTGAGTCGCCATCAGAAGGTACCCGAGCATCTTGATCGCGACCGACACGGCGATGGTTTTCTTGTAACCGTAACGGTCGGCAAAGCCCCCCGAAAGCATCGGGGTTAACGATTGGAACAGAGCCCACCATAGAAAAATAATGCCCTTGTCGGTCTGAGAGAAATGCAAACCCCCGATTTCATCGGCCTGGGCAATATAAATGGGAATAACCACTCGTACCCCGTAATAAGCCAGACGTTCAAACATCTCCATGATATTCACCATCCAGAACGGACGGTTCATGGATTTCAGTTGAACGAATAAATTACCCTTGGATTCTTTTACGGGGGAGGAAGTTCCGGAGTTAGTCGTTGACATAAAAGCCTTTATGTTGAGTTGAAGTTTATCCCGGAATTAAAGTCAGGATTCTTGCCGTGTCAACGAAAATCATTTCTTGAATTCACTCCCAAACTGAACAAATCGGCCGGGAAAATTACTGGTCGGCGGTCACCTTGCAAATTCTCCGTACCCTGTTATCAGAAAGCCGCTGGACCGTTTCGGAATTCCCGGCGTATCGGTCATGTCATTCCCGCCATTAAAGCCAACGGTGAAAAAGGAAAGCTGAACATAGGTATGAGGCTGCACCCGTTGATGCGATCAACAACCGGTACGAAATGATGATGGAATCCTTGATTTTATGAGGCTTCGTTTTTTAGCGGATACTGATATCGATGGCGTACAAATCCCAACGGGAAAATTCGTGAGAAATTTCGTTTCAAAATAAGTCACCGGCGGCTCGGCGGGATAATAACCCTTCAGAACGAGCACCCCGTCACGGGCGATTCGCGGCGACTCGCTGAATACCGGTTCGATATCATTCAACAAGGTCAGGTCGATGATACCCTGGTCGATGAACGTTTGAAGAGCATTCCGGAGCGTTTCAGGCGAGGTCTGCGCCCTGAACGGTTCGGATTAGCTCTGGTGGAATTCATTGAAATTACTATTATTGATCACCCTCCCCAAGCGGTTCCCGACGGCCGTCGGGCTGCACCAGGTATAGAGCCCCGCTTTCCCAGAGCAACCCCTGAAAACCGCCCAATTCCTCGACCGGAACATCGACCGCCAGCACCCGGCGGCCATATAAATACTCAATACGTTCGTGCTCGGTGTGCCCAACCACCATTTTATTGACCCCGTAAAAATCCACAAGGCGGTCGATTTCGCCGATAGTGGCACGGTCGTATCGGTCCTCCATGGCATAATGATAACCGCGATACCAGAACGGTCCGAAAGAGCCGAACAGATATTTTACTTCGTCATTGAAAGCCAGTCTCCCGGAACTGAAATCGAGACTGGCGGCGACAGCGGTGTTGATATAATCGAGGCTGGCTTGTTTAACCGCCAGTTCGGGGTCAAGCCCGCCGTGCACGAACAACAGGTCGTTGATTTGGATAACCGCGGGTTGCGTCCGCAGCCAGCGGCCGAGCACCATGTCGGCTCCGTACAGGTCCCCGTATTCTATCCGGG
>JBMOKZ010000064.1:0-1716 GCA_049324195.1 Candidatus Zixiibacteriota bacterium | reverse complement strand
AGGTAGCGTTCATGAACATAGCGGATATCGCCGCGCAGCACCATCAGCTCGTGATTGCCCAGAACGAAATGCACCCGTCCCCCGTTTGCCGGGGCTTCCTGCTGGAGCTGATATACCAGCCACAGACATTCCGTTACCCGGCTGCCCCGGTCAAAAATATCCCCGAGCACGACCAGGTGGCCGCTTCCCCATGCCCAGTGAAGGGAGGAATCTGCCACCCCGGCTTTTATAAGAATATCCTCAAAATCGCCGTACTCCCCGTGAATATCGCTGATAATAAATATCCGGGGGACGTTCTCAAACCGATAAACCGTATCCCTCAGATACGACAGCGCCACCGCATACTCCCGGCCGCTGTCACCGCAGATGCCTGTAAACCGGACCGTATCCCGTCCGTACCGGGTTTCCCTTATAATTTCATTCCGGAACAGGTAGAAAATAATTGCGGTGGTATCATCCTGAATAAAAACATGGGGACCGTCGTTCAGAGAATCGATATTAATCGCGTTGTCGGCGGCAATGCTGTCGGGGACCTCGTTTCCACTAACGAAGCTTTCACTTGCCCCGGATACAACTAAAACCGCAATGAGATTAAAATAGATCACCAGGCTTGTTCGGGCGTAAATGGTTTTAATCCGGGTCATATTCTCAAAGATAACGGTTAAATGTCAAACAGCAACTTATATCTGATATATTTCATTAAACACCGGTCGATTCGTTTTCGAAAAACCTGACCGCTGTTTCCGCATAAACCCGGGCGACCGGTTCCAGCGAAGCCAACTCGACATATTCCCCGGCCTGGTGATGACGCCCGCCCTTGGGACCAAACACCACCGTCGGAATCTTTCCCTCGGCGACGAACACATTGGCGTCCACTATGCCTTGATGGCCGGCAAAATGGGGTTTTACCCCTATGACATCCTCGTATACCTCGCTGAACAATTTTACGAATGGCGCCTTTTCATCCAGGCGATACGGTTCGTATGCCGGGGGCGGGGTTTCTATCTCGACTTCCGATTTCAATCCCAGCGAATCAACCAAACGCCGCATATCCTCGATCGCGCTCTTGACCGATTCCCCCGGAACAGTCAGACGGGTAATGACTATCTCGCAGCGTTCCGGCACGACCATCGCATACTGCCGGTAACCTCCGTCTATTTTCAGCGCACACACCGTCCCTTTGCCGAAGAGAGGGTGGTCGCGAAGGTTGAGTCGGTCCAGGGCAGTGACGATTTGAGCGGCGTCGCCAACGGCGTTAATGCCGCCGAGATGCGGCCGGAAGGCATGGGCTGCCCGGCCGCGGACAGTCAGTCGGTACAAAACTTTTCCGGTCACCGCCACGGGCAGATAACATTCGGGAGAATCGCCGAAGAAATGTTCGCCGTGAAGCATCGCGTCACAGCGGCCGTATTCGGTCTTTAAAAGTGCTCTCGCGCCGAGGCTGCGTCCCTCCTGGTCAACCGTCACAGCCAGCCCCACCCGACCTGCGTTTTTGGGCCAGTCGTGGTGTTCGATCAGTCCCCGGAGCGCCGTCAGCATACAGGCCAGACCACTTTTCATGTTAACAGACCCCAGCCCATACAGCCGGCCGTCATTTTCGTGAGCCTCGAAAGGGTCCGTAGACCAGTCGGAGGCCGGAGCGACCGTATCGGAATGCCCGGAAAAAACCAGAAACCGTGAGGACCCGCCCAGCTCGGCAACCGCACCGATATTGGG
>JBMOKZ010000063.1:0-3348 GCA_049324195.1 Candidatus Zixiibacteriota bacterium | reverse complement strand
GCTTTTACCGGTTACCGCGGCGAGAATGATTAACGCCACAATTATAAAGAGAATTTTTATATTTTTCATATTATGCTTCCTTATTTGACCCCGTAAAAAGCAAATCTTATGCTTTAAAGTAAGAACTCTTAATTTCTCGGCTAAAATCACTTCCGGGGTTCAATGTCGTTACGTAAGTCTATGTAAATTTGCGAGTTATCTACTGAGGTAATTTAATACACTGACGCCTTTTTAGCAAATGAATTTTATTCTTATATGCACCGGGGTGCCTATTCGACTACGAAAAATTGCTTCTTTCAGCTAATTTTCCGCCAATTCTTCATATTTTCAACGATTTGCCGATTACTGTGACATGTTGCATAAAAAAGTGTACAAACCCAGCACCCGATGTTCCTATATCAACGCCTGTTATCTGGCCGAAGAACTGAAGTGTTTCGGTTACAAAATCGACTGCCCCCTTTATATGAAATCCAACGGCGAATTTTGCGATGAGGATCGGTTCCACGACGCCATGAACCGGTTAATTGACAAAACCAAGTCCAAATACGAACAATCCGGCCAATAGCCCCGTTCAGGGGAGACTTCAAGAAAATATTTCTCTGTCATCTCAGAAAAACCTTCCGCTTTAAGTCCTATTTAGATTCTCCTGGCATCGCCAGCAACACGTGTAATCCCAAGGTTGATAATCACTTATACCGCCATGCGCTTTTTCGGCACAGCCGCTGCTATAGGTTAATCGGAGGTATATATGATTAAAGGACTGTATACATCGGCTTCGGGTATGTTACCCCGCTTGAAAAAGCAGGATATCGTTGCCAACAATATTGCCAACGCAGGCACCTCAGGTTTCAAGAAAGACAACCTGTTTGTCAAGGAACTGACCCGGGCGGAGAAGAAGTTAATGCCGGAGAAATCCGACTGGCAGACCCCGCTGGCGGACCAGGAATATATCGATTACCGCCCCGGCGTGTTCGACCGGACCGGCAATCCTCTCGACCTGGCAATCGAAGGTGACGGTTTCTTTACTCTCGAGGCTGAAGACGGCACAACCCTTTTAACCCGTTCCGGAACCTTCATGGTGGACAGCGAGGGATTCATCAGTTATCCCGGCGGCTATCGGCTAATCAGCGAAGGCGGTCCGATTCAGGTTGGTAACGGGACGGTCAGTATCAGTGAAAACGGCGAAGTCGAAGTTGATGGTCTCAACACCGGTCGGATTGTGCCGGTCACCGTGACCGATATCGATAAGCTGGTGAAAGTGGGCCGGTCGATGTTTACCGTCGCGGAAGGTACGGAACTTCAGACCTCGCCAAATACCGTGATTCAGCAGGGCTACTTGGAGACCTCGAACGTGGATATCGTCAGCGAGATGGTGGAGATGATTATTTCTTATCGCGCTTACGAGGCCAATGCGAAAGCGATTCAGTCCCAGGATTCCTCGCTGGACAACCTCTTCAATCGGGTGGCGGGGAGCAGATAGCAAAAATGAGCTTTAAGATAGGAGTCTTAAAATGATTAAGGCGATGCGAACCGCGGCGTCGGGTATGTCGGCGCAGCAGTTAAACGTGGATAACATAGCTAACAACCTGGCTAACGTCAACACGACCGGGTTCAAGAAAAGCACGGTGGAGTTTCAGGATGTGCTCTACCAGAATTACCGCAAAGCCGGCACTTCGTCGGCGATCGGTTCGGAGGTGCCAACCGGTCTGTCGGTCGGTTACGGCGTGCGTCCGGCGTCGAGCACCCGCCAGTACACGACGGGTGACCTGGCTCAGACCGGGAACGCTCTCGACATGGCCATTTCCGGTGACGGGTTTTTTCAGGTTCTGCAGCCCGACGGCACGATCGCGTACACTCGCGACGGGTCGTTCAAGCTTTCCGCCGACGGTCAAGTCGTGACCGCTGACGGTTTCTTCCTGCAGCCGGAAATCACCCTGCCCGAAGACACGACCTCGGTTTCGATCGGTGTCGACGGTACGGTTGAGGTGATGCAGTTCGGGCAGGAGGATTCGACCCAGGTCGGCCAGATTGAACTGGCCCGGTTCGTCAATCCGTCGGGACTTTCGGGTATCGGCCGTAACCTCTTCGTGACCACCAGCGCGTCCGGCAACGCCCTGACCGATACGCCCGGCCAGAACGGTCTGGGCACGATTGACCAGGGTTATCTGGAAATGTCCAACGTCAGCGTGGTCGATGAAATGGTCAACATGATTGTCGCCCAGCGCGCGTACGAGATGAACTCGAAGGCGATTCAGACGGCCGACGACATGTCGTCCATCGCCAACAACCTCAAGAGATAATCCATGAGCAGGCTGATAAAATTTTTATTGATAATCCTTCTGGCGGCATCGCCGCTGGCGGCCGCCGACGGACCGGTCGATTTCGAACAGGCTCTTGTTCTCGAGATGCAGGACGAATACGAACTCGACCCGGCCGATTATGAAATCAAGATTCTTTTCAATCAACTTAAGACCGAACAGGCGTCCCCGGAAAATCTCCGGCTCGAAGCCGTCTCCCTCAAGGAACCGCTCGGTTCTTTTACCATGCGGGTGACAGTCGAGCGGGACGGCAAAACCGTGGAAAAAGGCCAGGTTCGGGTGATGATCAAAAAATTCGCGGAGGTGCTGGTGACGACCGGAAAAATCCGGCGAAACGAAGCACTGACTCCGGATAAACTCACGTTACAGAGGATGGATATTACCTCCCTGCAGGAGCAGCCGGTGCAATCGCTGCAGGACATAGAGGGGTACAGGTCAAAACGAAATCTCTCCGCAGGTCGCATCGTGACCTCGAGCGCCGTGGAACCGGTTCCTGACATTGAAGTCGGGAGGGAGGTATCCATCGTCTATAACGATGGTCTGTGCAGTATCGCCGCGCCCGGCCAGGTCCTGCAAAACGGCTGGGAAGGCGACTTTATCAAAGTGAAAAATAAAACTTCAGGGAAGATTATTCTCGCCCGGGTCATCGATGATACGTCCGTGGCGGTCGACCCCTAAATCGGATTTGAGGGTACCAGAATGAATTTAAAGAAAATTGTTATTCTGCTGTTGATTTTATTGCTTTTGCCGTTCACGCTGAAATTCCGTAGTCAGGATTTCGGCCGCGGCCAGTCGCTTTTTACCGATATCAAAGCCCACAAGGTGGGGGATATCTTGACCGTTCTCATCTACGAGGACAGCCGGGCTTCGAACCAGGTGGAAACCAAGGATTCGAAGGACCAGGACGCCTCGATGTCGGGCGGTCCGGGTGTCGGCCCGCTCGATTTTATTCCGCTGTTCGGGCTCGACGCTTCAACCAAATACAGCCATGACGGGAAAGGCGAGGAACTCCGCAACGGTAGAATCAGCG
>JBMOKZ010000062.1:0-3353 GCA_049324195.1 Candidatus Zixiibacteriota bacterium | reverse complement strand
CGATGATTGCCAAAGCCGAGAAAGACGGGCGGCTCAAACCCGGAGTCACCATCGTCGAGTATACCGGCGGCAGCACGGGCATATCACTGGCTTTGATTTGCGTTGCCAAAGGATATCGGCTTCATATCGTCACCTCGGACGCCTTCAGCCCGGAAAAGTTGAAACACATGTCGGCTTTGGGGGCGAAACTAACTCTGGTGCCCAGCGAGGGCGGCAAGACTACTAAAAAACTGATTCTGGACATGATCGAGGCCGCCCGGGAAATCAGCCGGAAACCGCACACCTTCTGGACCAACCAGCTCACTAACGAAGACAGCATTACCGGATACTTCGCCCTCGCTGAGGAAATCCGAAGCCAGACCGACGGCCGTCTCGATGCTTTCGTACACAGTGTCGGAACCGGCGCTTCGTTGCGCGGAGTGGCTTCGGTGCTGAAGCGCTACCAGCCCGGTTTGAAAATAATCGCGGTTGAGCCGGGTGAATCGCCGGTTCTTTCGGGCGGTCAGCCAGGACCTCACAAAATCGAAGGGGTCGGAATTGGCTACATCCCCCCTCTTTGGGAGCCGAGTCTCGTGGACGAGATATCGGCGGTCGATACCGAAGACGCCAAGGCGATGACCCGGCGGCTGGCCCGGGAAGAAGGTCTCTTTGCGGGTACATCTTCGGGAGCCAATGTCGTTGCGGCAATCAAGATCGGGGAGCGGCTGGGACCCGACGCCTGCATAGCAACGTTGATGGTTGATTCCGGGTTGAAATATCTCAGTACGGACGTGTACCGGCAATAGACAAGTATTATTAAGAGAAAAAAACGGTCGTAGAGATTAACATCAAAACCGATCATCTCTTTCTGATGGTAGCGGCACATTCAACCATAACGAACCCTCTCCCCCGGATATTATCCCCCGCAGCCTTTACCCAACCGAGCGCAGGAAATCGACCTTGTCAGCCGAGGTTGTAAACACTTGCCTGCATGAGTGCCGGATAACGGAGCTCGAAGCGATCTCCTCGACATTATTCATGAAAATTCGTTGCTGAACACGGTCTCCAGATTATTAAAATCCGGCGGCCATACCAGCATAGTTTTCACGCTTCGTAATTCGGATACTTTTTGAGCCGGCCTCTATTTTCCTTCTTAGAATTCTGACGTGCCGGTATTATTACCGATATTCCGCTTGTTATTAATATCGCAGAGCCGGAGCGATTTCAAAAATTATTTCAGAAAATTATTAATGATTGAATTAAAACAAATGCCGGACAATGATAAAAACGGTGGCCAGGACCATACGGTCTTCAGGGATTATTTTTTCCCTTCATATCATGTTCCGCTGATAAAACCAATGACAATATTGCCAGGTCATTCGTGCAGAAGAGTATCCACCGGGTTGCGGCGCGCCGCCCTGTAAACCTTGTAGCCGACCGTCAGCAAAGCCACCAGCTATATAAAAACCCCCGCGAGGACAAAGACGCCGATACCGAGTGTGGTTCGCCAGGCGAAATTCTCCAACCAACGGTTCATGGTGACCCAGGCAATCGGCCAGGCGATGAGATTGGCTATCACGATCAGAACGATATACTCGCGCGTCAGAAGACGTACGATGTTCGCGACCGACGCCCCGAGCACTTTGCGAATCCCGATTTCCTTGGTGTGCCTGGTGATACTGTACGAGGACAGCCCGTACACGCCCAGGGCAGTGATGACGACCGCCAGGAGGGCGAACATGCTGTAAACTTTCCCGAACAGTTCATCGGCCCGGTACTGCTGATTGAAATAATCATCGAGGAAAAAGTAATTAAAGGGATTGTCGGGGAAAAATTCGTCATACTGCTGTTTGACCGCCGCTACGGTCTCGCGGACATCGCTCGCTTTCAATGTAAAAGCAATCATCCCCATCGAGCCGCGACCGTACGGTTCAAAGCGGAAAATGTGCGGCTCGAATTCCTCTTTGAGCGACTGCTGATGATAGTTTTTCAGAACGCCGATGATGGGATAGATTTCCCCCCAGTAATCGACCTTTTGTCCTATCGCACTGTCGGGACTCACGAACCCCATATAACTGACAGCGGTTTCGTTGAGAATAAGGGCGGTCTTGTCAGCGGGAAACTCCTTCGAGAAATTCCGCCCGGCGGCGAATTTCAATTCGAAGACGTCGGCAAAATCATAGTCCACCCCGACTATCTGATAATTCTTGCTCTGGTCGATATCCGTCCCGGCTTTGTGGATGCCTCCGGCATCCCAGTAGATCTGCCGCCCCGGAACCTCGGTGACATGACTGATGCGGTTGATATCGGGTCGTCGGAGGAGATTTTCACGAAAGGTTTCGAATTTCGGACCGTAGTTCTCATCACGCACCCGGGGAGCCTTGACCACCAGAGTATGGTCCATACGGAAACCCGGTTCCTGGGAGCGCATGAATGAAATTTGACGATAAACGGTCATAGTCGCGATAATCAGCACCACCCCCACCGTGAACTGAGAGATCACCAATGCCCGGCGAAGTTTCACGCCCCGCGCCGAGTTCCACAGTTTACCTTTCAGGACCGAAGCCGGGCGGAACGACGACAGAATCATCACCGGATACAACCCGGAGAAGAGCACTCCGCCGGCAAAAATTACGGCAAGCGCAACCAGGAACCAGCTCTGCGACCAGATACTGTACTCCGGCGGCACACCGGTCAAGTCGCCGAACAATGGTAAAAGAAGCGAAATGAACCAGACCGCGGCGAGAATAGAAAACAGATTAATAACGGCGACCTCGAGAAAAAATTGAACCGTCAACTGCCGTCGCGAGGCTCCGATAACCTTGCGCAGTCCCACTTCTTTTGCCCGGTTGAGCGAGAAAGCCGTAGACAAATTGATGTAATTGATCCAGGCCATAATCATGATAAAGACCGCCACCAGTAAAAGCAGATTGACCGCATCCCGGTCCCCGTTGGCTTCGAACTCCTGCATGAAATGCGAGGCCAGATGAATGTCGGTCAGGGGTTGCATGACGAGGTCGATGGTCATGTGATATTCGGCCAGCCAGGGACATTCGGCCGCGACCAAAGTCAGAAGTTTTTTCTCGAACGCCCGCGGGTCGGTGCCGGGTTGCACTTTCAGGTAAGTATAGGCGCCGGTATGACCCCAGGCTTCGGTATATTCCGGCCCCATCATTTTAGCCAGATTTTCCCAGGGCAGAAGAAAATCGAACTTGATATGGGAGTTGGCGGGGATATCCTCGAATATCCCGGTTATTTTATAATCCGTCTTTTTATTAACGCTGAATGTTTCCCCAATCGGGTTCTGATCGCCGAAATATTTTTCGGCAGTCGAACGGGAGATAAAAGCCGCGTTGGGTTCCCGGATACCGGTC
>JBMOKZ010000061.1:0-3383 GCA_049324195.1 Candidatus Zixiibacteriota bacterium | reverse complement strand
AGATTCAGATGGCTCGCAATAATGCCCGTATCGCCGCTAACAACAAGGGTCAGGGGCTGGCTGGGTTTCTCCCGACTTTGGACGCCTCCGGTGGCTATGCGGTTGTCGACAGAGACCAGGAAACTGACCTGCCGCCCGCAGACGTGGCAAGCGACCTCGACAACTGGTCCGCGGAACTGTCTCTCTCCTGGACCTTGTTCGACGGCTTCAGCATGTTTGCCAACCGCAGCCGCTACAACGAGCTGGCTAAAAAAGGCGAATTCGAAGCCCGCGACCAGATTGAAACCGCAGTGGTGGACATCACCAACGCATACTTCAATCTCGTCCAGCAACAACAACTTTTGCAGGCAGCCCGGGAGCTTCGCGATGTTTCCGAAACCCGTTATAAACGAGAAAAAGTCCGGCACGATATCGGCGGCGCGACCTCGACCGACCTGCTCAACGCCCAGGTTTCCTTCAACTCCGACCAGACCTTGCTTCTAAATCAGGAACTTCAGGTTATCATTGCCCGTAAACAGTTGAATATTCTGCTGGGGCAGGACCCCTCGACCGAGTTCACCGTCGTTGAGGAAATCCCGCTGGAAAATATCAATCTCGAATACGACGCAATTCTCAAGCGGGCGCTCGATTACAACAGCGGTCTCAAAGCGACCGAGCTTGACCGGTCGATTTCACGGCGGCAGATTCAACTGGCGCGCGCCTCGTTTCTGCCCCGGCTGTCGTTCTTCACCAGCTATGAATACACCGACCAGACGACCAACAGCGACGCCGGCAGCTACCCTAATCAGGATATCGGCACCAAAACCGGCAGTACCACGTTCGGGTTGAACCTGACCTTCAACCTTTTCAACGGCACCCGGGACAAAATCGATTTGCAGAACGCCAAAATCGAGGCCAACAACCAGGAGCTGGCGCTGCGCGACGCCCGCAACCGGCTTGTCGGCCAGGTCAAAGAAGCCTACGACACCTACCTGAAAAGGATAGAGATTGTGGCGATGGAGGAGCAAAACATAGTCGCCGCTCGCCAGAATCTGAGCCTTCAGCAGGACAAGTTCCGGGTCGGCTCGGCGACCTCGCTGGAATTTCGCGACGCCCAGGTCAGTCTCAACAACGCTCAGTCATCGCTGATAAAGGCGCGCTACCAGGCTCGTCTCGCCAAACTGCAACTGGAGCAGCTGATGGGCGCCCTCGAGGTATATTAAATTTATTTTCTGACAATTCTATGTAGGTCATGAGCCTGTGCTCCTGACAAATTCTATTTGGTGGGCGGCAGATGCCCACATCTGCCCCGCTTCAATCTTCGTAGAGCGGAATCCTTCCGCCTCTTTTATTGAAAATCTAATAATTACATTGTCTTGACATGATATACTATACGGTATATATTTATTTTGTGTCTAAGATGAAAAGGTATTATTCAAAGGGGAGATATTATTTCATTACATCGGTTACACACAACAGGAAAAGGATTCTCGCGGACAACGCCAACCTTTTCAAAGTGGCGGTTGAGGAGATAAAACAACGCGTTAATTTTGAAATAATTGCCTGGGTGTTGTTGCCGGAACATTTTCACATAATTATTGACTCTGGTAACAGTAGCAGGTCGGGTTCCGAATGAAGCGAAGCGGAATGAGAAACCCGACGGAAAGTTATATGTGAAGAGAAATAAATCAAAGGATACAGATGTCGGGTTTTTTCATACGCCAAAGGCGGATTCAGAACCTGTCCGTGAACTGACAGATGAAGGGGCACATGTGGACATGTGCCGCCAACAAAAATTACATCGGTTACACACAACAGGAAAAGGATTCTCGCGGACAACGCCAACCTTTTCAAAGCGGCGGTTGAGGAGATAAAACAGAGATCTGTTGGTCGTAATTCTTGCGGTTTCGACTTAAAAATAGTCAGGAGCACAAGGCTCCTGACCTACTTTTACTCGAAGTATAAGAGTTACTATGCGTTCTAAAATATTTTTAGTAACCATAGTATTTGGAATATTACTGTTGAGCTGTTCCAAGTATTATAATAAGTATTATGGTTTAAATGAAGAAACGAAAAAGGAAGTAAACGACTTCTTCGTTTCAGCTGATATAAATTGTGTTTTTAAGAATGGATTTCCAAGAAAACCCGTTAAAGACAGTTTATTTTTAATTACGTTATTTGTAGGTTCAGATGAACCAAGATATGATTCTGCCTATAAGGTTTTTTCTAAAATTCATATTGATACTTTACTTATTGAGATGCCAGCGGTAAAAAGGATAATTAAAATAACACCGGAAGTAGTTATTTTACATGACTATGGAGTTCACTTTGGTTTTGGTCATCACATCATAACTGAAAAAGTAAATAAAATAACACTCAAATTTACCGTTGTATATGATGCAAAAGATGGTGAGGGTTTTAATAAAAATATTGTTATGGAATTAACTAAACAAACTGGATACAACAGAGATTGGGCACCATATTTATTAGATTAATTAAATTATAATAATCCTTATTTACTATCTATCAGTTTTATATTTATATACATAAATAACTAAAAGACAGCTCTGGTAGGTCAAGCCCCAAGTAGGCTTGACCTACGGGTACTAACATATACTACTGTCAGTATTCGTTTATTTTGTGTTGTCGGTCGTGTGATCCGGCGTTCTTTTTACTTCTTCGCTTTGATGGACATCATCAACGGATAAGGCGAAAGCCCTCCCGGCGGCAGCCAGTAGCCGTCGCCTCGTTCCGTCCAGCCCTCATTTTCGCGGTAGTAACTGAAATCATATTCCCCGACCTGCTCGATGGTCAATCCCGCTGTAATCAGGGCGTTGATTATTTTAAAGAGCGGATGCTGCCATTCGACCAGTTCGCCCCTGATACGGTAATTCCGGTCGCAGTAGTCCGCGGCGTTGGGTGTGCGCTCGGGGGCGGGGTCGAAATATTTCAGCGGTGGGTCATAAAAAATAACCTTGACGGGGTGGTCATCGACAATGAAAAACGTTCCGTCGCCCTTGAGATAATGCGCCACCACCTGCGCCCATTTGTAAATATCCGATATCCAGCAGTGCGTGCCGTAGGACTGGAAGACGATATCGAATTTTTGGTCGATAACCCCGATTAAATCGAGCACGTCGGAGCGGATAAAGCGCGCCTTCTCCAGCCCGGCCTTGACCTTTATTTCATCGGCGCGGATAACGGACCGGTCGGAGATATCGACCCCGGTGACAATGGCGCCCTCGCGCGCCCACGAAAGGGTATCCAACCCGAACTGGCACTGCAGGTGCAGCAGCGTTTTCCCGGTAACGTCGCCTAGCGCTTTTTTCTCGATCCATTTGAGGCTGCTGCCGCCCTCGATAACTTCCCGGGTGCGGTATTCCACATGGTTCAGATGGATCTCG
>JBMOKZ010000060.1:0-25260 GCA_049324195.1 Candidatus Zixiibacteriota bacterium | reverse complement strand
CCGTCCTCGTTGACTTCCAAGCTGTAATTCTCTCCCCGCACATTTATTTTACTTTTTTTTATCTTATCTCCCTGGGTCTCGGTCATATCGGCCGAGAATTCCGCCGCCGGCACCTGCTCGAAAAAGACGAACGAAATTATCAGAGGGATAATTTTTAACGCGCGGATTAAAAATGATTTTCTTCCCATAACACCTCCTGTATTGATATGACTACTGAATATGATGCTTACTCGAAAGACCGACAAAAATCGGTCCTGTTGCGATAATCTTAAAAATACTGATTATATTTTTGTAATCAGAAGGTATGGTATCATGGAAGGCTTGGCAAGTATTTTGGACCGGGAATAATGGCGCCGTCGATAACGGCATAAAAAAACGGGCGTCTTTAACGCCCGTTCGATTAAAAAAATTACGTGAAAGTTTATTCTTCGGTTTTCTTCCGGGCCGCATCCTTGAGTTTGTCGTTGGCGAAAATTGCAATTTCCACCCGGCGGTTGGCCTGACGGCCTTCGGCCGTGTCGTTGGTGGCAATCGGCTGATCCTCGCCGTAACCCATAATGCGGAAACGGTTGGCCAGGACATTGAGCCCGGTCATGTAATTAGCTACCGACTGTGCCCGGCGCAGGGATAAATCGAGATTGTAATCGTTGGACCCGGTCGAGTCGGTATGACCCTCGACCAGAACCTCCGTGTCGGGATACTTGTTCAAAATCACGGCCAGATTGCCCAAATTGTCCTTGGCCACCTGGCGCAGACTTGACGAGTTGACATCGAACAGGATGCCGGAATCAAACGTGATTTTGATACCCTCGCCGATACGCTCCACCCGGGCGCCTTCGAGATCGCGCTCGATTTCCTCGGCCTGTTTATCCATGTAATTGCCGATATAAGCCCCGGCTGCACCGCCGATGACGGCGCCGAGGATGGCACCGACCGCGGTGTTGCCGGCTTTATCACCGATAACGCCGCCGATAACGGCACCCGCGCCGGCGCCGATTACCGCGCCCTGGTCGCGTTTCTTCCAAGACCCGCAGCCCCAGCCGCTAAACAACAATAACCCCGTCAGAACGATAATTATGGTTTTTTTCATTTCGTGACCTCTTTTTAATAAAAATTAATTTCTCACCGGATGTAACCGAGAATATGTCAATTAGTCAATATATTTTTTAGGATTTCAATCACCGCTCGATGTCCCCCTGGCATTTGGTCGTCTTCCAGAAAAAATACCAAAACAACAGGATCTTAATGTAACCCTTCGGCTTCCGAAATCCGGGCGCATAGCCGCAAACGGCAAATTCGTAAATGACAACAATGCGATACCAGCATCAGCTCGATTGCGGCGAACGGTTTATCGAAGACTCTCGGTTATGGCTTTATATTCGGGTGATGACCGGAATGTTATAATTTCCTGTTATGAAGTCAAAATCGAAGGATTGGCTGATTTCCGCAGTATCCCATTTCATATCGGTGATAGTGGTACTCCTCGGGAGAGGCAAATATAAGCCGGCTTTTGACAGTTCCAATATCGAGTTACCCCGCAAAAAAGCGAGACCGCCAAAGGTAACGTTACCCGTAAGATCTATTGAGGCAAGACCAACAGAATACAATTAATGACCGCGGTGTTTGAACAAATCGATGTTTTTTTCGTCGCTATTATGAGCCCGGCGCTTTTCAGTCGGGTCGAATTAAAGGAATTTATGTAAATGGGTTTTTTCCGTTTAATTTTCCCGGCCGGTATGACAACCCAGGTGTTGCCATACCACCTTTTTCAATTCCGGAAATTACCGACTAAAATCGGAAAGCCTATACTTCTAAATACCACGAGGAGCGAAATGACCTGTCTCGGCCATCCCTGGACGGATTCCGACCGTGAAACCCGCCCGTCCCGATAAGTTACTGACCCTCAACATTACAGTTAAATCCGTTTGTTTTGTCGTTCACACCGAAAAGCGTCACCCGGAAAACATTCGGAAACATGACAAAGGCATGTCAAAAATTCGTGCTTAAAACTCGCTATTAGGCTTGTCAAAGAATCAATTCAAATATTATATAACTTTAAATTTGATAAAAGAATAAAGGCGAAAGCGGTATGACCGACTCTTTCACCGAGCGTGTTAAAAAGATTTTGAAAAATATTCCTCCCGGGAAGGTTTCGACATACGGACGCATCGCGGCCCAGGCTGGCAATCCTCTCGCCGCCCGGCAGGTGGTGCGGATTTTGCACGCCTGTTCGGATAAAGACAAACTGCCCTGGCACCGGGTCGTCAACAGTAAAGGCTTTATCGCCCTGGCAAGGGGACGGGGGTTTGAGCTTCAAAGAGCTCTGCTGAAAGATGAAGGCGTAAAATGCGGTCCGGAAGGTGCGGTCGACTTAGCGACCAATCTCTGGCGGCCGAATAAGAACAGGAAAACGTGATAAAAATCGCCGAACCGTGTATATTCATCCTATCGACGGTCAACAGGCCCAGGGGGATTCGTTCGGTCCTTATTGGGTCGCTGCCAGTCCCGCTTGACGTTTTCGAATTTCTTGCGTTCCTCTTTCAGTCTGGCCAGCTGTTCCTCGGTTAAAACCGGAGCCAGTTCGTCCTCAAGAGAATCGATGCTGGCTTCCAGATACTTCATGCTTTCCTGAAAATTGATGCGCATCCGCTCGCTGTGATTTTCAAGGATTGTCCGGACCGTGTCCTCCTGGCTATCTTTAAGGTCCAGCAAACGCATTATCCGCTCGACGTGATTATCCGGATACGGAGGACCCGGGCGCCGGGAGTCGAACATATAGCGATATGTTCCGGCGCCGACAGCCCCGAGCGCAACGCCTATAATAAAAGTGACGAATATTATCAATACGGTTTTTGACTTCGGACTCATAGCTACTCCCTCAGATAAGATACTACCGGAATTTCGTAAAGCATTTCGGTCTCATTTTCTTCCAGTCCCAGGGCGGATTGAATCGACCAGTTACCGCCGGTTTTCAAATTGATGGCCAGCAGTATCAGCACCGCCGTGGTGGCGATAATGGCCATTGGCCGGAAATAAACCATCAGGGATTCCATAAAATGAACCGACGGTTCTGATTCGGTTTCCATAGTCTCGATCCGGTTCATCACCTTTTCCGCGAAGAATGGCTGAAATCCCTCGGGCTTCCCCGCCGCCAACGCCTGCCGCATCTCTTCGATTGCCTCTTTCTCCCGGCGGAGTTCTTCCGAATCCCTCAGAGCATCGTCGAGAAGTCGGGCTTCTACGGGGTCAAGGGGACTATCGAATGAACGGTAGAGAATTTCTTTTAACTTTTTATTCATATCTCATCCTCAAAAAAAGGAGTTAATATTTCTTTCAGTTTCATTTGCGAGCGGGCCAGCCGCGAGGTTACGGTGCCGATCGGCACTTTCAGGATTTTCGCCGTTTCCTCGGTCGAGTAACCCTCGAGCAGCCGCAACACAATTACGGTCCGGTATTCGGGGCGAAGTTTCTGCAACGCCCAGTTAATTATTTCCTTATCTTCGAACGGAAGCCCATGTCCTTTCGGATCGGGGATATCCGTTAAATTTTCATCATCATCCCGGGAAAAGAAAGCGTAGCCGCGCTTGCGACGTTTCAGTTCATTAAGCGAAAGATTGATGGCGATTCGGGTAACATAGCTGGCAACCGAACTTTCACCCCGAAAGGTATGCAAAGCCTTGTAAAACCGTATGAAAACTTCCTGGCCGACATCCTCAGCTTCCGGGCAGCGTCCCAGCATGCCATAAACGGTAGCGGCGACACGGGGCTCGAGACGCTTCACCAGCTCCTTAAAAGCCGCTTTATCGCCTTCCCGCGCTGTTGCCACCAGTTGTTCATCGGACATTACAGACATCAACCTACCTTTAACAATAAGACAATTTCAACCGTGAAATTACTTCAAATCCGAGGGTTGCATCCGGATACGTCCTAGACAGGTTATCTTCAACAGTCCTATTAAGATAAGGCGGAAATATCAGGAAATCTACAAAAAACCTGTGATATTTCCGCCCCTAAAAAAAGGAGGTTGGGAGTATGAACTTTATTCGCTTACTTTTCCTTAAGGGTTAAAAAGGGAGTCTTCATGCCTGGAGAAGGAAAAAGTCCGCCTACAATATATGGAAATCTTCTGTTTGCTCCGATACGGCGGGGGCCGTTGCGAAGGGAAGATAAATAATCCGCTCTTCATAGTCTTGTCCTGCCTTTCCTTTCATCCGTCGTTACCGGTAAGACAACACGGACAGCCGGGGTTATTTCAGAACCAGCGGATATTCGAGTAATGAATTGTATCAGCTCATCTTCGCTGTCATCGCTCAATAAAAAACGCGTGTCCCGGATTCGCGCCATCCGGGCGCACGCGTCTCTTCTTTGGGGAAGAAGAAATACTTAAGCTAAACGAACGATACCGATAGTCTTACCAACCGGGCTGTCCCCCGCTATCGGGCGGGCGGCGCGATTTTCTTTCCTTCAGTCGTTCCTCGAGATACCTGGCATATTCCACTTTCTGCTCTTCGGTCAACAACGCCTTGATTTTCTCTTGGAACTCCTCCATTTTGTCTTTCATATCGTCCCGCCGGTCCGGCCCTTGAGAGCGGCCGCCCGGATGGTTTTGCATTTGTTCGCGCGCGGCTTTCATTTCCTTCTCCTGGAGGGCGAACAAAGCGCCGATTTTTTCCACCTGGTCATCACTCAATTTTAATCGTTCCGTCAGCTCCGCCAGACGAGGATTCTGCCGCGGTTCGCTGTCGGGAGGCACCGCTTCTTCTGCTCCGGGTAAAGCGCTTAAAACTTCTGTCAATTTTTCTTTTTGGTTGTCATACAGGATTTCTTCAAGTTGGGCGTCGCGGATCTGCCGTTGATTAATCACGGCCTCAGCCATACCGTCCGGGTCGTCTTTGTATTTCTCACGGTTGATGGCCGTCAGCTGAAGCGCCCCGGTCAGAATATCTTTCGCCTGCAAAGCCTGGTCGGTTGTCAACTGGAGGTGTTCCGTAAGGTAAACGACCTGCTTGTCAACGAGGTCGCTGTCCGTCTTTTGAGCCGCCGTCAGCGGGCAGAGTAGCAGTAACGTCAGGGCTGCACAAAAAAATTGCTTCATCATCCATTGCTCCTTTTAATAGCCGGTTAACTCGTTCTGCCATTTAGACAATCAGAGCGAAGTACCTGTTGCGGCGTCGAAACTTTTCATACCAAATGAAACAAAAACCCGTCCCGCTTACGAAAAAACGGGACGGGAATCGTATTACTCATGATGGTGATTATTCTTTATTCATACCTCAAAGCATCGATAGGATTCAAAGCCGCGGCTTTTCGGGCCGGGTAAAAGCCGAAAAAAATGCCCACCGCGGCGGAAAACGCCGCCGCCAGGGTCACGATCCAGATATTGATAACGGCACTGATGTCGAAGAAATGGTTTAGCGCATAGACCGTCCCGAACGACAGCAAGATGCCGATGATGCCTCCGGAAAAACTCAGTACTACCGCCTCGGTTAAAAATTGTATCAGAACGTCGCTGCCACGGGCGCCGATCGCGAGCCGGATGCCAATTTCCCGGGTCCGCTCGGTGACCGAAACCAGCATGATATTCATAATCCCGATACCGCCCACCAGCAGTGAGACGGCGGCAATCGAGCCGAGTAGCATGGTCAATATCTCGGAGCTTTCCGAAACCGCGTTGGTAATATCGGCCTGGTTTCGGACCATAAAATCATCTTCTTCGCCTTCCTGGATTTTGTGCGCGGTCCGCATCAGAGTTTCTATTTCGACCTGCGCATCT
The DNA here is from genome assembly GCA_049324195.1 of Candidatus Zixiibacteriota bacterium. Classification (GTDB taxonomy): domain Bacteria; phylum Zixibacteria; class MSB-5A5; order GN15; family FEB-12; genus JAFGNW01. The sequence goes on along the minus strand of JBMOKZ010000060.1, from coordinate 19,487 downwards.
TTGATAACCGCAGTGGTATTGGCGCTGGCCAGAATCTGGTTGATATACTGGCCGCCGGCCAGACGGTAAAGCACCGTGGTCGAGGGCGCCAGGATAATATCGTCCTCGTCGCGTCCCATCGGGTTTTGTCCCTTTTCCGCCAGCACGCCGATTACCTTGAAAGGCGTACTGCGAATGCGGATTTGTTCGCCGATCGGGTCGACGCCGGAGAAAAGACTATCGGCCACAGTTTTACCCAGGACACATACTTTGCTGCGCGCCCGGATATCGCGATCGGTAAAGAACTCGCCCGAAGAAAGAGACCAGGAACGGATAGTCAGATACGAAGGCGAGACGCCGTAGATGGAGGTGTTCCAGTTGCTGGTGCCGCCGACAACCTGTCCCCCGGCTCCGACCACCGGCGAAATAGCCCGGCAGAGCGTGACATTCTCCGCCAGATAGTCGGCGTCTTCGAGGGTCATGCGGTTCTGACTCCCGGAACCGCGGCTGATGCCGCCCATACGGCTGTGCGCCGGAAAGACCATAATCATGTCGGCTCCGAGAGAATTTATTTGATTGAGGATTCTCCGCTGGGAACCTTCGCCGATCGCGACCATGATAATAACCGCTCCCACTCCGATAATGATACCCAGCGAGGTCAGGGCGCTGCGCATCCTGTTTTTCAATACGCTTTTATAAGCTACTTTGAACAAATTTTTCCATTTCATAGCGAACGTCCCTCGGTTTCGGGTGAGCCTTCCTCGTCTTCTTCTTCCGCCGGCAGCGCCGCCAGATCAGCGAGCGCCGAACGGCGGTTATCCACCGGCCGGTCGGCCCGCACCATCCCGTCGCGCATCGCCACCACCCGCCGCGTGTACGACGCGATATCCGGGTCGTGAGTTACCAGAACGATGGTGATGCCCTGGTCGTTGAGCTCCTGAAAAACAGACATGACCTCGATCGAGGTTCGGCTGTCCAGGTTGCCGGTCGGTTCATCGGCCAGAATCAGCGACGGATTATTCACCAGCGCCCGGGCAATCGCCACCCGCTGCTGTTGTCCGCCTGACAGCTGATTGGGTTCGTGATACAGCCGGCTGCCCAATCCGACTCTTTCCAGAGCCTTGATGGCTTCCCGGCGCGGCTGGTTGAAACGATGACTCCGGTCGTACAACAAAGGCAGTTCGACGTTTTCCACGGCCGAGGTGCGCGACAGCAGATTGAAACCCTGAAAGACGAAGCCGATTTTCTCGTTGCGGATTTTAGCGTATTCATTTCGCGTCAGGGCATTCACATTGCGGCCGTCAAGAAAAAAGTCACCCGAGGTCGGCCGGTCCAGACAGCCAAGCAGGTTCATCAGAGTCGATTTACCGGACCCGGACGCCCCCATGACAGCGACAAACTCGCCCCGGTCAACTTCGAGGTCGACCCCTCGCAGCGCCCGAACCTCGATATCACCCAGATTATATATCTTCGTAATTCCCGTTGTTTTAATCACCGTATTCATATCAGCACCTCAGAAGCGGGGTATCATCGGACCCTGGGGTTGGCTCTGTGCGCTGCCGGAATTCGGGGTCGAAGAATCTTCAGCCGCTGTGCCGGCGATCAGTTTCAAACCTTCGTTCACGGTTTCACGCGACGACACCAGCTCCGTTGATTTTCCGTCGGTAATTCCGGTCACGACCGGTATCATTAATACCTTGCCATTATCATCCATAGCCCACAAGCGGGAGAATTTTTTGCTGTTGTTGTCACTCGACATCATCCCGGGCAGACCGCTCGCGCCTTCCGGAGGCATGCCGGCGGCCATCCCGCCTGACATCCCCGACTCTCGCATTTTCTTCATCCGGTCCAGTCGTTCCTTGAGGGAATCGGGCAAGTCCTTGCGAAAGCTCTCGAGCATCGCGGTTGTCGGCTGGAAACGCAGCGCCTTGTTTGGAATCAATAGGACGTCGTCACGACTTTCGACGATAAAATCAACCGTAGCGGTCATGCCAGGCAAAAGCATGTTGTCCCGGTTGGCGGCATCAATCACCACGGTATAATTGACAACGTTGGAAACCGTTTCGGGCTGCAGGCGGACCTGACGCACGACCCCCGTGAACGTCTCGTCAAGATACGCCTGAACCGTGAAGCGGATTTTCTGCCCTTCTTTAATCTGGCCGATATCGCTCTCGTCCACCAGGGCATGAATTTCCATGTTGGCCAAATCCTTCGCTATAATAAAGAGGGTTGGCGTGGACAAACTGGCCGCCACCGTCTGCCCCTCCTCGACATCGCGGTAAATCACCGAGCCGTCGATGGGCGAGCGGATAACGGCGTACCCGAGATTGGTCTTCGCCCGAACCAGGGCGTTCTGGGCGTTCTGCAGCGATGCCTCGGCGCTTTTCAAAGCGGTTTTAGCCGTCAAATAGTCCTGTTCGGAAATCAACTTCCGGTCGAACAGCTCGAGATTACGGTCGTATTCGCTTTTAGCCTTCTCAAGTTCCGCTTCGCATTTCATAACATTGGCCTCAGCGTCGAGGACCGTCACCTTCAGATTGGTCGTATCCAGGATAGCCAGAATCTGACCTTTTTTTACGGTATCGTTGAAATCCACCAGTACCCGGTCGATCGTTCCCGACACCTGGGTACCGATTTCGACCGTACCGACCGCACTGAGGGTGCCGCTGCTGGATACGATATTTTCCAAATTTCCCCGTGTTATTTCAACCAGCTCATATTGAGTATCTCCGCCGGAGCCGTTGCGTTTGAAATAGAAGAAGGCCGCGGCGGCTAATACCGCCATGATGACAACGATAATGAAAATCTTTTTCATAAATCTCGGTTAAACCTCCGGAATTCGTAATTCTGTTATGCCTATTGGACAAAGTTAAACCGGTTCGTATTTCAATTCAATGAAAAAAAGGATACAAAAAGTCACAATTTTATATCCCTCAAACACATCAGTTCCCGACCGAACAAACCGAGCTAATACACTAAAGGATAAAAAAAGAAAATGGATAGCGTACAAAAAAATAACCAACCTAAAATCATAGGAGTTGTTATGACCGAGAGTATTCATGCCATGAGCGGCATGATGTCAACCGAAGCCATGGCGCAAATGAAGGAAAAGATGTTCACCAAACTGGACAGTGACGGCGATGGTGCGCTTAACCGCACCGAACTGGAATCCTTCGCGGAAGAACTGTCCCAGAAATCGGGACAGACCGTGGACCTCGACGAATTTATTTCCAGCCTGGACAGTGACGGCGATGGCATCGTCAGCCAGGACGAATTCATGACCGGCGGACCGACGGCTCCCCCGCCGCCCCCGCCGCAGGAAACGGAAAGCGATACTTCCAACACGCTGGCGCAGTACCTGTCGCGCATCGATGGCGATGACACGACGCAAACATTATTGGAGATGTTGAACGAGTCTGTTCAAGACGAGTCCATCAATATCCTTGCGTGACCGGTTCGACGGGCCGTGCCCCGGCACGGCCCGTTTTTTCTGCCCCTAAGTTTATCTGCCACATCGAACTGCCTGCCTTTTCAGCCGCCCCGGACATATCCGGGAATAAATCCGTTCATCCCGGTGTCTAATCAATAATAAAAACGAGAACTACCAAAAGGCCAATCTACTGAAGGATAAAAAAATAATGGCTGACATCGAGCAATATTTAAAGGTGTTGAAACCGGGAATTATAATATTGACAGCGGTCGGCCTGATGGCGATAACCGGCTGCAACGAAACTAAAATCGAAAGCCAATGGACTCAAACCCCGATCCGCATTGATGGTAAAATAGACGACTGGAAAGACTATGCGATTACCTATTACGAAGAAGAGAATGCGGCAGTAGCCCTGGGCAACGATGCGCAAAATCTCTATCTCCATTTCCGCACCAATGACCAAGAGGTCGCCCAGCTGGTGAAAATGAGCGGGTTAAAAATCTACCTTGACCCCAACGGTAAAAAGAAAAAAGATTTCTATATCTGTTATAAAGCCGGGCCGGCTGGTTTTAACATGAAAGGTTCGGACTGGCACCACCAGAATATGCCCCCCGGCGATCGCGACCGCGACAACATGTCACCGCCGGACAACGCCGCAGGCGACCAGCGGGGCCGGATAAGGGATGACAGTACCCGTAATTTCACCTGTTATCAGAAAAATATAATTATCGAGAAGCCCATACCCCGAAGCGGCGACGAAGGTCCGGCGGCGGCGTATGATACCTCGATGGGCTTCTACGCTTATGAATTTCTCATCCCCCTGGCGAAATCGCAGGTTCGCCAGTATGGTCTCGGAGCCGCTCCGGGGCAGCCGATCTGTATCGGGGTGGAATGGGGCGATATGAGTGACATGAAAAGTGCGATGAAATCTGGCGGCGGCATGAACGGCGGCCCGCCCGGCGGGGGAATGGGCGGCGGTCCGCCCGGTCGGATGGGCGGTAATCCCCCCGGTGGCGGTCCTGGCGGACAAAACATACCCCAGAAACAGGAATTGTGGATAAAGACTATCCTGGCGCAGCCGGTCGAGGCAAACGCCGGAGCAGGCGAGTAACTTTAGCTTATAAAAATCAGGTATAACGAGATGAACAGCAAGACCCGTCAGGAAATCATCATATTCAAAGACTCTATTCAGTCATCCGATACCGAGACATCGTATCTGAACCATCTCGGGTGTGAGTGCAAAATCGAACCGCTCGATGGGCGGATTTCGGAAATAATCAACATTGCCGAACCGGCCATGTTGATATTCGACATCACCACCTCCGGGGCTGATTGTATGAAACTATGCCGGGAAATTCGCGCCGGATTCGCCGGACCGGTTCTGATAATTTCTCCCGGCCACGATGTTATCGATGAAGTCGCCGCCTACGAGTGCGGCGCCGACGGTTACCTGACCAAACCGGTCGAAATGCGTCTCTTACAAGCCTGCATCAAAAACCTGATGCGGCGCTTCCCGGCCGACAACAACCATAACGGTCCGATGGGTTCCGGCGCTCCGGTCAAACATTTTATCTCTCTCGGGTCGCTGGAAGTGGACGGTCTGAAACGGCGCGTCACCATCAACGACCGGGAAATCATGCTGACCACGGCCGAATTCGACCTGCTCTGGCTGCTCGCCAGCCACCCCAACGAAATCGTGACCCGAGACCAGATTTACATAACCCTGCGCCATATCGAATATGACGGTCTCGACCGCTCCATCGACCTGCGCATCGCGCGCCTTCGTAAAAAAATCGGTGATACCGCCCGGAATCCCCGTTATATCAAGACTATCCGGAGCACCGGCTATCTGCTGGTAAGCGATTGACCGCCATTACGGTCGTCAGCGTCACCGATGTTTTTGAACCGCATCGCTTTTCTCCGATGCAATTTAATCTTGATAATATAATGGCGCCTTCTTTGAATACGATTGCGTAAAAAGGATCGGGAGTAGATCCGTCGCCTTTTCAGCAGTTATCAAGAGAGATGATAGAATGGGACGACTTAGCGATCTACTCCCGTTTTGCGCTGGATGGTTGGTGGGAGGATTTATATTTTACTTTATGACAACCTGCCGATGGATTTCATTCCTTTCATTTCACAAAATAATTGTTTTTAATTTCGATCCTGCCTGACTACCCCGATTGCTTTTTCCCAATCATAGTAAGCTTCGAGATACTCGTAGATAGCCGAGTAATAATTGACCGAAGCCTGGTCGAGCATCAGGCGGCTGTCTTTCAGTTCGAGCTGAGTGGTCAACCCGCTGCCGGAGGTCGCCTCAGCGATCGCAAACGCTTTCTCGGCCGTTTTGAGGGTTGCCTCGGCGGCCATGATCCGGTTGAACGCCTCGTCGAGCCTTAGCCTGATATTGGCGATTTCCCGGTTGATATCGTCCTCGGCCCGTTCGACCCGAATCCGGCTCTTGTCATATTCAATCCGGGCTTGTTGTACTTTAGCCCTGGTCGCGCCGCCGGTGAATATAGGTATTGAGAGCGTCACGCCCACCGTGTAACTGTTGTTCTCGTCTTCAAAACCCCAGCCGTCCGTTTGTGATGAATAGGCATAGGCGAAATTCCCGGACAGGCTGGGGTAATAATTCGATTTCTCGTATTTAACGCCGGTCTCGTAAAGTTTGGCTTCCCACACCTGCGAATTGTAGTCGGGACGGTTCGCCAGGATGGAACTTATGCTTACATCCGCCGGCAACCCGGGATAATTATCCAAAGAACCGACCGGGATCAGTTCCTGGTCGACCGGAATTCCCGCGATATTTTTCAAATTAATCAGGGCTATATCGTAATTGCGCCGGGCCTCGGTGGTTCGGGGAATAAAATCTTTATAGCGAACCTCGGCCTGGAGCAGTTCGAACTCGGAGACCAGTCCGTTATCGTACTTGTTCTTAACGCTCTCGTAGTTCTCCAGGGCGTTTTGCCGGGAAGCCTCGGTGACCTGCCAGACATGATGAAGCAGCACTGCCTGATAGAAAGCTTTCTTGGCGGCGATGATAATTTCCTGGTAACTGGCGTCGTAAACGAAATCGGTCAGCTGTTCATATTGTTTGGCGGCGGTTATCGCGTAATGCAAAGCCGGGCTGAACAGTGTCTGCCGCAGCACGGCCACGAACGCATATTCATTGTCCCGGTTGTACCTTAATTTCTGACTGCCCTCGCCCATATCGATATACATATAGATATCCGACAGATTGCGGGTATAATCGGCCTGGGCGGAGACGTGCGGCAAGGCGCCCGCGATGGCTTCTTTCTTTTCAGCCCTGGCAAGCTCGGTATCCTTGCGCGCCAGTTTCAAATCCTTGCTGTGCCGCTCGACCTGGATAAGAAACTGGTCAAGATTGTATTCCGCCGCGCCCACCGAAGACGCCGCCAGCATCGCCAGAGCTGTCAACAACCGTATCAGCTTTTTCATGGTCCTATTCCCCTTTGCTTTCAGTCATGGCTGCCGCCGCCGTCGGCTTCTTTTTCGAAGTCAGATACATCAGGGCCGGGATAACGTACAATGTCAGGATGGTCGAGACCACCAGGCCTCCGATCGTGACAATCCCCATCGGCTGACGGAATTCCCGACCGGAAGCTCCGAGTCCCAGCGCCATCGGCAGCATCCCGAGAATGATCGCTACCGCAGCCATGATGATTGGCCGCAGTTTGACCGGGCAAGCCTCGAGCAGCGCCTCGCGCACGGTCATACCTTTTTCACGAATAAGAATATTGGCATAATCCAGAATGAGAATGGCCGTGTTCACCACGATACCCAGGAGCATCACCACCGCCATCATGGCCAGAATGTTCATGGTCGTCCCGGTCAACACCATCGCCCCGATGACGCCGATCAAAGCCAGCGGGAATGTCCCCAGCACCAGCAGCGGCTGTTTCAAATCTTCGAGAATGGCGGCCAGCAGCATATAGGTCAGCACGATAGCCAGAAGCAGCGCTTTCAGCATTTCGACAATGGCCTCGTTCATCAATTCCGCCATACTGCCCCAGCTGGTTTTATAACCCGTTTTCATCTGCATATCCGAAAGACGGCGGTCGATTTCGGAGGTAACGTCGCCCAGCGCCACCCCGGCGGCATTATAACCCGAGAATTCGATAGCCTTGAATTTGTCGATATGCAGGATTTTACTGACGCCGGTGGAGAACTTGATATCGGTCAGCTGGTTCAGGGTATATTTACCTTTGGCCCCGACCACAGTCAGGTCAGCGACCTCCTCGGGCGTATCCAGCGAGGCATCGTCGAGCATCACCCGGACATCATATTCCTCTCCCGCCTCCCGGTACTCGGTGGCGACCAGGCCGGTCAGCGCGCCCCGTAACTGCATGGCGATATCGTATACCGTCAGACCGGCATCGGAGATTTTCTTGCGGTCGGGCACGATACTGATTTCGGGCTTGCCCGAACGGGAGCTGGTATTGAGGTTAATCAATCCGGGAACGTCTTTGATGCGCGCCAGGATTTCTTCCCTGTAAAGTTCCAGTTGATCGACATCCTGGCCCATCAGATAAAATACTATCGGCGCCTGACCGCTCATCTCCATCGACGATACGGCCGAGATGCGGAGAATTATATTGGGCATGTCAGATAATTCTCCGATAAAGTGATTAACCGTTTCTTCGGTGGTCAGCTCTCGTTCGCTGACGTCAACCAGCTTGATTTTCATGACGGCCATGTTCGTTCCCTGGTTAATCATATTGATCGTTCCCAGTTGCGTCAAAATTGTTTTAACGGTCGGGTCCTGTTTCAGACGGTCTTCAACCTTCTGCAGAGCGGCGGCGGTTTCGTCAAGACTGTAGCCGATCGGCAGTTCCGCCTCGATTTTGATATCCCCTTCGTCCATATTCGGGACAAAGGCAAAACCGATATTCTTGGCGAATAAAAAGGTTAGAACCAGCAGCGCCACACTCCCAACCACAAGCGTTACGGCGCGTCTTTTGTCGGACAGAAGGCGTGTCAGCTGATTTTTATAGCCTTTTTCAATCTTCTCGTTCATCCTGTCGTACCATAGAGCTATCCGGTTTTTTTTCAGGCTTTTTTCTTTTCCCTGACCGTTGTCGGTTTCCGGTAAAATAAGCGAGGCCAGCATGGGCGTCAGCGTGAATGATACCAGCAGGGAAAAAAGAGTGGCGAAAGTCACCGTCAGAGCGAAAGACTTGAAAATCTGACCGAGAATCCCCGACATGTCGGCCACCGGAAGGAAAACCGCGATATTGGTGGCGGTCGAGGCCAGCACGGCCACGAGCACTTCCGAGGTTCCCAGGACGGCGGCTTTTTTGCGGTCAGCTCCCATCTGCTTGTGACGGAAAATATTCTCGAGAACAATGACCGAGTTACTGACCAGAATTCCCACCGCCGTCGACAGCGCCATCAGGGTTATCACGTTTTTGGTAAAGCCCATCATATCCATCAGCATGAAAGCCGAGAGAATCGACATCGGCATCGCCAGCGCGACGATAATCGTCGAGCGGATATCGTTCAAAAAAATGAACAACACCAGGCCGGTCAGAAGGATACCGAGAATAATATTGGTAATCGTATCGTCGACCGTGTCCGCGATAAAAGTGGATTTGTCGGTTACCACGGCTAGTTCACAGCCCGCCGGCAGATCCTGCTCTATTTCCGGAATAATCTCAAAAACGCTTTTGGCGATATCGACCGTATTACCCTCGGAATTCTTGACGATACTTAGCAGCACGACATCGGGATTTCCGATTTTGTCGACATTATTAAAAAACGATGTTCTTTGGCGGACCTCGGCCCCGACGTCTTCGATATCGGCGATATCGCTCAGGAGTTTGTTGCCGTAAGCCGTAGGTATTTCGAGACCGGCGATCTCGTCAACGTTGTCGAATTCGCCGGTCATACGGACGGTATATTCCTGGCGATTGCTTTCGAAATGTCCGCCCGGCAGATCGAGATTCTGCGCCCCGAGAACCTGCGAAAGCTGCTGCAACGAGACGTTGTTCCGGAAAACCGCCCGGTCATTGAGAACCACCTGAATTTCACGTTCCTGTCCGCCCGCTACTTCCGTCCGGGCCACGCCCTCGATTTGCGAAAAACGGTCTTTCAACTTTTTATCGGCGATATCCCACAACCGGGTGCCCGGCAAATCCCCTGACAGAACGATATCGATAATGGGAAATTCCTGAAGATTGAGCTTTTCCACGGTGGGCAGGTCGGCGTCGTCAGGCAGGTCGCTGATGATGGCGTCCACCTTACTCTTGACTTCCTGACTGGCGACATCGACGTCCTTATCCATCTCGAACTTAATCATGACAAACGAGACGCCTTCCATCGAATACGAAGTCATCTGGTCGATTTTACTTACCGAGGACACCGCGTCCTCGATTTTTTTGGTTATCTGGGATTCGATTTCCCTGGGACCGGCGCCTTCATAAACGGTTTGCACGGACACATACGGTATCTCGATATCGGGCATCAAATCCAGAGGCATACCGACGAAAGCCAGGCCTCCGAAGAGCATGAAGACAATCAACAACATACTCATCATGATGGGCCGTTTTATTGATATATCGGACAGAAACATCTTGTCACCCCTTTTCAATGATATTCAGTGCCGCTGTATAAAACATGTCTTTATCCTCATCCTCAAGCGCTCCGTTGGGTTCCGCTATCGACAAATCATCGTTGCCTTTAACCATTATTTTTACTCCCGGTTCGAGATGCAACTGGCCTTCGACAATCAAGGTATCGCCGGGCTTCAAACCGTCGATCACCTCGACCCTGACTCCGTATTCCTCGCCCGGAGTAATATCGCGCCGTTCACATTTATCACCGGACACGACGTAAACGTAATTTTGACGGTTCTCTTTAAGGATGTCGGCCCGGTTGATAACGATCGCCTCCGGATTGCGATAGGTGGCGACCTTGACCCGGGCGGTAATCCCGCAGCGGATATGATTTTCGGGATTGTCGAACTCGACCACCACTCCGAACGCCTGGCGGGCCTTGTTCATGGACATGTCCACCTGGGCCACCCGACCGGTGACAGAAATATTGTTCCATTCGGCAACGGCCGGCAAACCGACTTTAAAAGTGCAAATCTGCTTGTCCGAAATCCAGAGCCTGGCTTTCATCCTGTCGTTCCGGGCAACCGTGAACAGCTCATCGTCCTTTTCGACGTTATCTGATTCGCGGACGTCGATTTTGGTAAGAATACCGCTTATGGGGGCACGCACCAGCACCGATTGCTGGACGGCGTCCCAGTCGGCCCGGGCGACCTCGTACTGAGTACGGGCATTATCGAAATCCTGCCGCGAAAGCCCGCCGGTCTCGAAATAACTTTTCATTCGGTCATAAGTCGCATGCGCATTTTCATAAGAAACCTTGGCCTGGTAATATTTGGCAGCCGGATTGTCGGTCGGAAAAGTGAGAACGACATCATCTTTGTTGACGTAATCGCCTACCTTATAATTGATTTTATCGATTTTATCGGAAATCGCCGCATAAGCCGAGGACTCCTCCAGACCGGACAAATCGGCGTTGGCTTCATAATATTTGGAAAACGAGGTATACTCCAGTTCCCGTACAACCACCGGAACACCTTGTTTCGCATAGAGTTGTTCCATATTCCTGGCCTCGCTGTCCGAAGAACCGCACCCGGAAAAAATCTGAGTTATTAACAACAGTGGGGTGACCATTAAAACTTTCTTTTTCATGTTATATCTCCTCAACCATTTAAACTTCTTATTTCATTTGAAATAATATATGTATATACAATTGTTGCAGATACATACACCGTTATAAAAAAATTTAATCTTCCAAAGTCATGTTTTCGGCCATCTTTTGCAATACCTTTATGGTCCGGTTTCTTTCCTCTTCATCCAGGTTTTTATAGGCTATCTTTTCGAGTTCCGGCATGGCCGTTTTCTTGAGCTCCTCAATTTTCTGATTAGCGAGATTGGTTTTATAAACCAGTTTCTGACGATTGTCTTTCTTGTCCGGCACTTTCACCACCATATTGCGTTTTTGCAGACCGTCCACCATTCGGGTAGTCGTGGTTTTGTCTCGATCGGACAGCTTTGCCAGCTGGGAGATATTCAAACCGTCGTTATCCTCGAGGATAAAGAGAATAATAATCTGTTCCATGGTCATACCAAGATTACTTTGTTCCAGATAACGGTTGATGTATCTTTTCATAATCATGAAACAGCCGCCAACAGCCTCCGTCAGGTTCTCGGGTTTAAATTCTTTTTGTTTGAAACTCATCTTATCACCTTATGGTATTAAACGAAAAACAATCGATATTGTTGCATATACATATTAAATAATCGGCAAAAGTCAAGAAATATTCAATAATTATTGTAAATAAATTGTATGGTATTGCATATCTGTGGGATACAAACAAATAGCCAATACTGGACGATTGGCCAATCAGAATAAATAATTGCATATTCAGATATTTATTTTACTGAAAATAAGTAATTTAAGAAAAAAATCTGGCCGATGAAAAATCTGGTTGGATATTAACAAAGAAAGAAATTCATATTTATCCGACCGCTCCGATTACGGGAATGGGATCGAGACCGACCAGCAGCTTATCAATCTCCTGGCGCAGATGGTTGAGATCGCGAATAAATTTTTCTTTCCGTTTCTGATTGAATTCTTCTGCCATTTTCTGATAGTATTCCGCCCCGGATAAAAGATTTTCCTTGAATTCGCGAAAATATTGTGAGGTTTTCTCCAGCAGTTCCCGGGAGGTGGTTTCTAATTCTTTTTTCAAATACTCAATATAAAGCTCCAGTTCACGGATAAACATATTAGGGCGGTCGTCATCGTTATACAACGAGAGTCGGCCATAGATATGGCTGACCATTTCCTCGAGGGTGGTGGTCCGTTTGAAATTGACGATATTGGGTCCGCAACAAACCGCCATCTGAGTGACCGTTTCTTGATCAGCCCCGATTTTTTTCAAAGCCCCGGCGGCCAGGTCCATACACAGACAAGTTTTAGCGGTTATCTGTTCTTTTTCCGCGGCTTTGTGTTCCGGGGTAGCGGCCGCATCCTCGTCCATTTTTTTCAGTCTCAAATTCTGGTAAACCCGCGAGGCGCGGCACAGCGGCATATCGCTGAATTCGGTATCGATACCAAGATACCCTTTGGGGCAGGGACTGCCCGGACAGCCCTCGCTGATCCGACGCCGGCGGACTGCCTCGCTCGACGAAGTCGTCAGGTTCCAGAACGGCACTCCTAACGGGGAATTGTTACTCAGAAAAACCGTCGCCGAATCAGCCTCGGCCAGCTTTTGGAGATGTTCCTCGTCGACATTGGTTACTTCGGGGACAAGCAAAAAAGGCGTGCCCCAACCGGTCGCGTCAACCTCGAAATATTTCAGCAAAAAGCCGTCCTCGAATGCCGACCCGATTCCCCCCTGGACCGACAACCGGATCTCGGGCAGAGTTGTAAAGACCGTACGACCCTGATTTTTCAGAGCATGGTTGCAGCGCTCGAACTGCTCGGCTGTCAGATTCTTTTTCTCCCGGCGAAATTCTTCCAGAATCGGACCCATCAGGTTACCCTTGGTGGCGAAAGCATGTCCGCCGCAGTTCAGCCCCGACTCGACCCGGTACTCGGAAACCCATAGTCCGCGCGAGGCGAGCATTTTCCCCTGCACTTCCGCCGACCGGTAATCGCTGACCTTGACGATAATCTTTTTGTTTAGATGACCCTCGCCATCGGGATAAAAATCCTCGAAGAAACTCATATAGCTGAAAAGCTTGCGGTTCATCCCGGCCGACAAGACAATCGCGGAGCGAAGCGAGCTTCGAGCGAAACCGCGCATGGCGGATAGGGCGACACTGTATTCCGGCGGAAGCTTTTTCCCGTGTTGATATAAATTACGGTCGATTTTGGTCATAATATTTACATCGATACTCCCCGGCACGATACAATCGCGAAGATACTCCTGCCGGCGCCGTCTTTCTTTGGCGTTCGCCGCCGCCAGCATATCCCGGTACGCCTCTTTGAGCGGAGATTCGGGCAACATCTCGAAATAGTGGGTAATCTCGCTTCCAGGTTCAAACGGAGCGGCCTTCAGTTGCCCGACCTGTTGGCTGACCAACTCATTGACCAGATTCAAATAGGCGGTTATCCGCCGGGCGCGATAATCCTCTTCGCTCGCCTTTAATTCCTGATAATCTCGCTCATATTTAAGGCAATAATATTTTCTCATCTGCTCGATGAGGACATCGTCGCCGATCGACATCACCGATGAAATCCCGTACCGGGCCACTTTCAAAGGAGTATCAATAGTGAATCCGGTGCCCATTACGGGAATATGAAAAGTATGGGGACTGCGCCAGGGCGCACCTGATAAATTTCCTTTTTTCGGACTGCTTCCACCCAAATCGTTCAAGTTGTTGGATTTTTCTGTCAAATTGTTATCACCTTTTTTTAATACCTTCCACCATCATTTCCAGCATCGTATCGATATATTCAGCCAGGGAAACATCGTCCCCCTTAAAAGCCCATTGGTATTCGAGCGCTGTCAGCGAGATAACCAGAATACGCGCAGACAGCTTAATATCCCGCACATATATTTCACCTTTTTTCACTCCCCCGGCAAGAACCTGACGGACAATTTCAATTTCCTCGGTCAAAAACCAGACTCTTATCCGGGCTATATATTCCCAGAACTCGCCCCAGGTGTCCAGGGTCACGCGATAAAGATTTACAAAATCCCGAATCTTGCTAATATGGATTATCAGGTGGGCTCTCAACTTGGCTTTGACGGTAGTTTCCGGCTCGATCGCCCCTTTAATATCCCGTATGATCGACTCGGCTTCCTGCTGTACGACCAGATCAAAAATTTCTTTTTTGTTTTTAAAAAACTTGTATATCGTGGTCTTGGATACATGTGCCTTTCGGGCAATATCATCGGTAGTAACTTTTTTCAAGCCCAGTTGGGCGAAAAGGGATTGAGCCGCTTTTAAAATACTTTGTTGTGTTTCCATCTGGTATCCCGCCGTCAGTACGTTTAGTACACTATACGTATTTTAGTACTGACAAGCAAGATATTACTCATTTTATTTTTATCATGGTAATCTAAAAAAACATCCAAGTAAACAATTATTTTATATATAATAAAATACGCAAATTCTTAGTCGATTTTTAATAAAATGTGCTTTATCTTATAAATGTCATTATTTTTCGTTTCAAAAGCTGGTAAAAACCGTAACGTAGCGTTTGATAGTTTACCGTAAAAGAGTTTTTTCTGAAAATTCTGTTGAAGAAAAGCCGGCCGAGTAAGTTTACGACCGGCTATATCTTTACACTCGAATAGAGCGATAATCAGGAATAAATGGCTATTTTCCGCAGACCCTCTTCGGAGGTCCGGTATTTGTCCTCACCGGTTTGGACGACCATACCGGCCCGAGTCATTTCCCGCAGGCTGCTGCGGATTTTAAACAGCGGCAGCTGCAGCTTTTCAGCCGCCTCCTCGGGCGACATTGGCTCGGCCAGCATTCTCAACAGCTTACGGGCGGACAAAGTCAGAGAACCGTCAGGATTTACACAGGCCATAACCGTCCTCCTTTACTTGAGGTCCTTTTTACAGAAATACCAGTCGGTACATTCGACATTTTTGTCAGCGAGGCGTTCCTCGGCCATTTCCTGGGTTTTCGGCGGCGGGACAATCACCTTTTCGCCGGGCTGCCAGTTGGCCGGGGTAGCGACGCCATTGGCATCGGTGGTCTGCAAAGCCTTGATCAGCCTCAGAATCTCGGTCATATTGCGGCCGGTAGTCAACGGATAATAAATCATGGCGCGTAAAACGCCCTTATCATCGATAACGAACACCGCCCGGCTGGTCTCGGTCCTGCTTTCACCCGGCATTATCATACCGTACAGGGTGGCGACATTCTTGTCCAGGTCGGCGATAACCGGGAACGGGATTTTGACCCCCATCTTTTCCTCGATATTGCGCATCCAGGCGATATGCGAATAAACGCTGTCGATACTCAGGCCCAGAAGTTGAGTGTTGAGTTTCTGCAGGTCCGGGTAGATTTGGGCGAAACCCATGAATTCAGTGGTACAGACCGGTGTAAAATCGGCCGGATGCGAAAAGAGCACGAGCCAGCTGCCTTTAAAATCGGACAGCTGCAATGTGCCATGGGTGGTGACGGCTTCGAACTGCGGAGCCGGTTCTCCCAGACGGGGAAGTCCGACGGGCTGTTCAACCGCCGTTTTCATATTTTCCATTTTCCTATCTCCTTACTTATTATTTATTAATATGAAAAATTTCTATTTAGATGACTTATCTTCCCTGAAAATCAAAATAATCCTACTCTGCTGTTTTCACCGAGCGCCTGACGTCGAGAAACGACTTCAGACAAAGCAGGAAAAAGACAAAAGACAGGACCGCCATGATCGCCTGGCTGACTGTGGCTGCCGGACGGATCAGTTCCTTGCCGCTGATTAACGCGGGCAGTTTGAGAAGTCCGGAAACAGTAGCAAGAAACCCAATCAGAGACAGCGCCGACACCGCGTGCATCGCACGGCGGCGGAATTTTTCTCTTTGACCCAGAACTCCGGCTATAAGCACCAACAATCCAAAGAAAGCCGGTATCAGGGCGGTTACGCTGGATCGCCCGAATCCCAAATATCCGCCCACACCCAGCAAAACCAGCAAAACGGCGTAAATCAGAGTCATTTTCGGCAGGTTCAAAGTTTTTTCCTTTTTTATTTTAATATATTTGTACTAACAAACATTCTCACATAAAGTTCACGATTTAGTCGAAGCGATTTGAAGTTTGTTTGAATACCTTTATCGACGAACGTACAAATAAAACACATATCCGCCAATAAAACTTGACTTGGGTCGTAATATAATTTAATAAGCGATTGAAAATCTGAGCAAAACACCGCAAGGCTAACTTATTAATTAAAGGGTGGTGATATGGATCTCGAACTCCTTTCCCGCATACAATTCGGATTCACGATCGGTTTCCATTATCTGTTCCCGCCGTTAAGTATCGGTCTGGGAATATTTCTGGTCATAATGGAGGGCATCTATTTAAAGACCAAGAACGAATTGTATCATCAGATGACCCGTTTCTGGGTAAAAATATTCGGTTTGATATTCGCGCTGGGCGTGGCCAGCGGCATCGTCATGGAATTCCAGTTCGGCACCAACTGGGCGACTTACTCGCGGTTCGTGGGTGACGTGTTCGGCAGCGCCCTGGCGGCCGAAGGGGTATTCGCTTTCTTTCTCGAATCGGGGTTTCTGGCGGTGCTTCTGTTCGGCTGGGACAAGGTCAAACCGCGCACGCACTTTATCTCCACTATTCTGGTGGCGTTCGGGGCGCATTTCTCGGCCATCTGGATCGTGGTGGCCAATTCCTGGCAACAGACTCCGGCCGGGTATCATATCGTCGGGACCGGAGCGGCAGCCCGCGCGGAAATCGTGGATTTCTGGCAGGTAGTTTTCAACCCTTCGTTTCTCGACCGCATTTCCCATGTTTACATGGGCGCCTGGCAGGCGGCGGCCTTTTTCGTGCTCAGCGTGAGCGCCTTCTACCTGCTCAAAAAACGCTATCGTGATTTCGCCAAAGGTTCGATGAAAATCGCTATTATCATCGCCCTGTTCGCCTCCATCATGCAACTGGTCACGGGCCATTCCAGCGCCTCAACCCTCGCCGAGACTCAGCCCGTCAAACTGGCGGCGTTCGAGGGTCATTACCCGGCCAGCGAACCAGCCGGGCTGTACCTGTTCGGCTGGGTTAACGAGGACGAAGAAAATACGGTCGGCGTTCAGATTCCCGGGTTTTTGAGTTTCCTCATCGATTTCGACAGCTCCACGCCGGTTACCGGCCTTAAGGCCTTCCCGCCCGAGGACCGGCCGCCGGTTAATATCGTGTTTCAAAGTTACCACCTGATGGTTACTATCGGACTTTTATTGATTCTGCTGGCGATAATCGGCGCCGTCACCTGGCGCACCGGGGGCTTGTTCGAAAAACGATGGCTTTTATGGGTTTTCGTCTTCTCGGTTTTGCTTCCCCAGCTGGGCAATCAGCTGGGATGGTTCGCCGCCGAGGTCGGCCGTCAGCCCTGGATCGTGTACGGGCTGCTGCGAACCTCGGAAGCCCTTTCGGTCAGTGTCGATGCTTCTCAGGTGCTGATATCGCTGATCCTGTTCACGTTCATATACGCGCTGTTGTTCGTTCTGTTCATTTACCTGCTCAATGAAAAAATCAAACACGGCCCGGTGGTCGATGTCGAGGAAGCGGAAGGGAGGCTGGCATGAGTTTCGACCTGAATACAATCTGGTTTGTGCTGGTCGGCGTACTGCTGACCGGATACGCGATTCTCGATGGTTTCGACCTCGGCGTGGGCGCGTTGCACCTGTTCACCAGAGGCGACAACCACCGCCGCACGATGATTAACGCCATCGGTCCCGTCTGGGATGGCAACGAGGTCTGGCTGGTGACCGGCGGCGGGGCGCTCTTCGCGGCTTTCCCCGAGGTTTACGCGACCTCGTTTTCCGGCTTTTACCTGGCGATGATGCTTTTGCTGGTGGCGCTCATTTTCCGCGCCGTGGCGATAGAATTCCGCAGCAAGCAGCCCTCGAAAACCTGGCGGCAGTTCTGGGACGTCAGTTTCAGTATCGCTTCAATCCTGTCGGGCCTTTTGATTGGAGTGGCGCTGGGCAACGTCGCCTGGGGCATCCCGCTCGACAGCCGGCACGAGTTTATCGGCTCCTTTTTCGGCTTGCTGCATCCCTACGCCCTGATGGTCGGCGTGACGACCGTCGCACTCTTCATGATGCACGGCGCCATTTACGCCGTGATGAAAACCGAGGGGGAACTGCAGCGACAACTGCGTAGCTGGGTCAATAACACCATCATCTTTTTCATCATCACTTATGCCTTCACCACCATGGCGACCCTGCTGTACGTACCGCACATGGCTGACAGCATCCGCGCCAACCCGGTGTTGTTTATCGTGCCCCTGATGAACATGCTGGCCATCGCCAATATCCCCCGCGAGATTCATCACGGCCGCGAAGGCCGCGCTTTTATATCCTCGTGCGCGTCGGTGGCGCTGCTGCTGGCGACTTTCGGGATAAACATGTTTCCCAACCTGATTCTGTCCAATCCCGGGGCGGCCAACAGCCTGACGGTGTACAACGCGGCGTCGTCACAGAAAACGCTTCAAATCATGCTGATTATCGCCGTACTGGGGATGCCGCTGGTGATTGCCTATACTTCGAGCATTTACTGGATTTTCCGGGGAAAGGTCAAACTGACCCCACACAGTTACTGAGATGAAACGGCGCCGGGTCAAGACCCGACGCCGTTTCTACATAAATATCCTGTCTTCCTGTCACACTCGCTCCGTTGCGGTTCGAACAGGCGGTTCCTCCCTCTCAATTGTTGGAATCTTGTTCCTGAATTTTCTCGCGAATCAGGGCGATTTTATCGCCGGTTACGGCAGCATCGATACGGCACCTTTCGAGCACCGTCTCCACCACCCGGGCCGCGGCTTCACGCTCGGCCGGGATAACCTCGTCGGCTCCCGCCGCCAGCAGCCGTTCGACATCGAGCAGATAATTGGTGCGGGCGATAATTTTAAGCGTAGCCGACACAGTCCGGGCCGCTCTGACGGCGCGTTCAACCGCTCCGGGATCGTTGATAAGAATCACCAGCTCGCGGGCATGCGCCGCCCCGAGCATTTCCAGCACCTCGGAATTGGTGATATCGCAAAAATAGGCCGGCTCGCCCTCACGCACCGCCCGGTGGACAGTTTCGGCATTGAGTTCGGCGATAAGGTAAGGCACCCTGCAGTCTTTCAGGGTCCGGGCCAGTTCTTTACCGGCGAATCCGAAACCGCCGATAATTATGTGTTTTTTCATTTTCTCCGCCGCCGCGGCCAGGTCATCGGCGGTCCGGACATTCAACATTCTCGTCAGGAAACGTATCTTCCCTACCCCGGCAGCCAGGTGCGGTCCGAACGCGATAAAAAAGGGCGTAATCAGCATCGACAGGATCGTCGCCGCCATCAGACTGCTCTC
>JBMOKZ010000059.1:0-3424 GCA_049324195.1 Candidatus Zixiibacteriota bacterium | reverse complement strand
GCTCGTGCTTTTTGATTTTTCCCTGGTCGTATTCCTCGACCGAGGTCAGCGCCACCAGACCGGTCTGACTGCGCCGGTTCATGGTTAACCGGTAGAGATAAAACGACGGGACACTGTCGCGAACCATAATTTTTTTATCAATCAACCTCTGGAGATTGTCCTTACCCCGCCGATAAACCTTCTCATCGTAGGGATTCACACCTTCATCGAATTCCAGTTCCGCTTTATTGACCCGCAAAAAAGAATTCGGATTGTCAGCCGCCATATTCCGGGCTTCTTCGGTGCTCAGGACATCATAAGGAGGCGAGGCAACTTCACCGGCCTTATCCGGGGTCGGCCTCAAACCTTTGAAGGGACGAACTATCACAACAAAACCTCACTGTTAAATTCTAAAAAAATCAGGCATACGGTGTATCATTATAATAACCCGCAGGAAAAATTCAACAGATTTTCAGCTAAAAAAGACAAAAAAGGAAGTTTCGGGCATAAAAAAAGGCCGGTTCAATACCGGCCTTAAGTCAAAGCAAATAACCTTATTTCATATGCTTGGAGACCAGTTTGGTCATCTCGAACATCGAAACTTTGCTCTTGCCGCCGAAGATCTTTTTGAGCTTATCATCGGCGTTAATCATCCGACGGTTGACGGTATCCTGAAGCTTGTTCTTTTTGATGTAAGCCCAGAGCTTCTTAGTGACTTCCGTCCGCGGAATCGGCTTGCTTCCGACTACGGCGCCAAGATCCGAAGAAAGAGTCATGGGACGCATAAAAGCCGGATTTGGTTTACGCTTCGCCGCTTTCTTTTTCGGGGCCGCTTTTTTCCTGGGAGCGGCTTTCTTTTTCGCTGCCGCTTTTTTCTTAGGCGCGGCTTTCTTCTTCGGGGCCGCCTTCTTCGCGACTTTCTTCTTCGCCGTTACTTTCTTCTTCGCCGCGGGTTTCTTCTTGGCGACTACTTTCTTCTTAGCAGCTGGTTTCTTCTTCGCCGCTGTTTTCTTCTTCGCTACTGCCATTGGTTGCTCCTTTAGCATTAGATTGGTTTTAGGTTTAAATTTTTTTGGCCTTTCCCTGAACGGAACCGTACCAGATGCATTGCTTTTAATCCCGTTCCAACGAAAAAATAGTTTATTTTTGATTTCAATGGCAAGAAAAATTTATCAAAAATGAAAAAAAAATGCATTTTTTTTCGAGTGAGAATACGGTTTTCAGGAGAGAAAATGACCGTCTCATCCCCGGTGAAGTTCCAGCACCGGCGCCTCAGCGGGACACCCCAGACGAAAAGGAAACCAGTGACCCACACCTGATGAGGTGTACAGATGCGCCTTCCCGCGACGGTAATGTCCCCAGAGATAACTATCGGGGAAGTATCGCTCGAACGCCGAGCGTCCGAAGAGGCCCACCTGCCCCCCGTGAGTATGACCCGCCAGAACGAGGTCGCACCCCCGCTGCGAAGCCTGAACGAAAGCATCGGGACGGTGACTCATCAGAAGGGAAAAGCCCTCCGGTTTCGTGCCTTGGAGCGATTCTTCGACAGCCCGCTCGAAGAAACTTCCGTGCTCGCCCCTCAGCGAAAGCGGGTCATCGATACCGCCTATGCGAAGGCGCTTTCCCCGAAACTCTACGGTCAGCGACCGGTTCACCAGGAGTGGCACCGGGGATGCCTCGAAAATTTTCCTCACCCGGTTGATCCCGCGGAAATATTCGTGGTTTCCCAGGCAGGCATAACAGCCGAGGGGTGCGTTCACGGCTGCGATCATGGCCAGCGCCGCCGGTAACTGGTTCAGGTCATCGGCGACATCGCCGGTCACCAGAATCAGGTCGGGGGTAACCTCTTTCGCTCGTGAAAGGGTATCTTCGAGGTCATCCAGAGTGACGTAATGACGCAGATGCATATCGCTCAGGTGGAGGATTTTCATCCCGTCCCATTCGGAAGGGAGCTGGTCGATTACCAGTTGCTTGCGATACACCCTGACATCGGTGAACGCCCGCGCCACCCCGCTGACCCCGGAGGCCATGGTGACCAAAGGGACCGCAGCCGCCGCGCCTTTGAGAAAGAGGCGCCGCTGCCGGTCGATTCTCTCCAAACCGACGTTCTTGTGCCGCAGGAGGGCATGAATCAGACGACCCATAAGATGGATGACGCCCGATACCGGGAGAGACAGCATGAGAGCCATTTCGAGAACGAACACCAGCACCGCGGCCGAGGCCGCGGGTATTGACAGCCAGGACCGGGTGTAATATTCGCCGAGCGCCCAAAGCACCAGCGCTGCCACTCCCGCCAGAGGGAGCAACCAGGCCAGGCACCTTATTTTTTTGTTGTCCCACCATTCCCGGTTTAAAAGCCGCAGTAGAACCAGTTCAATCAAGCCCAGTACCAGGATGAGGATGGCCGCGAATATGATAGGGAAAAAGGATCTCATGAAAACATCTTATAAAGGCCGATTGTGGTCGGTATCGTCATATTCATTTCAACCCGCAGGTCGGGTATTGGTTTCAAAATATTCCCGAAAAGATGCGGCGGCCGCTACTTGCGCCAGACTGCGGGTCGCAGAACTATCAGGACAGTGAATATCTCCAGCCGTCCGAGAAGCATCGACATAACCAGAATCCACTTCCCCGGCAGGGGAATCCAGCCGTAATTCTCGATGGCGCCGACACCCGCCAGTCCGGGACCAATATTCCCGATGGTGGCGATGGAGCAGGCGATGGCCGTGGTCAAATCGGGGATAAATATGGTCATCAGAAACGCCGTCAGAATGAAAAGACCGGTGAAGAGAATAAAAAACGAAACAATATTGATCACCCGGTCGTCATCGAATACCTGGTCGCCGACCTTGATCGGCGCGACCAGTTTCGGCTGAGTCAGTTTCCTCAGGATGTTTAACGCTACCTTAAAGACAATCATTATCCGGATCATTTTGATTCCGCCCCCGGTGGAACCGGCGCACCCCCCGAAAAACATCAGGAAAATCAGCATGAACCGAAGGAAATCCGGCCAGAGGTCGAAATCGACGGTGACGAACCCGGTAGTGGTGACCACCGAGATAACCTGGAAAAACGATATCCGGACAGTATTGTAAAAACTTTCGAGAAATTGCCCCTGAGTATGATAATGGACCGAGAAATTCTCCTCCGTCATCGGAACATTGCGAAACTGTCCCCGGGCGATTTCCTCGGGGGCCAGGCCGTTGAAATACAGAACCCCGATTGACAACAGCACCGCCACCAGAATAACGCCGTTGTAAAACATTAATTCCCGGTTAAAAAGCATGTTCTTTATTTCACCCCGGAGCGCCCGGAAATGCAGAATGAAATTCACCCCGGCCAGATACATGAACAGGGTTATGACCCATTGGATAAAATCATTGCATCCGGCAATGGAGTCGTTGAAGTTGGCGAATCCGCCCGGAGCCAAGGTCGCGGAGGTATG
>JBMOKZ010000058.1:0-3426 GCA_049324195.1 Candidatus Zixiibacteriota bacterium | reverse complement strand
GCGCCGACAATGACGCTGTTTATTTTGCCTTCTTTCATGAGCATCCCGGCCATATTATCAGTATTAAGGGTGACATCGACTCCGGCTTTTTGCAGCTCCCAGGCGGTCAGACGAGCTCCCTGAAGCAAAGGGCGGGTTTCATCGGCGAACACCTTGATGTTCATTCCCCGTTCATGGCAGACATAAATAACCGCCAGAGCGGTACCGATACCGCCCGTAGCCAGCGCCCCGGTGTTGCAATGGGTCAGGATAGTATCCCCGTCTTTAATCAACTCCGCGCCGTTTTCGCCAATTTTCCGGCACATCAGACGGTCTTCCTCATGGATCGCCGCCGCCTCGCCCCAAAGCAGTTTTAAACATCTTTCGAGATCGCTTGGCTGGGTTCGGCGAACTTTGTTGAGTACCCGGTCCACGGCCCAGGAAAGGTTAACGGCCGTTGGACGGGCGTTTTTTATCTCCAGTCCGATAAGTTCGATATTGGGCATGGAAAAATCACCGGTTTGAAGCACCCCGACTGCGATAGCATAGGCGGCGGCAATCCCGATAGCTGGCGCCCCGCGAACCTCGAGGCGCTGGATGGCCCCGATGATATCCTGGTAATTATCGTATTCGTGATAAATTTCTTTAGTCGGCAGCTGGGTTTGATCCAGCAGTCGCAGGCAATTGCCCGCTCTTTCCAAAGCTATAACAGTCATTTTCTATTCACCTATAATTTGCAAGCTTACCCGCCGTTGACGGGGGCGGTTGTCGAATTCGAGAAAGACCACCTGTTGCCAGGTACCCAGCGTTAATTGGGAAGCTGTAAAAGGAACCGACAAACTGGGGCCGATCAAGGCCGCGCGAAGATGCGAGAACCCGTTGCCGTCGTGCCAGGTTTCATCGTGGTAATACTTCCGGTCCGAGGGAATCATTTCTTCCAGCAGCTGAGGCAGGTCCCGCAACAGACCCGGCTCGTATTCCAACGTGGTCAGACCGGAGGTCGCACTGGGCGTAAAGATAGTCACGACGCCGGAATCAATTTCCCCTTCCCGGATTATTTTTTCCAGATCGGGGGTCAGGTTGACGATATCCCCGGCGCCCCGGGTTTTGAACTTAATCTCGGAACTTTGAACCATCGTAACAGGGCTATCTTATTTAAAAAAATTCCTTTACGGGTTATATGCCGCAGACTAAGGCGGCCGATGCCCGTAACCAGACAAATAATATAAATAAATTCCCCGGGATTTTTCCAGTTTTAAATTGGTTATTTGAGGATTAACGAAATAGGTCAAAAATAAAACCGTCGGGGTGGCTCGCCCCGACGGTTCTAACGAAATGAATATAGAAAGAAAATGCTTAGAGTTCTTCCACCTTGACACTTAAGAGCATCACCACGCCGCCTCTGGGGTCGGTATCGGTAGCGGTGATGGTATAGTCACCGGCTACCCCCGCCGTCCATGTAAACGGTCCGGCTTCGCCGTAGGAATTGGTTTCGCCCGTATTGGGGGTAACCGCTCCCACCGAAGCGGTGAGGTTGATGGTATGGTCACCCAGCGGGTTACCGGCGCGGTCCTGCACCGTCACGGTTAAATATATGGTTTCGCCGGGGCTGGCGCTGGTCTGGCCGTTGATGTTGGAATTACCGCTGTAGGCATAGCCCGTCAACAGAGTGATCGGGTAAGTTTCCGCAGCGCCGGCACCATGGTAATAAACGATATAATCCACCGCTCCAATACCGTCGTCGTTGAGACCGGTCAGAGAATAGTCTCTCTCAAGAATCTGAGAAGTGATTTCAGCGAAATCGGAGGCGCCATAGCAACCATCGGCAAGAGTTCCCCCTCCAACCGTCAGGTAATCGGCATAAGTTTTAATAACCGTTCCGGAGATGACGGGGTTGCCGTTAAGATCAACCGCGGTGATTTCGACCAAAGCCTTGTCCTTGCCGTCGGCATCCATTGACGCCGGAACCCCGTAAACCGTAATGGTCGCCGGGAACCAGGAATTATAGAACAAGCTGGTATCGGCGACGTTGCCGCCGTCGGTTTCGGCCATAATATAAACGCGGCCGTCAGCTGTATCGACGTTGTTACCGGAGAACCAGGTCGAGAAAGCAAGACCTTCATGGTCCTGGGTTCTTTCTTCGTGAGATTTCATGGTGCCTTCATCACAGGTAAAGTACACCACCGTCGAATCGTTCACCGGGTTATTGTAAATATCGGAGACGATCGCGGTAATCTGATTTTCCTCGCCCACAATATTCCAGAAAGAGACGTTACACGATTTAGCGCCGATAACGATATGAGCGGGCGGACCGGCGGACACCAGCACCTGAGTGGCGCTGGAATAAACGACGCCGCTGTAAGCCCGGATTTTAATCGTTCCGGAAACCGTACCGGAATGAATCGGACAGGAAGCGATACCCTGGCTGTTGGTAATGGTTTCGTAAGTGCTGTCCGGGTCGACCGTGGCGAGATGTTCCCCGCCGCCGGGACCATCGGTAATATAAAACGTAATCGGCACCCCTTCAGGCATCGGGTTGCCGTTGACATCGTAAGCCGTGGCGCGGAGCATCCCGGTTTCGATACCGCCGGTATGCTGTACCGACAACTGCAAGGAGTCCGAAGCCAGGTAGATGGAATACAACTGGGCGTCCGGCGTAATCTGGAGAGTAGCCTCGTCGGTCACGAAAATACCGTTATCATCGACCGTCACCCGGATATATACGGTCATGGCGTCATTTCCGGAAATAAAGTTGACACTGGTCGCACCGGTGCCGCCGGAGGTATAGGCGACCGAAGAGATGGTCCCAAAACCATCCCATTGGTCATTGCCGTTGGCGTCATAAATAAGTGAGTCGATTCCCTGAGACCAGTAACCGTTGCTGTCGATATCGACGAACTTTTCACCGGCGGCAAATTTCACCAGGGTCGAGTCCGGAGCCGGATTGCCGGCATTATCAAGGACGACGACATCCACGCGGGAAGTATCGTAGCCGGTGGCTACCAGCAAACTGGGAGTCAGGGAGATATCTATGCTCCCGCCTTCCTGAACGCTGGTGGTGGAAATAGCAAGGTTGAGGGTCCGAATTAAAGCGCCGTTATTGACGCTGGCTGTCACGACCGCATTACCCGTGGTATTGGCGGTAAAGATTGTCACGGCTTCACCCGAACCGTCAGTCGTAGTATCGGCCGGGGCAAACGACCCGGCATCGGCGGGCGATACCGTATAGCTGACGTTCTGGTCGGCGACTCCGGTTCCGCCGCTGGCAACCGTCACTACGATAATGGCGGTCTTGGCGTCGCTCAGGTTAAGGGATGTCCGACTGGACGAAATCGTCACGGTCGTTTCCGAAGTAGTACTATCATCGGATTTGCTTTTGGAATCGCAACCCGAGAGGATTAATACCATTACCGCGACAAGGGCGGCCGCCATCGTCATAAATAGCGA
>JBMOKZ010000057.1:0-3441 GCA_049324195.1 Candidatus Zixiibacteriota bacterium | reverse complement strand
GCTCGAGAATATTGGTAAGGTCGGCGCCGCGATAGGACATGGTAACTTTAACCGGCTTGTCGAAAACCAGACCGGAAGTACCGAATTCGTTATAAAAGACCTCGATATCAGGAATGAAGATACTGAAATTAGTATCGTTCGGGATTGCGCCGGCCGGAATTTCCAGCGTTACATCGATCAAACTAAGCGTGCCGCCTTCGGCCGCCGATATAACCTGCTCCAAATAATATTCACTGCTGGAGGTTTGCATCGCCGACTTAAACGCGTCCGAACGCGTCAAAAGCTGGGTCTGCGGTTCTTCATAATTACTGTCAACCGGCGATTCCGAGCATCCCGCCATCAATAAAACGGCCAGCATGACGACGGTACTCAATTTGACGAAAGGGTTGTTAATTTTGGACTGCTTCATCTTAAATCCTTTCTGTTGGTTTCTGTTATCAAATTCTGAAAGGATACTTTCGCAAGACCTGTGCCCAGGTCATTTTTTAACGTATAACAGACTGAAAGTCAGGGACTTAACCGTTAATTATCGGGGACTTCAAAACCGTCAGAAAAAAACGACTTTTGGAATAAAACGATACAGCGATTGTGATTTGATTTTTAAGCGCTTGAATTATCGATGATTAGCGAATCCGCATCAACTGGAACGAAATGTACCGAAATTACTGTTGACGTCTGTTTTGTTCCAGTCCGATCTTTTCCAGAATCCGTCTCAGGCGGGGGCGGGAAATATTCAAAAATTCGGCGGTTTTCGATTTGTTCCAGCCGAACATGTCCAACACCTGCTTGACTACCAGCAGCTCGATCTCATGCAGGGCGATACCCTGCGACGGCACGTCGATTTTTATCTGCCGGCGTTCATTCAGACCCACCCGGCTGTTCTTTAACGCTGACTTGATATCTTTTAAAACGATTTTTTTGCTCTTGGCCAGCAGTACCGCCCGCTCGACGATATTGCACAGCTCCCGGATATTCCCCGGCCAGCTGTGACCCTGGAGAGCGTCGATAACCTCATCATTAATTGACAAGCCGGGTTTGTGATAAATGGTGGAATAGAAACGAAGATAATACTCGACGATATCGGGAATATCCTGGATTCTTTCTCTTAGCGATGGTAAATCAATTGTCAGCAGGTTCAATCTATAGTAAAGATCCTCTCGGAACTTGCCTTCCTCCACCGCTCGGGTCAAATCGAGATTGGTGGCGGCAATTACCCGGACATTGATTTCCTTCTCATTGATATCGCCGACTTTCCGAAGTTTCTTGTCTTCGAGCACTTTCAGCAGTTTCGCCTGGGCTGAGCCGGACAGGTTGCCGATCTCGTCGAAAAAGATGGTGCCCTCCGAGGCGTACTCGAACAGACCCATCTTTTCGGTCTTGGCGTCGGTAAACGCTCCCTTGGCGTGCCCGAACAGTTCCGACTCGAACAGTTCGTCAGGGATAGCCGAGCAGTTGACCTCGACCAGATTGTGGTACTGCCGAACCCCGGTATGGTGCAATATCTTGGCGATAAGGCTCTTCCCGGTGCCGGTTTCCCCCAGTATCAAAGCGCTGGGATAATCGACCTCGGCTAAGAGCTGAATATTTTTACGGATTTCGTTTATCTGGGAGGATTTTCCGACCAGCGAATCAAGCGAATATTTCGAACTGAGATTGTCGGGTTTCCTGACCTCGGTTTCCAGTTCGCCAAGAAAAGCGTTGAGCCGTTTAAGACAGTCATCTGCTGACAACAGCTCGGATATACCCAGCTTGGAAAAATGCAGCGTTCTAATCTGGTCGGGCGTATCGACCTTACCGATAAGCTTGACCTTCTGGCCGCCGGTGGCGATTGACATCAAAAAACTGGGGTCGGAAAAACGTTGGTCGTCCAGATCGACAAAAACCATATAGGAGCCATCGGCGATTTTAAACAGGCGGGGTTCGTCCCGCCAGATAAACGATGCCGGGTAATTAAGGCTGTCTTCCTCTATTTTAAGCCTGTCTTTATGACCAACAATATTACCGTAAATTATCAGGTTCTCAGACATATTTGTCCCTTCATTGGCATATATCGGTAAATCTTTGAAAGCCTGAAGGTTAAAATATTTCCGCAAATCCACCCTATATATAATGAGGGTCTTATTGGGAATATTAGTAGTGTCAGTTCCTTTCTGCCACAGGCGGATGAGAATTGACACCTTATCCCCCTCTAACGGGTGCCCTCTTACCTTCAACTCATCCAATTGAACGAAGTCTTTTTCTGAAACGTCAATAGAGACAACCACGATCGAAACGGGAATATTCTTGAAAGGATAATCGTTATGTCGAAAAAGTTAATTTTACCGGTACTCGTTTTAGTGCTGCTGATGCCGCTCGTCGGCGTCAACGGTCAGTTGATATCGCCCGAAAGTGTCGTATTCGATTCCGTCCACAATCGTTATTTAATTGCCGACCAGAGTCTCGGCTGTATCGTCGCCGCCGATTCCGCCGGCGGCCTTACCGCTTTCAACTGTCTGTTCCCGGCCTACAAGGGACTGTTGCTTCGCAACGACACTCTCTTCTGCGCCGCCAGCACCACCGGCCTGGCGCTTTTCGATCTCGAAACCGGCGACCTGCTCACCAACATCGTCTTCGACGACATGACCGACCTCAACGACGTTATCGGTGACACCTCGGGCAACATCTACGTTTCCGACGCCCAGGGTTCGAAAGTACACCGGCTGCACCTGGCGGACATGAGTTCGGAAATCATTCTCGACAATTTTCCCTGGGCTAACGGCATGGTGTTCGACACGGCCAACAACCGTATACTTATCTGCCAATGGATCTCCCACGCTCCCCTGGTCGCTATCAATCTCGACGACTTATCGGTCGACACTGTACGTTACGACAATATGTATCTGCTCGATGGTCTGGCCTGGGACCAGCACGGTAACCTTTATGTCACCTCCTGGGGAGACGGTAACGTTTACGTATATAAAGCGGGGTTTACCGAACCGCCGGTTTCAATCGCATCCGGTTACGACGGCCCGGCCGATATCGCCTTCAATTACCGCGACACCGTGCTGGCGATTCCCAACACCACCGGTTACCGGGTTGACTTTTTACGTCTGTACGACCCCGACAACGATTTGATTTTCAACGACGACGACAACTGCCCGCACGATTACAATCCCGGACAGGAGGACAGTGACAGCGACGGTATCGGCGATGTCTGCATGGGCTGCTGTATCGAACAGACCGGCAACGTCAACTGCTCGATAGTGGATGAACCGGATATAACCGACATCACCCGTCTGATCGATTATCTCTATCTGTCGCACGCCCCGCTGTGCTGTCCCGAAGAGGCTGACTGTAACGGCAGCGGCGGCGAGCCGGACATCTCGGACATCACCGCTCTCATCAGTTATCTTTATATCGATCATCTCCCCCTGTCTTCCTGCTGATAAAACGACAGTATTC
>JBMOKZ010000056.1:0-3472 GCA_049324195.1 Candidatus Zixiibacteriota bacterium | reverse complement strand
CGCTTTGTTTTCATAAGAATCGGAATTACCGCTGGCGCGTTCGATAATCTTGTGAGTGTCACCGGTAGCGTTGGTCAGGGGCAGGTTCAATTCCTCCTGGCCGAACGCACCGTCGCGAATGTTGCCGCCCCAGCGGGCTGAAGCCTGGTTGTACCAGTCGGAATGATGGGCGTCGAGCCAGTATCCGTCCTGGTACATCGACTGGTAGCTGCCGCCCGCGTCTTTGAAACGGACATCACCGTTTACCACCGATACTCCGTATCCGGACGGGAAACCATGATAAATTCCTCCGGAAGCGGTCACCCGGCCGTCGAACGAGAGCTTCGTACTGGCTTGCAGGTACATATTACCGTTGACATGGACCCGGCCGGTAACGGTCATGTCACTGGCGGGCGTGGTCCAGAGGTCGTTTTCATAAAATACGGCAAACTGAAAAATGGGCACCAGTGCTGTTTCAAAAGTCTGGGCCATGGCCAGTTTGGCGTTGTCGCCCTGTTTTTGAGCGGTTGAATTAATAGTAAAGGTTTTGACCAGGGCATGAAGGCCGGCGAGCGAACCGCTGGTCAGTACTTTCTGAACGGCAGCGCCGTCGTCAGTCGTATTGTAGATAACGTGGCACTGGTTTATATCGGCGGTACCGGTCGGCATTGTAGTCGGCGGAGCGCCGGTATTTTCATACTGGTACTGAATCTCCGAGGCCGCCTTGTCCAGGCCGGCCTCGGCCGCATAAAAAGCCCGCATTTCGTGCAACTCGTTGCCGGCGATGGTGACCTCGTCATCCGAGGTGGATAAGACCGCCAGCCCGATCAGGGTGAGCATGCCCACCATTAACAAAGCTATTAGAGTTAAAAATCCTTTTTCGTTGTCAGCATATCCGTATAACATATACCCTCCCCATAAAACTTATTATCCGTTCTTTCTATTCTGTATAGCCAACATATTGCTGCTGCCAGCCGGTTCTCTGGAAGACTCGTACCACCGGGGTTTCCGGAGGCAGTTTATTGGGGTCGTCCAGATCCGTATCATAAGCCCAGTTACGTATAGGCGGCGAATAATAAGTTCCGTTCCAGGAGCCGTTGGCCTGAGCCGAATTCCAGAGGTTGACAGCGGAGCCGGACCAGTTGAAATTGATACCGCTCCAGACCTCGAGAAAACGCGGGAGGTTTTCGAAACCGCCACTGTAAACGGTTGAAGTCGTTTCCACATTGCCGGTAACATAAGAAACGTTGACGGTTGTTTCTGAAGCCGGACGGTTGGATTTAGTCATAGTACTTTTTGAATCATAGTTCGAGGCGTCCCAATTGTTGGACAGGAACGTAACGGCGTCAGCCATGACCGCGGACGGTTTTTTGTCGACAGTGTTGTAATCACCGTTGAAGTAAACCGGGTTTTCACTGACAATCGTAAGGCCGGCATCGAGTTCGTCGCCGTTATTAATACGCAGAGCCGGGAATTCACTGGTGGCGGCGATATCGTCCGAAAAATAAATGACCCCGTTGCTTGGCCCGTAACCCTCGTCATATAATTTCTCTATATCCAGTTCGTAACAATCCACCCAATCCAGTTCCCGGCCGTCGTAAAACTTGTCGTTGGCGACGGAAATGATGTTTTTGGAGAGCATATCCGCCGTGACATTAACCCAGGTGCCGGAGACTTTCTCATAAGCCTGGCCGTCGATAAACTTGATGGTCGCCAGGCTTTCGTAAGAGTCGGGGTTGCTGGTTTCCCGTTCGATTATTTTGTGCGGGTCGGCGGCGTTGGTCAGAGGGAGATTGAGTTCCTGCTGGCCGTGAGCGGCATCCTGGACGCGCCCGTTCCAGCGGTAAACCGAGGTATCGTACCAGTAGCTGTCATAAGCATCCAGCCAGCCGGAGCCCTGCTTCATGGACTGGTAGTTACCCGAGGCGTCTTTAATGAGAACGTCGCCGTTATCCACGGAGCCGGGTCCTTTTCGGCCGTGATACATATTACCTGATGAGGTGACGTAACTGTCCATCCGCAGGGTACTGGCGGCTTGCATATAGAGGTCACCGTTGGAATGTACTCGCCCGATGAGGTTCATGTCCGCGCCCGGGGCGATTTCCAGGTCGTTGCCGTAGAAAACAGCGAACTGGAAAATCGGCACCAGGGCTGTTTCAAACGTTTGAGACATTAATATTTTGGCGTTTTCGTTGCTGTTTTGCGCGGTGGAATTAATCGTAAACGACTTTACCAGAGCGTGCAAACCGGCCAGGGAACCGGTCGAAAGCACCTCCTGTGTCGCTGCGCCGTCGTCCGTGGTTACGTAGGTGACCTGGCATTGATTCAGGTCTTCAGTGCCGGTCGGCATGATGGTTGGCGGCACGCCGGTATTCTCATACTGTTCCTGAATCATTGACGCCGCCTTGTCCAGACCGGCCTCGGCCGCATAAAAAGCCCGCATCTCCTGAAGTTCGTTGCCGGCAATCGTCACTTCGTCGTCGGTCGTGGAAAGAACCGCCAGCCCGAGCAGGGTCAGCATGCCCACCATCAACAACGCTATCAGGGTCGCAAAACCCGATTGATTGTTACATTTTCCCATATACATAATGACCTGCCTTGAGTTTTATAAATTTCTCACGTTAACCGAAGATGTATAGGTCCGTAATCTGAAGCCGCTGTTGGGGTCTTCGACATCTACCGATACTTCGTAATCCTGATGGCGCGAACGTCCGGTAACGGCTACAAGGACCTCACTGATATCTTCCGCCATCACCGGTTCGTCCACGGTGGCGCCGTTTTTAAGGGCATATCGGAATTGCAAATCAGTGATATTATCGGCGAAAATCTGCGGAGTCTGACCCGGTAACTGCATCATCAACGCGGGGTGGGCTGGGTCGGTCGTATTGTCCACGAAAAACTTAATCTGAGTCATGGCCAGCAGAACAGCGTCCGCCCCGTAGCATTTCGACAGCGACATGGTGTTGTGCTGAATATGCAATGCGGCCGCCTGGACATTGGTGATTTGGAACCATTCGCCGGTAGCGGCTCCGGAGTCGGGTTCAAAGATATACACCCACTGGTCGTTGTGGAAACAGGAAATATCCGAGCCACATTTCAATTCCGCCGAAGGCAGAGGCATAGGGTCCGACAAAAAAGTTTCACAATCATCGGTCCGGTAAGTCAGAGTGATAGTATCAGGGTCGGTGTCGGAAGCTACGATGGGTTCCAAGCCCTGGGGCATATTGTTCCCCGCCATGCGGATATGGCGGCTCAGTTCGTCGATAACCACCCGGGCGTTCTGCTGGATTTCACTGATATCATCCTGGGCCATATAATTTTTGTGTTGCGTAACGTATGCGCGAAATACGGCTAAAGTAATTACCCCGGTGATTGCCAGGGCGACCAGTACTTCGAGGAGACTCACGCCGATATTTGATCTTAATTTTTCAAAAATTATTTTCATGGCCTACCTGCTTTTTTGTATGTTTTCGTTGTTGGTACATAAGTTGAC
>JBMOKZ010000055.1:0-3476 GCA_049324195.1 Candidatus Zixiibacteriota bacterium | reverse complement strand
CGATAGTCCCGGACAAATTGTTCGTAATAACGGATGGCTTCGGGGTAATTCTTGCTTTCGTAATTAATCTTACCGAGCAGGAACGTGGTCTTGCCGGCCACATTGCTGCCGCTGTAGTCGGTGATAATCTGATTTAGACTCATCAGGGCAATTTGGCTGTTGCCGTTGCGATAATCGAGCAGGGCACGGGCGAATTTATAAGCCGATTCCTCTTCTTTGGCCTGCCGGGAATTAAAATAATAAGCGACGGCCGCGACCACTAAAATCACCCCGACGATGCTGATGACATAGGTTTGCCAGTGCTCCAAAAACTGTTGTTTGGATTCCAGCATGAAGGCGGTGAATTTATCTTCTTTAATCTGTCTCTTGCTCAGTTTTACCTTGTTTTGCATTTATAACTCCAACATCCGAATTCTATAATATTGTCGGTCTTTTGGCCCGACATATTAGAAAAAACGAGGGCGGAAATCGTTATCAGACCGTAAAATTCCCGCCCTTGTTTTCAAATCTTAGAAGTACCCCGTAAAGGTCAGGTTGAAATGGTGATTACGGTTCTTCAAGGCCTGTTCGTTACCAACGATATCATTGTTCTTATCATAAGTACTATAGGACCAGGCGAAGTCGAGATAAATCTGGGTCCAGTGCACCCCCATGCCGGCGGAGAAGTTGACGCCTGAAGTTTTGCGCGTTGTCACCACCTGGAAAAGAGAATCGTACAGGGTTATCGTGTCAATCCGCAGTTCGGACGAAGACAGCGGTAAATACCCGAAGCCGACTCTGAGCGGCACTTCCGGGAACAGTCTGGATCCGGTTTCCCAGTTGTATTCGGCACCGAGTCGAAGGGTCATGACATCCTGCCACATCGGGTCTTCTTCAACGTAAGTTTCTTCCTTGTCGCCGCCGGGCTGAATGCTGAACGAAGTCCGGGTATTAACCATGTGGTCCTCAAAATGCCGATACTCGAGATCCATCGAAACCAGGAAATTGTCGGTAACATTATAAGCGCCGCCGAGACCGATAATCATCGGGATCTCCACCTTCTGCAGGATATCGTCGACAAAAATCGTATCCGTCCAGTTCGTCTTAACCAGGCCGTTGTACTTGGTCACGGTATAGATGGAACGGTCGGTGGTTACTTTTAAATCGTAAGGGGTTTTGATAATCAAACCGGCGTTCAGTTTTTCGGAATTGTATTTGAAACCCAGAGTAAAATTGACCCCGGAAAACTTGACCGTATCATAGATGGAAACGTCTTCCTCGTAATAAATTTCCTGGTTATAAGAATCGGTCCGTTCGAGGCTGTCAATCGTGGTTTTCGTCAGGGTTACGTTTTCCGCTTTGCCGGTGTAAAGGTTGGTCGAGAAACCGAAAGAAATCTTATCGTAGACTCTGGTTCCGAACCCGAAATTGATGACGAAGGGGCCGCCTTCGTATTCCGTGTTCTGAGTCAAATATGCGTCGGCGGCTTCGTTCAAAGAGTCGGAATAAACGAAACTGGTGTCATATATCGAATTTTGAAATTCGTCGAAGGCTTTGCCGTAGCAGCCGGCCAGTACAAAATGATGTCCCTTAAGACGCAGTGGAGCCAAAAAGCTCAGCATGGAGATTTCGCTGAAACTGCCTGATTGGTCTTCTTTGTTACCCGCGTATTCGTAGCTGCCGCGGGGTAATAAGGTACTGTAGCTGAACCCGATTACCGGTTTTTCGAAAACAAACAGGCCGGCTGGGTTCCAACTGACGGCTGATATATCATCGGAGACGGCAAGGTAGGCTTTTCCCATTCCCTCAGCGCGAGCCCCACTACCGTTAAAGTCCATATTACTTAACTGACAAAAAGCTGTCGTGGTGAGGGTTAAAAAGACTGCTACAAACTTAACCAACGACCATTTCATTCTATTAACTCCTTATCTATTTGAAACACTCATTTTCAAGTCCATATCTCGTCATGCAACAAGTCCAAAATATATACGAACTATAGACGTATGTCAAACGATTTCATCTATTTTTGTAAATATCTATCTTGAAAAATTTCAAGGGCTTAAAGGTTTTTAAGGCAGATTTTCAAGGAAATTTTATACCCCCGGCAGGATTTGAACCTGCGACCTGCGGTTTAGGAAACCGTCGCTCTATCCCCTGAGCTACGGGGGCATGATATACGATAAATTTCAGGTTATAATATCATTATAAATTGCGTTTAAATCAAGCCCGCCTTATTCGGAACCATAAGAAATCAGGTAATTCACATCATAGCCGGCCAACTTTTGCTCAAAAGGCAGAAAAACCAGACCGACTACTCCGGAGATACAGGCAACCTCACCCTCAAGCCTCTCCACCAGCTTACAAGCCGCTTGAAGGGTGCCGCCGGTAGCGATCAAATCATCCACAATCGCCACCCGTTCCCCCGGTTTGACGGCATCAATATGTATCTCCAGCGTGGCTGAGCCGTATTCCAGGTCATAACTCTCGCCGATGGTCTTATAGGGCAGTTTACCCGGTTTCCGGGCGATAATCAAGGGCAGTTTCATCCGGTCGGCCAGAGCCGCCCCGAAAACGAAGCCGCGAGATTCTATGCCCATGATTTTCTGAGTGCGTTTTCCCCTGATAAACCGCTCCATGGCGCCCAGAGCCAGATTGAAACCCTCGGGATTCATAAAGAGCGTGCTCAAATCGTAAAAATTGATTCCGGGTTTGGGGAAATCCGGAACCGAACGGATGTATTTTTTCAATTCGTTCATAGTGGTGTTACCTGATCCTGACTTCGAATGATTGATATTGACCGGTGAAAGGAATCCATTTGGTATTGAGTGCCGTTACTCGGGCGCCGCAGGGTCCGACCTTCAAATCATCGACCAGCGCCTCCACTGCGCTCCGGTCACCCTCGGCCAGCACGAAAACGGAACCGTCGGGGTCGTTTTTCACCCAGCCGGCAAGCCCCAGATTCAATGCCCGGCGATAACAAAAATAGCGGTAGCCGACCCCCTGCACCATGCCGCGGATGACGATTTCAGCCCCGATTTGATTCATTTACTTTTTCCGACCGCCAGTTCCATCGCCAGTTTAGCCGCTTCTTCGGGATCATCAACCTGGCGGATATCGTCACCGAGTCTCCAGGCGGACACGGAAATAACCGGCTTATTGAAAAGACGGGCAAAAGCCATTTCGGAAAGGGTGCCATATTTCCCCGGCAAGGCCACGACGACATCGGCTGTACGCACCACCATCAGGTTTCGTCCTTCACCGAATCCGGTGGGAATAGCATAGTCGATATAAGGATTGGCGTCCCTTTTATCATCGGTGGGCAGAATACCGATAGTCACTCCTCCACCTTCCTTGGCACCGCGCGCGGCGCCTTCCATTATACCACCCATGCCCCCGCAAACCAGCACCCCGCCGTGTTCGGCGATATAGCGACCGACTTGAGCCGCCATATCTCTAAGTTTCTTGGAGCATTTACCGGCTCCGATGACCGCGATTAC
>JBMOKZ010000054.1:0-3488 GCA_049324195.1 Candidatus Zixiibacteriota bacterium | reverse complement strand
AACAGCTCTAAGAACTGAGGGCATGATTTTCAGGTATGAAAACGATGATTAAAGCAGCAGGACATGGCTTAACCGGCAGCAGGACGGACATAGAGGAAATTATCGGCAGAGTCGATAATTCCGTCACCGGGAGAACCAAAGTTGAACTGCGAAAAGGGGTCATTAACGGCAACAGGGATAGAAAAAGCGCCGTAACGAAGGACTTTTTAAAAAGCTGGGATTATTTTCATAAAGGCGGCATCCTCGGGGGTTCGATGCGGGTCGGGGAACAATTACATCCTTTATGCGCTGATTCATCTCCAACCGGCATAACAACTTCACATTCGAAAAGCCGGGGGTTGAATCCTTCTCTGGCAAAATTGTTACTAATTTTTTCTTGCCAAACGGGTTCGATTATTGTATCGGTTATGGTGCTTTGGATGACCATGGCTCTCCGTGGTTATTCCGGTTGGCTGGTGATAGAGGCGCTGACCGCAATTTTGCTTATTCGCATCGGCTACCGTCTGACGCGCGGACCGAAACCGATTCTGGTTTCGAAGTACGTGCGCAAGCGGGTCAGCCGGGTGCTGGTCGATGAAGGGAAGATCAGTACGGTCTTTCTGGCAACAGTTTATATAACGGGCTGGCCGTTGAACCAAATCGACACCGCCTTGTTTATCGCCGCCAATCTTACTCTGCAATTGTTAAAGTTAGCCGGTTCGAAAAAGATTATGAGAGCTTTAGCCGAGCATGTAAAAACATCGTCCACCACTTGGTTCGAGAAAAAAGTAATCGTGGTTGGCACCGGCGATAACGCCCGGCGGGTGGCCGATATGATTGTCGGCTCCCCCGAGCTGGAAACCAGGGTCATGGGTTTTCTGGATTACCACAAAACCGGGCTCTGGAGTTACCAGGATATTCCGTTGATCGGTCATCCTGACTATATCGAGGACATTATCACCACCAACCAGGTGGACGCGGTTTTTATAGCCGTGGAGCCCGAGGATGCGTCTCGCACCCGGCCGCTTTACGAGGCCGCGGAAAAGATGGGCGTTACCGTCTGTCTCATGCCCGATTTTTACAACAGCCGCATTACTCCGGTGCGTCCGGCTTATGTCAACGGACTGCCCTCACTGGTCTATCGCCGGGTGGCGGAAAACCAGCTGACCCTGACACTGAAAAGTATCATCGACCGCGTGGGCGCCCTGCTCGGTTTGATTCTCTCGGCTCCCATTTTCCTGCTTACCGCCCTGATTATCAAAATCGAGAGCCGCGGCCCGGTGCTCTTCAAGCAGCTTCGCTCCGGTCTCAACGGCAAGCCGTTTTTTCTTTTGAAATTCAGAACAATGTGCAGCGACGCCGAAGACAAGAAAGACGCTCTGAAGGCGTACAACGAGATGTCTGGTCCCGTGTTCAAAATCAAGAACGACCCGCGCATCACCCGGGTCGGAAGATTTTTGAGAAAATATTCCATAGATGAAATTCCTCAGTTCATAAATGTGCTCAAGGGCGACATGTCACTGGTCGGACCGCGCCCGCCTCTGCCGATGGAAGTCGCCAAATACGAACCCTGGCAGCACCGGCGGCTGTCCGTCAAACCCGGTGTGACCTGTATCTGGCAGGTTAACGGCAGAAACGCTATTGATTTTGAAGATTGGATGAAGCTCGACCTGGAGTATATCGATAACTGGTCGCTCTGGCTCGATACTAAAATCCTGGTCAAAACCGTCCCGACCGTTCTCAAGGGCTCCGGCGCTTGAGGTTTCGGGCCGATTTTCAAAATTCAATCGAGCCTGCCATTTCCCGAGAAAAATCCGATGCGAAACAAACGGCTGATATTTGTCTGGTGCGCGCTGAGCTGTCTGTCCGGTGCCCCCTCCGTTTTCACCGGGGTTCTGCCCCTCGGGCAGAACGAGTTTGAATTTGTTTATGACCGGCTCGAACACCTCGGAGTCACGACCCTCGACAACTACGATTACCAGCTCGGGCCTTATCCTTTCGACAACGATAATTTTGATTTTGGACCTTTCGAAAATCTGAAGCATATCGAGCAGGATAAATTGCGCTTTTTCGCGGATATCGGCGAGGACTTCCGCGTGAAAAGAGATTTGCGCGCCCGGGGATATGAAACTTTCCGGGCCGGCATCGCCGGACAGCCATTCGAGAAGCTGTTCGTATACGGCAATTTCGTTTTGGACGAGGAACTGGCTGAGGATGAAACTTATACGGGTAAAAAGTGGCGGGGGTTCGCTGGCGATGTTGAGCGCGCTTTTATCCATTTCCATAGTGGCGATTTCAACCTGACAGCCGGGCGCTACGCCTCATTCTGGGGACCGCGCAATTCGCTGGTGTTGGCCGGGGAGGTCGAGCTTGACGGTTTCGGATACACTTACCGCTGGGGTCGTCTGGCGATAACTTACCGGCAGGCAAGACTCGACGGTCTCAGTCCCGAAACCGACAACGTGAGCGCCTATGAAAACCGCTATTTTGCCGGGCATCGGTTCGATTTTCATTTCGGTCCCAAACTCCGGGTCGGGCTGTTCGAGACAGTCGTGTTCGGCGGGCCGGGCCGCCAGATAGACCTCTATTATCTCAACCCGCTGATTTTTTTCCACGGCTCGCAGCTCAACGAGGGCACCAACGACAACACCCTGGTCGGGTTCGATTTCGACTACAAGCCCCGCGCGGGGGTCAAAATCTACGGCCAGGCTCTGTTCGACGACGTTCAGTTCGACGATAAGGCGCAGAGCGACCAGGAACCGGACGAGTATGGATTTCTCGCCGGAGCGTATCTGGTTGATTTTCTTGTCCCGGTCGATATCCGGCTGGAATATGGCCGGGTTGTCAACCGAACGTTTAATCAGATATTCGAACGCAACCGCTATGTTTTCAATGGAGACCTGCTCGGCCGGGCGCTGGGCAACGATTACGATTTATCCCGGCTCGAAATCAGCCGCTGGTTTTCCCCGGACATGCGCGCCTCGTGTGAAATCCGGTATTTTCGACAGGGGGAGGGTCGCGTGACCGACGAATGGAGCGAACCCTGGATGGAAATCGAGGGCGACTATTCGGAACCGTTCCCGACCGGTACGGTCGAAGAGACTTTGCGCCTGGCGTTCGGGATCAAGACTTTCGTTAAGGATATGTTCTTTGTCGATATTTATGCCGGTCTGGACCGGGTCGAGAATTTCGACCATATTTCCGGCGACGACCGGACGCGGCCGTTTTTCAATCTGATTATCTCGGCTTTCGTGTCGAGTACGGTCAATTTAAAATAAAATATCTCCCACCCATTTTATCTAAACTTTTACCGCTTTTTTTTGTTCTATCTACCAAGCTTTAAATGGAGTACTAATGTCTATTATTAGTTCACGGCAAGTATTGAATATCGTCGGGTACGGACAGAGCTGGATTAAACGCTTTTTCGTTATCAGCCTTCTGGCGCTAATTATACCGGCTACGACAGGAAAAGGAAAAAGTAAGATGGGAACAGAAACACAATATAAATA
>JBMOKZ010000053.1:0-3497 GCA_049324195.1 Candidatus Zixiibacteriota bacterium | reverse complement strand
GGCCGTTCACAAGAGGTAAAGAGGAGCGACCCGGCGGGCATAACGAGAGGTGGCTTCCGCGTTCAAGGGAAGCCACTATTGTGCAGATGCCGATTTCAGACCTCGAGGCCGTGGCCTTATCCGCGGTGCACGAGGTTTGCCCACTGTGACCGAGGCAACAGTGGGTGCTCGGGAGTGACCCGGGCCACGTACCCGTAAAGTCCGGAGTGTAAAAGGGGGATGTGCCCCGAGAACCGAACCGTTCCGTCCTCGGCGGAGCCCGAGTTCACCGGCTGGAGCCGGGTGATGTGCCTCACCTTGAATTCCTCCCACAGATCGATGGGGCCGTGGAGCAGCTCGACGCGCAATTCTTCGGGGCTGTGGCCGGACGTTTCAATGCTGACGACTACTTCCACATCCTTTCCCTTGACCGCATCCGATTCATTGAGAACCCGGACGTCCTTGACCGCTACTCTACCCCAATCCGTTTCAATTCCTTTCTTCCATGAGACCAGTTGCCGAAGGCGACGATAATTGTCCGACCGAAGCTCGGTGTACGATCGCGCAGCAGGGAGATAACCCTGCTCGATGTAATCGGATACCATGCGATGAGCATTGAAAACCGGGCAAATGGTCTGAATTGATCGTTTCATCATACTGATCCAGTTCCGCGGCAGATCGTCCGCCCCGCGTTCGTAAAACAGGGGTTTAACGCTCTCCTCCAGGAGGTCGTAGAGAGCTCGACTCTCGACCTCGTCCTGGTGTTCGGGATCGTCATAGTCTTCACCCCAGCCGATTGCCCAACCGTTGTCCCC
The DNA here is from genome assembly GCA_049324195.1 of Candidatus Zixiibacteriota bacterium. GTDB lineage: Bacteria > Zixibacteria > MSB-5A5 > GN15 > FEB-12 > JAFGNW01. The sequence continues at coordinate 2,703 of JBMOKZ010000053.1, read as the reverse complement.
CAGGAATCCTTCATCCCACCAACCATCCAGCACACTGAGATTCAGAGCGCCGTTTGCCGACGCTTTCATGCCCGAGGTGCCGCAAGCTTCCAGGGGACGGCGCGGCGTGTTGAGCCATACATCGGCTCCCTGAACCATGTACCGGGCAACGTTGATATCGTAATCCTCGAGGAAAATAATCCGATGGCGGAAAGTTTCGGAGGAAGTAAAATCGATGATTTCCTTGATAATTTCTTTCCCGGGGTTGTCGAGCGGGTGCGCCTTGCCGGAGATTATGAACTGGACCGGGTACTTTTCATTATTGATAATTTTAGCCAGGCGTTCGATATCGGAAAACACGAGGTTGCCGCGCTTATAGGTCGAGAAGCGGCGGGCGAACCCGATGGTCAGAAACTGCGGGTTGAGAACTTGGTCGGCCTGCTGGATTTTTATCTGCGAAGCGCCCCGGCGGATGAGTTGCTGATGAAGCCGTTTTCGCGCGAAAAAGACCAGGCGTTCCCGGCGTTTATTATGGACCCGCCAAAGTTCCAGATCCGGAATCTTGTGAATCCGGTCCCAGACCTCGGGTGCGCCGGGCATCTCGGTAAAACGAGGCCCGAAATATGATTCGTACAGCTCTTTCATGTCGTGCGAAATCCAGGACGCCGGGTGTACCCCGTTTGTGATGAACTTGATGGGCACTTCCTCTTTGGGCAGGTTAGGCCAGATATTGTGCCACATTTCCCGGGAAACCTGGCCATGGAGTTTCGAGACGCCGTTGATAAAAGCGGAGTATTTCAACGCCGCTACCGTCATACCGAACTGCTCCGATTCATCTTCGGGATTGACCCGCCCGATCGCCAGAAATTCCTTCCAGCTGAGACCCAACTGCCGGACCATGTCGCCGAGATAGCGATGCACCAAAACCGAATCGAATTGTTCGTTGCCGGCCGGTACCGGGGTATGGGTGGTGAAAACGGTCGTGGACCAGACATACTGCGTGGCTTCGGAGAAAGTCATGTTTTTCTCGGTCATGAGCGCATGAATCCGTTCCAGCGTCAAGAACCAGGAATGACCCTCGTTACTATGGAAAATGTCCGGTTCGATACCGAGCGCTTTGAGCGCTTTGACGCCGCCGATACCGAGCACTATTTCCTGACGAATGCGCATATCCTTGTCGCCGCCGTAGAGTACGGAAGTAATTTCGCGGGCTTTCGACGAATTTTCGGGGACATTGGTGTCCAGCAGATACAGCGGGATTATTCCAACCATCACTTTCCATATCTGAATCTGAACCGGAACATGGTCTAAAACGAGCGAGATTTTTATCGGTTGGTCGTTTTTATCTTTGACCAGTTCAACCGGCATGTGATACCAGTCGTTTTCTTCGTAGCGTTCCTGCTGCCAGCCGTCGCGCGACAAAAACTGTCTGAAATAGCCGTAACGGTATAAAAGCCCCACCGCTACCAGCGGCAAACCGAGGTCCGATGCGGATTTCAGGGTATCGCCGGAGAGGACACCCAGACCGCCGGAATAGACGGGAAGACCCGTATCGAGCCCGTATTCAAGTGAAAAGTAAGCGATTTTACGGTTTTCGAATTCGCCGTGATGATAACTGAACCACTTTCTGATAATTAAATAATTCTGGAATTTTTCGTAAGCCCGGTCCAGGTTGACCAGAAAAGCCTCATCTTCAGCCGCTTTCTGGAGAGTTTCCTGAGGAAGCTGGGAAAGCATTTCCACCGGATTCTGATAGTATTTTTCCCAGCTGTCAGGGTCCATACGAATAAAGAGTTTGACGATGTCCCAGTTCCAGGAATACCAGAGATTGTGAGCGAGTTCCTGAAGAGCTTTTATTCTCTCGGGCAGTTTCGGCAATACTAATAGTTGTTTTACGCGCATATTTTAATTATCCTAAAGAAAAATAACTTAAGTGGTTCTCTGTTATGACATTTTATCGACTTAATCAACAATAATTTTATAAAGTTGTCCGAATAATGGCACTTTATGACAAGATATAAGTTACTAATTTCATAACAAGAAATGCCGAATTAAGTTGTATAATATGGCAAGAAATTGAAAACCCCGAAAAATCCTGGCTTAAAAAAGAAAAAGAGAGTATGGCAAAGGCAAAGAAAAGAATCGGAGTATTGACTGGCGGGGGTGACTGCCCCGGATTGAACGCTGTGATACGGGCGGTCGCCAAAACGGCGGAAAACGATTATGATATGGAAGTTGTCGGTTTTTACGACGGTTATGAAGGACTTATTCTTAATCGTTATACCAATCTTAACGATATTGATGTCTCCGGTATCCTGACCCGGGGAGGGACCATTCTCGGCACTTCCAATCGGGCGGATCCTTTCAAGTACCCGGTTCTCGAGGGCGACAAATATGTTTATCTGGACCGTTCCTCTCAATGTGTTCTGAATTTCGAATCCCTCGGTTTGAACGCCTTGATTGCTATCGGCGGTGACGGCACCATGGCTGCCTCCGGGGGGCTGCAAAAGTTGGGTATCCCGATAATCGGTGTACCCAAAACTATCGATAACGACCTCGCGGGTACCGATATTACCTTCGGGTTTGATACCGCCATGCAGACGGCAACCGAGGCGATCGATAAAATTCACACTACCGCACAATCCCACCACCGCGTCATGCTGGTCGAGGTAATGGGGCGCTATGCCGGCTGGCTGGCGCTGGGTTCAGGTCTGGCCGGAGGCG
>JBMOKZ010000052.1:0-3512 GCA_049324195.1 Candidatus Zixiibacteriota bacterium | reverse complement strand
TATATATTAATACAATATTATGCTTTATAATGTTCAATATTAATTGAATATCATTTCAAGTTACAGAAATAACCCACAAAAAAAACCACCCTCGGGCGGTTTTTAAATCTTTCTTCACGACCGTGAAGCCTTTTATCAGCCTCACGTGAAGCAGCTTTTTGAGGAACAACTCGAGGCGTTGCAGCTGCCGCCCCCGGACCCGGCCGGCGACGACGTCCCCTGAGCGGAAAACATCGAAATCAGCCGAAACGTCTTCTCCGATTGGCATTTCGGGCAGGGTACGGTTTCGTCGGAGCTTTTCACCAGCTCGTCGAACTTGAAACCGCATTCGGTACATTGGTATTCATACATCGGCATTTCAAAAATCTCCTAATCACCCAGGGACAGGACCGCCCCAAACACAACCCCCAGCGTCACCGCCAGATACGGGTTGCACATAATCTGTCTGGTCGAACCGAGGTTAATATAAGCAAAATTCAGAATAAAGCCAGCAATTCCGCCCAGAAAAGCGTAAATGAGAGTTCTTTTCAGACTTTTTAATATTCGGGGCATTGTTTATTTTCCTGTCAATCGGTTGTGCGGCATAAAAATAACTCGCTTTAAACTGCTTTCTCCATAATGCTTTTCAAGGACTTCTCAACCTCGCCCGCCAGCTCCGCCAAACCCTCGACCGGCATCATCTCGGTCATAAGGGAGGGCCGGGCCAGATTGACCACCGTCTTGTTGTCCCTGGTAAAGACCGAATAACGGCAGGGCATAAACAGCGAAATAAGCTCCTCGTACTGGAGCGCCTTATGGGCAAACCCGGCGTTGCAGACCTCGATAATATACAACGGCCCGCGTTCGAACCCCTTCTCGGCCAGCGTGGCCTGAACATCGTGTCTGGCCAGCACCCGGAATTTGTGGTCGGCTGCCTGCTTTTCTATATTCTCCACCACCGTCTTGAACGGTTTGTCGGATATCAAGGTATAGGCTAATTTATTTTCCATTTCCTGTTTCCTTTCTTTAATACCTTAGATATTAAAAGAGCCGAAAGGATTCAAAAAACAGGCTTAGCTTCTACAATTTCGAAGCTGGTGACGATTTTGGTTTCGTTTTTAATCGTCTGACTGACCACGCAATACTTATCCTCGGACATCTCAATCGCTTTGGCCAGTTTGTTCGGGTCGATATTTTCCCCCCGGGCTATAAACTTGACCTCGATCGTATGAAACGGCCTGGGGTAGTCCTCGTTCTGGTGCGCCGTAATTTCTATTTCCAGCGAAATCAGTTTCTGCCGCTGCTTTTCCAGGATGCGGACCACATCGATCCCCGCGCAGCCGGCAATTCCATAAAGCAGAAGTTCCGTGGGTTTGTAGCCGGCTTCCTCACCCCCGGCATCTTTGGCGCCGTCGGTGACAATCTTGTGCCCGAACGCGCTTTTGCCCTCGAATTTCAATCCCCCGGTCCATTTCATTGTCGTCGTTACCATGGCACCTCCGTTAACTTGGATAACAATCGTCCACTATAAGCAATTCCATCTCAAATAGCAACCTTCATTATATTACAATTCCTCCAGGCTCCGGCGTAACTCTTCGACCGTCGTAACCGGCAGCGAACAAACCGAGTTGCGGCAGATATAAACCGTCGTTTTGCCGTCGGGTGCTGTCCGGCCCTCGAACAGCGGCAGATTACCGGCGCTGTCCGGGCTGATGGCTATCATCCGATGCGGCAGATAAATCCCATAAATCTCTTTTAGGAATTCTCCGAGCTTGCCGTTGTGACCTGTCAGTACCATTTCTATTTTATCATTGAGATAAAAATCGAGCGCGCCGAGCGCCGAGGTCATCCTCGACGGATATTGCGCCATTGCCCCGGCAAGCGCCTCGAGCCCTTTTTGAGCGTTCATTTCGTAAAGCTTTTTTTCTGTCAGCCGGCTCAGTTTGAGCAGGTTGTTAATCATGATCGAGCCGGGGGCGGGTGTCGCGCCGTCGTGCTCGTCTTTGGGCCGGACAATCAAATCAGCCAAATTGTCCGGGCGCAGATAAAACGAACCATCACCATCCATAAACAGTTCGATTCCCCGCAAAGCCAGCCGTTCGGCGGCCGCAAGCCAGCGCCGGTTATCGGCCGTGCGGTCGCTTTCGTACAGGTCGAGCAGACCCCGGACAAAAAAGGCATAGTCCTCAAGAAACTCCCCCGAAGAATGAACGCCCTTACGATAAGCATGCGTGAGTTTGCCATCTCGACCAAGCTCACCCAGTACAAAGACGGCGTTTTCAAATGCGGCCTTTAAATATCTTTCATCTCCGGAGACCTGATAGCCCCGGCACAGCGCCGATAGCGCCAGGCCGTTCCACGAGGTCAGAATCTTGTCGTCGGTCAATGGTCGGATTCTTTGCGAGCGGGCGGCAAACAGCCGATCGCGGCAGTCTTTCAGGTACCCGTCGAAATCCGCTACCGCCGTCTCTTTACGCATCCGCGACGCCTGCCCGGAGACGTGCAGGATATTGTGTCCCTCGAAATTACCAGACGCTGTGATGCCATAATATGCCATGAACGGCGTCGCCTTCTCGCCGAGAACCCGTTCAATGGCCTCTTTCGACCAGACATAAAATTTCCCTTCCTCGCCTTCGCTGTCGGCGTCGAGCGCGGCATAAAAACCGCCGGTTTCATCGCGCATTTCCCGAAGCATAAAATCAAGCGTCCCGGTCACGATCTCAAGATAGAAGGCTTCCCCCGTCAACTGGTAGGCCTCGGCGTAAGTCTCGACCAGCAGGGCGTTGTCGTAAAGCATTTTTTCGAAATGGGGCACCAGCCAGTTGCGGTCAGTGGCATAGCGGGCGAACCCGCCTCCGAGCTGGTCGTAAATACCGCCGCGGGCCATGCCTTTCAAGGCTTTTTCGGCCGCCTCGAGAAAGTCCCGGTCACCAGTCCGATAAAAATGCCGCAGGAAAAACGACAGTTCGACCGGGTGCGGGAATTTCGGCTGCTGACCGAACCCGCCGTATTGACGGTCGAAACCCTGCATCAATTCGCGCGCCGCCGCAGGTATCAGCGCCGGGGCGAGCGAACCGCTATCCGAAACCGGCTTGATATTCGAGACCACGTGGCGGAATATTTCTTCCGATGAATTTACCAGCTGGTTCCGGTTGTCCCGGTACACCCGAACGATTTCGCTCAGGAGCCGCCCGAACCCCGGACGGCCGTAGCCGTCCTCGGGCGGGAAATAGGTTCCGGTAAAAAACGGTTTCAAGTCAGGCGTCAAAAACACCGTCATCGGCCAGCCGCCGTTGCCGTTCATGGCCACCGTGAAAGCCATGTAAATATTATCGAGGTCGGGCCGCTGTTCCCGGTCGACCTTGATCGAGACAAAATGTTCGTTTAATATTACGGCGACCGCTTCGTTCTCGAACGACTCCCGCTCCATTACGTGGCACCAGTGACAGGCCGCGTAGCCGATTGACAGAAATATCGGGCGGTCCAGCTCCCGGGCCTTGTTCAACGCCTCCTCCCCCCAGGGATACCAGTCC
>JBMOKZ010000051.1:0-3519 GCA_049324195.1 Candidatus Zixiibacteriota bacterium | reverse complement strand
TTTGCACCCATTCCACCGAGCCAGGAAACCCGGCGGAGAGATTGAAACTGTAATCGATATTGGAAAAATTTTTCACGTTTCTTACCAGTGGCAAAGAATCGTACGGTGTTCCGCGATAATCGTTCGGGAACATCGATTTAAACGACGACCCCATACGCTGGATTACAAATTCGTTCCCGGTCTGAAAACCGAGATTGACGTAATCTTCGCCGTATCTAAGATTCTTTACCTGCATTGCCTCGTCTTCGAGCACCTTCCCGATAGCCATATTGGCCTGCTGAGGACCCTGCGGCCAGAGACCCATGATGATCACTTTCAAATCCCGCTGGAAACAGAGACGTATAAATGACTCCGCCATCGGCTGAAGCTCCGGGGCCGACGGGGGGTCGTAATCGAATGAAATCAGCACTTTCGAGCCGGGCGGCAACTCCTCGACGCTTTTATACAGCGACCGAACTTCGGGCGAAATGGAGATTTTCTGTGAAAACGGCATAAACAAGGGCAACGCCAGAGCCACTCCCACAAAAATAAACACTACCCGCCGGCTTATGAGATGACCCCGGACGGTCATTATCAGCACCCAGACCAGAGCGATTATCAGAAGCGCAATCACGAGCCAGGCAACCAGCGGGGAAAAGATTATACCCTCGCCGCCGTTGATTTTTCTTATATAAAACACCAGACAGAAAACGGCAATCAGAACCACGACGATTATTTCTTTAACTTTCGTACTCATAAACTTTATTCCCCGCCGCCGATATGGGAACGTTCTATCCCCAGAATAACTCTTAACGAGGTCGAAACGATTCCCAGCCCGATCCCGATCATGATGGCTCGTTGACCGGCCGATTGCGGATAATTCATCACCCACGAGGCTAGGTTGGACAACCGCCAGCCCTCTGGCAAGAACTGAGTTAAAAGGTCACCCACCGGCACCCGTCCGAGCATCACAAAAAAGGCCGCAACTAAAAGCAGAGTTGCCTCGAAATTTCGAGCCCGGAAAGCGCGGTAGGACGCCGACGCTACGTAGAAGGCTAAAATGGCGAACATCGTGGCCGAGAGCGGAATATACATGTAATTGTAAAGCCAGTCGAAGTTCGTGCCCGCTTCGCGGAAATCCTCACCCTCGGACAGGCCAATAATTACTATCAACAAAAAAGAAGCGATAATAATCAGGGAATAGATCCAGTCTTTTTTCCTGTCAATCGCTTTCTGGATAGATATTTTCAAAAGGTTGAGCGCGCCGAGAATAATGGCGCACGCGCCGACAATCGAGAACCAGTCACTGAACCAGTCGCTCATATTGCTGAACGGAGCATGGGGAATGAAATACTGCAGGACAAAGCCGACACCGGTTATGGCTGTTATTAAAAGAGGTATTTCTCTGCGCATAACTAATCAATCACCGAAAACAGTCGTGAAAAATTCCAGATACCAAAAGTTTCCAAAATAATACCGATTATTATCGCCGCCAGCATCATCCCCTTGCCGATATCCTGGCCCTTGACGGAACCGATAAGCTTGGGTTCTTTGGAAAGGTAAGCTGAGGCTGCAAAAAGCTCTTCGCCAATAAGTGTGTAATCGCAGGCAGCCACGAAAAACGGCAGCTGCGAAGGCATCGCTGTCCCGGCAATCTGAATCGCCCCGATCGAATTGCCCGTCTCCGCCAGAATCAGCGATTCGGCGTAGAACGTACCCATATAGAAGATGGTGGCTGGTTTCTCCCTCACAACCATACCATCAATACCGGCCGCATACCCGAACTGATCGTCGGTCAGGTAATGTACCTGGTCATCCTTGAAAATATCCGGTCGCCCGGCTTTGGTATAGGCTTCCTTGACCACTTCCCGGGCGGTTATCATCACCATCGAGCGGCACACCGGAACATCGAGATAAGTTTCATAGGTGGCCGATAGCTCCGCCACCCGCCCCAGGATATTGATAGAGGCGATGGTCTGCATATTGTCCATATCCGAAAGACCCGGTACATAGTATATGCTTTTCCCCATTTCCGTGGCGCGGCCAACAGCCTCGTCCACAGCTTCCATCCCGGCGATTTTACGAATAAACAAATCTTTCCCCGACCGGGCCTCTCGGATGAAGTAAATTATGAAGGAACTGAGCAAAATGACGCCAATCAGGGCGTTTATCCGACGCCAGTCGAACCATTGAGCCGTGGATGCAATGGGTCCGGTCAGGTGCGATTCTGATGCCGCTTCCCAGAGCGTGACATTATTCTCTTTAAGATAATTTATAGTCTTAATCACATAGAAATAATCAACACCGTCGACGGTATTGCCGTCCTGGAAGGAATATTCGGCATTCCCGGCTGGCATATCCCCTACTTCAATATATTGACCAGGTTGGCCATTGACCGCTTCGGTCCGGAATATCCTGTAAAGCTTAACCTTCCCGCCCGCGTAATCATCGAGTGATTTCGTCCAGCTGATACTGACCGATTGACCGGCGTCGTTGGGTGTATCCTTAGCTTCGACATCGGTCGCGGGCCGGGGGTAAAATTCTTGAGGAATACTGTCCAAAACAGTAACGGCTGAACTATCAGGAACGGCTGCATCCTGCTGAGCGATAGTCACTTCAATCAGAGTAAAAAACAGGAGAAAGAAAATAAAAAAAACCACACTGAATCGGTGGTTAAATATGGTAGGGCATAATCTCAAGCTTAATAGAATCCTTTTTCCTTCTACAAAATATTTAAGGAAAGTAGTGTACAAGCCCGGTGAAGTCAAGGGAAAAACGTCCGTCTTTAATTATCTCAATGTCGTGCAGTCGATTAAACATTTATACATTTTAAGAGACGAAATAATACGGTTCTTGTTCAAAATTACGTTATATTTAGTCTTATTTCTCGTTCACCGAAGTAACTCAAATAAAACCGAGAAGCCTCTACTTCGCCGACACTTCAAGAAAAAAGGCTCTTTACAAATTCCCCTCTTTATGTTATAATGGCAAACTGACGCAGAAACGTTTCTTGGTTTGCCCTCAACAATTGTTTGCGGGACAATGAAATAAAAGGAATATGATTAAGTATTAAAACGGGTTATAAATGGCAAAATTCAAAAATCCAGATGACATCAAAGTAATCGTAGCGACAGACTGCGGTTCTACCACAACCAAAGCGATTCTAATTGAATATGTAAACGGCGAGTATCGTTTGATTTCACGGGGCGAGGCTCCAACCACGGTCGAGGCTCCTTTTGAGGACGTGACTATGGGCGTGCTCAACGCGGTCGCTGAACTGGAAGAACTGACCGGTCGTAAGATATTGGACGAAAACAATAAATTCATCACGCCGGCCAACGGCAAAGTAGGAACCGATGTTTATATCTCGACCTCATCCGCCGGCGGCGGCCTTCAGATGATGGTAGCCGGGGTAGTCCGGTCTATGACGGCCGAATCAGCCGAAAGAGCAGCACTCGGCGCCGGCGCGATAGTTATGGATGTTATCGCCTCGAACGACAAACGCCTTCCCCACCAGCAAATCGAGCGTATCCGCCATCT
>JBMOKZ010000050.1:0-3561 GCA_049324195.1 Candidatus Zixiibacteriota bacterium | reverse complement strand
ACCGGGTAAATTAATCGCCCCGGTCCGGAAGCCGCTGGCAGCCGAACCATGGTTATAACTATAGAGCATCTGGAAAGCCCGAAAAGTAAAAATCTCCCGTTTCTGTCCGAAAGCAGCGTTAATAACCCCCCGAAGTATAAACTCCCGATGGGGTTGGTCGGCGTCGACACAAACCAGTCTGACCCGGTCGTGGAGGTTTTCCTGAAGCAGCGCCTGAGCGGCTCCGGGACCGCTGTTGCCATCAAATCCGGCAATGCCCTTCAGGTCATGATGTTCCCGAAGATACCCGGTTGTTATTTCCCGGGCTCTATCACAGCCGGTATCCATGTCATCGACCGGCCCAATAACCCGTATCTTCGGAGAACCGGCCATTCTGACTTTGAAACCGCGGTAGCCGGCCTGCATATTGGGTGGGCCGAACATCCCCAGCATAAGTACTTTGCCTTCATCTCCGATCAGCAGTGACATCCTGTCGGCCATAGCCCAGCCCATTCGGAACCAGTCAGTCCCGATATGAGCCAGCCGGTGGCTGCCCGGAATATCGCTATCCACCGTAATCACCGGGACACCAGCGTCTACGGCTCGATTGACCGTTCCGACTATGGCGCCTTCCCCCCAGCCTATTATCATGATTCCGGCTACGCGGCGTTCGATAGCATCGTTAACCGCTTTGAGGTAAGCTTCTTCGGAAGTATCGTTCGGTCCATCTATGGTAATATTGACATTGTACTGTCTGGCTAAACGATGTAACACGGGATGAGCATGGTTGACAAAAACCGGATGATTAGCCAGTTTCGAAATCCATACATATTCTTCCATCGAAGGGTCCTTATTTATTTAAAAAACCACTTCGGGCGGAACTTTTCTGGAAGGACTAAGCGCGATGCCGGATTCTGCCCAAAAAATAAATTAAAGGTATTACAGGCCTCCCCGCCTGTCAATCAAGCCGTCTGAGACGTGTTTATATAAACTTAATATCGGTTTACCGGTTTTTATCCTTTAGAATATTTGACTTTTTTATACATCTTATTTGAGGTTGACCCGGCTTTATTTACGTAATATTTTGCTGTTCGGTATCTTGCCAGCCAAAAACGGAGACAAAATGATAACGGATTTGGAAGCTATTATAGCCGAGGCTTCGGCTGGAATCGGCGCTTTTTTACAACAGGAACTCGACCAGAGCCGATTGGACCGGCAATTATATGACAGCGCCAGGGTCCAGACTGTGGCCAATCTGAACTCCTGGCTCAGAGAGGAACGACTTGATTTTTTTTCTCCCAAAACCCGAAAAACCATCATCGCATATATCAGACAAGCCCGCTGGAAAGACCTGGTAAATGCTTTCCGGCAGGAAGTTCGTTTCGGCACCGGCGGCATCCGGGGTTTCATGGCTTTGGACCGGGAATCAGTTTTAAAACTCCGGGATGACGGTCTTGATGCTGCTATCCTTAAGGGCACCAACACCATCAACAACATCGTGTTCCTAAAAACCACCGCCGGAGTGGCGGCCTATGGTCGAGAGAAACATTTCGAAAAGGTCGTGATCGGGTACGACAGCCGCATCCGGGGTTTCGATTTCGCCCGTCTGGTAGCAGAACTTTTCCTGGCTTTCGGCTATACGGTTTTTCTTTTCGATGCCCCTTGCCCTTATCCGGAACTGACTTTTGCCATTCCCCACCGGACTATCAAGGCCGACCTGGGCGTTCTGATTTCCTCCAGCCACAACGATTACCGCTATAACGGCTATAAGCTATCCGGACCCAACGGCGCCCAGTTCGACCCCGAAGAAAGAGACGAGATGTACAATCACTACATCAGCCGGGTACAGATAAAAGATATCCCCGCACCGCTTTCTTTCGACCGGGCGGAGTTTTCAAAAGTATGGTATCTTGGCGGGGCACGACCGCTTTCGGACTTCGACTATTACGACCGGGAAAAACAGTTAATGAATATGCACGAATATTACCTGGAACACATCAAAACCTTTCTAACCACTGAAAACCTTCAAGAAACTCAACAAAATACGTTAAAAGCCCTCAAAATCGGTTATTGTGCTTTTCACGGCGCCGGTTACAAAGCTTTTCCCCGGCTTCTTAAAGAAACCGGGTTCCAGTGTATTATGCCGGTTAATGGCGACCGCATCGGGCTGAATCTAAATGAACTCAACGGCTTCTTCCCGGCTTTTAACAGCGACCCGGGCCATGAGCAACAGCCCGACCCCGGCGATCCCCGAGCCGCCGAAACCGCTCTTCGGGCGTTCCGCGAGGATTACCCGGACGAAATCGACAATCTTGATATTCTCATCGGCACCGACCCCGACGCCGACCGCTGCGGGCTGGTGGTTAAGGTACCCGAGCGCCAGCGTCATATTTACGATGACCAGGAATTTTACCTGATGCCCGCCGACGACATGTGGACTTTGGTGATTTGGTTCCGTCTGTTCCGGGAGAAAGAAAAATTCGGCCTAATAAAGGATGTCGAGCGGAGATTTTTGACCCTGTCACACACGACCACTGAGGCTCTTATTCACCTGGCTCGCAAGCACGGCATCGGCGCGGTCAAAAGCTGGGTGGGGTTTGCTTCGATGGCCGCCGCCACAAGGGAAATCTGGGAGCGACGGCAAAGCGCCCTGCTTGATTTAAAAGACGGGAAAAACGATAAATTTAACCGGCTCTGTCATCCTTTTGTCTGCGAATGCTTCGGCATGGACAGCGGTCAGCGGTCTTTCAATATCGGCACCATGGAACAGAGCAACGGCTTCTCACTGCTCGGCGGTCCGCCGCCAGACAAACGGTCGCTGGGAACCGGCGGGCATGTCCGCGACAAGGACGGCACCTTCGCCGGGCTGCTGCTGGCCGAAATCGCCGCCTGGGCCAAAATCAACAATTTGACCCTGATTGAGGCGCTCGACCGCTATATTTATCTCGACCCGGATATCGGGATGTTTATGACTTTTTACGAACCGGACCCGCTCGACGGGGAGTATCCGGGTATCGAGGGCGACCGCATCAAAAAAAAAATCCTCAAACGCGTCCTGGCGCTACACGAGGAAGTTCACAAAGGAAAAGCGCATTTCGGCGGGTACGAAATCAAAAAGGCCGTCATCTACCGCACGGGCAAATACGACCGGCTCTATCCGCCGTCGGCGGATTTCGAATTCCCCGACGAAGGCGTGCGATTTTATTTGGATGATTCCGGCTTGCGGCATTTCACCGTCCGTCCCTCGGGCACCGGTAACTCTCTTCGTTTCCATGTTCAGTTACACGAGCGACCGAACGAGGACAATTTACTTCAGGCTAAAACCGCAATGCGCGCCCAAGGGAAACGCCTGCTGGACGCACTGCGCGAGCTTCTCGGCGCTCCCCGCACCAGCTATACTTGAGGAAAACTAATTCCGATTTAAAACGCTTTTTCTGGTGCGGCTGACCGCGCCAGACGGAAACCGCCGTGCAGAAATCGTTGGCCCGGTGCGGCCTTGCCCCGGTTACTGGTCCGGGCAGACTCTAAAAGACAGCCGTAGCCGACATCGCGGCAAAGGCGCATTTCTCCCGAATCCGCGCC
>JBMOKZ010000049.1:0-3563 GCA_049324195.1 Candidatus Zixiibacteriota bacterium | reverse complement strand
CGATGGCTCTCACCCAGCTCGGCCGCGGGTGAATAAGCATAGGCTATATGAAGACGTTTATAATCGAAACCAACCCCGAACGAGAACCCGGCCCAGCTGTCCTCGGAATCGGCGGCTCGATAATTGGAGCCGAAACTGGTCCAGCCCATCCGGACATAAAACGGCTCGAACTCGGTGTACTCAGCGCCGAGAGAATAAACGGGGTCATTGTCGATCGGGATAATCAGGTCGCCGGACAAAACCAGTTTGACCTCGCGCGGCTTGACCGCCAGCCCGCCGCGGACGGTGATTGGCAGGTCGTATTTTTCGTCCGTATCGCCAAGAGCCGACAACTGAATCCCGAGATTCTGGACGGCGATACCGGCCCGGTAACGACCGCGGTTGCTGGTATATTTACCGCCGAGGTCGAGGGCGATACCGGTCGCGGAAAATTCGTCGAGTTTTTCATAGATGAATTTACCGGTCACGCCGAACATGTAACTCTCGTTATACTTGACGGCGAACGAAGACGCGATGAGAAAATCACCTCCGCTGAATTGACCGTCACCGGTAATATTGCCCAGTTCGTCGGTTCGGATAAAATCTCCGTAATTGAGATAATTGATATACCCGGCCAGAAATTTTTTTTCGTCCAGCTGTTTGATGAAACCCAGGAAACCGGACTGTAAATCCATGAAATAATTATGATAATCGGCGATAAAACGATTACCTTCCAGCGAGGCGATACCGGCGGGATTGTAATAAAGCGCTGACTCGTCATCGGCCAGTCCGGTGAAAGCGCCGCCCATAGCCACCGCCCGAGCCCCGACATTGATTTTCAAGAAGGGAAAGGCGCTGGTGCCGGCTTTGGAGTTGATATCTTTGGCCACCGCCGAAATTACCCCGAACAGAACCACCATCGATATTATCAACCCAAACGACACTTTTCTTTTAATAAACATAGAGTTTTACCTTTTGTAACTTTGCCGCTGCCTTTAGTATCCTAAAATATAACAAAATCGGGACAAATAAAATAATAAAATCACCAGGATTTGGTCGTTTTGTTCAAAACCGCCTCGACCAGCCGTTCACTGGCTCGAACCTGACCGTCTTCTTCGGTTTCATCGCTGGCGTTATAGATGCCTTCGAACGTCAATCTCTCTTTCCATTTCTCGGAATCATCGCCGGTATTTTTAAGGGAAATTTCGACATCCAACAGGATTTTATATTCCTCGACCTGGTCGTTCTCATCGAACTTGTGCGGCACACGCTGGTAACCGGTGAGAATCCCGACCAGGTAAGCCTCGGAATTATCGACCGGGACAATCTTCAAAGTACCATCGGTAATAAAAGCATCGATAACCTGTTCCGTCAGCCGGTCCGCCAGACCAAATTCGCTGGTCTCGTTGGCAAACGGCTCGATGGCGATATTGGTAACATCCGATTTACCGCGGGGATTGAATGTATAGACGCCGCAACCGTTGACGACGATAAAAATCAAGTTGAGCGAAAGGATAAGGAGTTTTTTCATCACTTTTATAACCTGCGGGGCGGTCGAAGGTTCCGTCGGAATCAGGCGGAAACGACCAGTTTGCCCTTCTTTATTACTTTTTTAGCCAGATTGACACCATAATGATACGACAGTTCCCGGTAGTCCCCCATATCCCAGAGCACCAGGTCAGCCTGCTGGCCGGGTTCAAGCTGCCCGATTTTGCCGGACCGGTCGACCGCGTAAGCGGCGTTGACCGTGACAGCCGTGAGCGCCTCAGCGGTGGTCATTTTCATTTGCAGCACCGCCAGACTGATAATAATCGACAGCGATTCGCTGTAGCTCGAGCCGGGGTTGCAATCGGTGGAGAGCGCCACCACCACGCCGGCCTCGATCATCTTGCGGGCCGGGGCGTATTGTTTCCCTCCGAGGGAAAAGGTCGTGCCGGGCAACAGGACCGCCGCCGTGCCGCTCCGCGCCATAGCCCGGATGCCCTCATCGGAGACATACACCAGGTGGTCGGCCGAGACAGCTTTCATCGAGGCCGCCAGTTCGGCGCCCCCGGTCGATTTCAGTTCATCGGCATGAAATTTGAGTTTCAGTCCGGCGTCGAGCGCCGTCTGCTGGATTCGGCGGGACTGCTCGATATCAAATACGCCTTCCTCGCAGAAAATATCGGAAAATTCCGCCAGGCGGCCTTTTACTACCGCCGGCACCATTTCCTCATTAATCAGGGCGATGTACGCTTCGACATCGTCCCGGTATTCATCGGGTATCTCGTGGGCTCCCAGAAAGGTCGGAATCAGGTCGATCGGGTGGCGTTCGTTCATTTCGCGAATGATTTCCAGCGATTTTACTTCCGCCTCGGTGGACAACCCGTATCCGGATTTGGCTTCGATGGTCGTCACGCCGTGGCGAAGCATCATATCCAGACGTTTGCGGGTTTTTTCCGCGAGTATCTCGCGAGGGGTGTTGCGCAGGTCGCGAACCGAAGCCCGGATACCGCCGCCAGATTGGGCGATTTCCATATAGCTTTTTCCCTGAACCCGCATCTCAAACTCCTTTTCGCGGGTCATGGAAAAAACCGGATGAGTATGAGGATCGATAAAACCCGGGGTGACCACCGCCCCCCCGGCGTCGATAACGGTGCAGTTCTCAGCCAGGGGGGTTCGCCCCTGGACATCGTCGGATGAGCCTACCGCCAGGATGGTTTCACCGGCCAGGGCGACCCCGCCATATTCAATCAGTCCGATATCATTCATGCCGGCTTTGGTCTTTGGAGCGGCGCCGGACATGGTCACCAGCTGCCCGATATTTTTAATCAATAAAGATGCTTTTATCTCTCTGGTCATGGCTTTAAAGATAGAAATGTAATTGTCTTAGTCAACTCAATATTTACCAATATCCCGATAATATAAATCACTTTTTATCTTCATCATAATCAGCTTTCAGACTGTCCGCCCAGTCGCCGAAAAAACTGTCGCCGGACATGTTTTCGAGGTGCCGCAACTGGTTGATATGATACTGATGATAAACGGCATCGTAATGCCGGAAAGTCAAATCATAGAAACTCACTTTCCCCTTCCGGCGGAATAGCGGAATATAATTTTTGACGGTGCTGAAGCAGTCTTCAAGCACCCGGGCGGCGGCATCGTTTCGGGTCGTCTCGTAATAATCATAAACGCCGAAAACGGCGGCAATAAAACCGTTCAAGGTCAGGCTGGGGGGAGTGGTCGGATATTCCTCAATCCAGTAACAGCCGCGCTCGTCGACCAGCGATGTCCACGGCTCAGCTTCGTCTTTCACCCGCAGCATCGACTTGAACGTCCGGTTCGCGTAATCGAGATACGCCGAATCGCCGGTCTCGTCGAACAGACGCGTCATTACCCCGAGCGCTTCTCCCTGAGCCATACCGGAAAACCAGGGCGCCGCCAGAAATGCGTCCTCACGCTTGTGAACCCGGTAATCGAAACGGTAGGGATAATAAAGAGCGTCGTCAAACACCATCGCCTCGCGTACCAGACAGCGGGCATATTTCTCCGCCTGGTCGAGATAAGCGGTGTCGCGCTCATAATGATAGGCGGCGATGAGTTTA
>JBMOKZ010000048.1:0-3591 GCA_049324195.1 Candidatus Zixiibacteriota bacterium | reverse complement strand
CCGCTGGACATTATGCGTACGTCGCGTAAATCGTAAATCGCCAGAGCGATCAGGTTATCGCTGTCTTGTCCCTGAGAAGCGACGATTTTATTAGTATCGGTTTCGATTTCACTGTTGAGCCGGATAGTCGAGGCCGTGGTGTAATTCGGGTCGAAAAAGTTCACGCTGGTTGAACCGTCGGCCGCATAGCCGCTGCGGTGCAGGGCGTTGACTTCGGTCACCAGCGTCGCCGCCATCTCGTCCAGCTTTTTCTGATATTCGACAACGGTTTGGTCGCGCATCTCCAGAAGACCGCTGAGCTGGCCGTTGTTGTTTCTCAATTCGACTTCGGAACCCGCCCATATGAGCCTGTTAATCGGCTGGCCGTTATCGTTGACCGTCACCGTGTTGATATCGAACGACTGAGTGCCGTCAACCAGCACCATCGAACCGATATACACCGAGGTCGATGAATTGGGCTGCTCGATCGTATTGACGTCGATAAAATTGGACAGTTCGTCTAAGAGTAAATCCCGGGCGTCGCGAAGATCGTTGGCTGTCACCCCGCCCAGTTCCGAAACCTGAATCTGCGCGTTCAGATTGGCGATTTCCGTGGTCAGATTGTTGATTTCATAGGTCATCGAGGTAATATCGCTGTCGATGGATTCCCGCAGTGACTCAAGACTCCAGGCCATCTGTTGAAAGCCGTTGATAAGCTGGTTGGCCTGGGCTAAAATAACCTCGCGGTTATCGCTGGAATCCGAATTGGTGGCTAACTGCGACCAGGAATCCCAGAAATTGTTAAGCAGATCGTTAAGGGAATTATCGTTCGGCTCGTTGAATACCGATTCAATTTGAGTGTAAATTTTCTCCTTGTAAGCCCATTCCCCGTAACTCATCTGGGCGTCGCGGTACTGCTGCCCCAGAAAAAGGTCGCGTATCTGCACGATAGTATCCACCTGCACGCCGGATCCGATCATACCGACATTGCTCTGCTGGGGATAGCTTGTGGACATGACCACTCGCTGCCGGGTATAGCCAGGCGTATCCGAGTTGGCGATATTGTGCGAGATGGTCTGCAGAGAAAATTGCTGTGACAACAGGGCGTTTTTGCCTATCTCCAGCGACTGAAACAGACCTGACATTATACCCTCCTGTCCACCATGATATTTCCGCTTCGTTGCGGCGGGACGCCGTTTTTGGCGTAAATATTATCAGGGTTATTTATTTTCGAGAGCATCTCCATCGTACGGGCGATAAACTCCCGGGATCTATTAAGCAACATCGCGTTCGTATTCCGTGTCGCCGTAATCTTTTCGTCGAGACTGTAAATCAAATCGCGAAGCTGGGTCAGGCGGTCGGCCTGCTGCCGGTCCACCAGTTCCAATAGCCGGGTGATATTCAAATCCCCCTCGATCGCTTGGGCTTCCTTGATAGCCGCGACGAGTTGTTCACGCTGTCGATTAAGCAGTCTGCTTTCGACCAGCTTTTCGCGCTGTTTCTCCGTGACTTCTTTCAGTCCTTCGACATCATTAGCCACCAATGACTCTTTTTGCTGTTCGAGAAGTTCAAGAAAAGATTCAAAGAGGGCAGCTTCCCTGCTCAGTATTTCAATCAGTTGATTTACCATATCCTATGTTTGTTTAAATCCTTATATCCATAAGTATCGACTTTTTCCCATAGCCACTTTAGGCTCTGAAAATCGAATTTGGCTCATTTTGTCAAAAGGTCGTTCACCTTTTTGACATAATTCCGGGTTTCCTCGAAAGGTGGGATTCCGCCGTATTTGTCGACATTGCCCGGCCCGGCGTTATAGGCCGCCAGGGCGGTATCGAGATCATCATAGCGCTTCAGCAAGTTTTTCAAAAAACGGCTGCCAGCCTTGATATTTTCCTCTGGGTCGAAAACGTTGGAGACGCCGTAGTCGCCGGCGGTGCTGTCCGCCAGCTGCATCAGCCCCTTGGCTCCCGCCGGTGAAACTGCATCGGCCCGCCCGCCGGACTCAACCTCGATAATCGAAGCTATCAGAGCCGAGTCGAGGCTGTTTTCCCGCGCGGCCTCGTCGATAATCCGCCCGTAATCTGTCATAATCCGGTTTTCGGTAACCGGGCGCGGGCTTTGACTGACCGCAATGAAATTTGGTGGTTCGATGACTTTCTTGAAATCATCAAGATCATCCGGTAATTTCAGACCGCTCTTATCGAGCTTGATATCCTCTATTTCATCTTCGGGCAGCGGCACGAATTTCTCCGTTTCTCCGCTTTCATCTGTCTGAGAGTATTTGGCGTCCACGAGCTTTTCCAGTGACTTATAAAGAATATCGCCGATAGAGCAGTTTGAGCTTTTGGTTACCGACCGGGCTATTTCCATATCGAACATCTGGGTATAGATATCCTTGCCGGAATCGGTGGAAAAGAGGCTGTTTTCGGCGAGGGAATTCTCCGGGATTGTTTTGCGCATGGTTTTCATCATATAGTATATGAAGAAGGACTCGAACTCCTGGGTTGCTTTCTTCAGCAGCGCCTTCTCGGACGCGGCGTCGGTGCCCGAGGAACCGCGAAGGTCCTCGAGGCTCGAGCCGGGATAAATCGGGACACTTTTAGGTGCCGTAATCATATTTACAGAATCACCAGTTCGGCCTGCAGGGCGCCGGCCTGTTTAAGGGCCTGGAAAATAGCGATTATATCTCTCGGGGCCGCGCCGATTTTATTGAGCGCGTCGGCCACGTCGGAGAGATAAACCACTCCGTTCATATTGATTACGTGAGCCGGTTCCTGGTTGACACTGATATAAGAATCCTGCAGCACGGTCGTCTCGCCGTCGCTGAACGGCGCCGGCTGGGAGACAATCGGCCGGGACTGGATGCTGACCGTAATAGTGCCGTGAGCGATAGCCACCGGTTCGATGGTGACATGTTCGCCGGCCACGATGGTGCCCGTTTTTTCGTTAATCACCACCTTGGCGATTTTATCCGGAACCACCTGCAGCAGGCCGATATCCGACAGAAACTGCATCCGCAGGTTGGGATGCATCAGCGAATCCGGCACTACCACTTTGACCGACCCGCCGTTAACCGGGTAGGCGGTCAAGCCGTACTTAATATTGATTCGCTCGGCTACCCGGTGCGAGGTTGTGACGTCGGGATTTATCAGCGACAGATATATTTCCCGGTCGGCGTTGGGCGCCGGGTTAACCGGCAGGGTGACTTTGGCTCCGCCGGGAATCCGTCCGACCAGCGTATAGTTATTGATAATCTTGTTGCCTTCGTCCACCTGGACATTGAATCCGCCGATTGAAACCGGTCCCTGGGCCGAGGCGCGCACGATGCCGTTCTGGTCCGAGAGCGGCGTCAGAATCAGAGTGCCGCCTTCGAGCGACGAGGCATCGCCCAGCGAAGATACGGTGACATCAAAATAAGCTCCTTCTCCGAGCTGACTGGACAGGCGCGCGGTCACCATGACGGCGGCCACGTTCTTGACCTTGACTTTACTGCGATCCAGTTCCAGCCCCAGGCGTTCCATCATGTTGACCAGCGACTGGGTCGTGAACTGAGTGCCGTTGCCGTCCCCGGTTCCGTCCAGCCCGACCACCAGGCCGTAACCGATCAAATCG
>JBMOKZ010000047.1:0-3653 GCA_049324195.1 Candidatus Zixiibacteriota bacterium | reverse complement strand
AACGATTATTACAACAGTCTGGTGGGGACGCTGGGTGTCGAAACCAAAGAAGCAAAGTCGTTCGCGAGTAATTACGAACTTTTGGTGCAACAGGTAGACAACGACCGGCAATCGGTCCAGGGTGTCTCGCTGGATGAGGAAATGACCAACATGATCAAGGTGCAGAACGCCTATGACGCCGCGGCCAGAATCATCACCACGATTGACGAAGCTCTGGATACCGTTATCTCAGGGATGGGAATAGTCGGTCGATAAAAAAAATAAACATTCAATCACCATTTATGCTTAGGTAACCAAGGAGGGTGATTTGCTTATTCTAACAAGGAAGTTGGGGGAGTCGATAACCATTGGGGACGATATCAAGGTCTCCGTTCTGGGTATCAGAGGCCGGCAGGTCCGGCTGGGTATCGAGGCACCCCTTAAGGTGGTCGTCCACCGCGAGGAAATTTATGTCAAGATTCAGAATGAAAACCGAAAGGCTTCCAAAAATATCAAGGAAGATTTAATCGGTATGGTCAACATGATCAAGGGTAAAATCAAGAGCGGTTCGGCTGATACCGAGGGCTCCGTCGTCGATTACAAGGACTCGCCCTCGAAAAGGAAAAAGAGCGACGGGACCGAAAACGGCAGCGATAAGAGGGTTGAGTAACATAGGAAATATATTAGAGGAAACAGACCATGCGAGTAACTAACAGCATGATATCCAGCCAGGTTATTTTTAACCTTCAGCGTTCGCTGTCGCGATATTATAACCTGGAAAACGATATGTCGTCGGGTCGAAAAATCAACACGCCATCCGATGATCCGGGTGGGACGGTCCAGGATTTGAACTACCGCACCGAACTGGCGAAAATCGAACAGTATCGCAGCAATGTCGCTCAGGCTCAAAACTGGACCAATTCCTATGATACAATTCTGTCCGACCTGGTCGATTTCACTAATTCCGCCAAAGATACCGCCATTTCCATGGCGGACGGCGTATACGATGAGAATTCCCGGGAGTCGGCCGCCCAGGAAGTACGCTCGCTTTTCGACCAGATGATTCAATTGGCTAATAACCAGCTTGACGACCGTTATGTTTTCTCCGGTTTTCGCACCCAGGAGAAAGCCATTACCGTGACGCCCAACGGCATTGTTTACGACGGCGATGACGGTCAGATGAAGTTCCCCGTCGAGTCGGCCCAGAAGATGACTGTCAATTTAAACGGCTCCGATGTTTTCCTGAAAGAGTTGAGCGTGCTCGGCGGCGAAGCTGATGTAAACGTCCGGATAACGGATAACACCTTGCTGACCGACCTGAACGGTGGAGAGGGAATCGACCTCACGACCGGGTCGTTCACGCTCGAAGATAAAAATTTGAATATTTCCGCGACCATCGACCTGACCGCGGCGCCGCCGGTGACCACGGTGAACGAACTGCTGACCCGCATCAACGATCAGCTGGCCGCCAGCGTCCCGCCGATCACTAACGTCACGGCGGTTTTGGGCGATGAGGGCAACAATATCCGGTTCGAGGCGGTCGGCAACGGTTTGATTAGCGGATTGACGCCGCTGGACAACCTGAACGACGGTTACGGCGTCGATAACTATCCGGGTACGATTCTCGTGTCTGATGGCACCTCTATTAATGTCGAGGTCGATTTATCCGAAGCAAAGACAATCGACGAAGTCATCAACACTTTCAACACGGCTCTGACAAATGCGGGAATAAGCAACGTAACGATGAGTATTAATGCCGCCGGCACCGGTCTGCAAATCGATGACACCAACGGTGTTCCGCTCGGCTTGACAATATCCGATATGTCTTATTCCGAGCATACCGCCGAGCATCTGGGTATCGTAGGCGATATCGGAGCCCAGATGATAGGCGGCAATTTGAGCCCGGAACCGCACTTCGAAATCAAGGAAACGACCGGTAGCACTGCGGCGGACCTGGGGATTCTGGGTGAATTTTACACAGCCCGGATAGGAGACGATATCAATCCCGCTCTGACGGCCTCGGCCAGCCTCTCGGATTTGAACAACGGTCTGGGATTCGATGACGGCCAGATTGTCATCAAGCAGGGCGATACCAGCTTCACCGTGGATTTCAGCAGTTCCGCACTCACGACAGTTCAGGACCTGCTCGATTTGATTAATACCTCCGGTCTGGATGTAACCGCTTCTATAAATGAAAGCGGCACCGGGATACAAATAGAAAATAACGATCCCAACCGTTCGCTTATGATTCAGGATTTGAGCGGCGGAAGGGCGGCCAAGGACCTGGGTATTTACGGTTCGTCCGATATGCTCGGCACCATGCTGGTGCTCATCGACGCTCTGGACGCCAACGATCAAGAGGGGACGGGGATGTTGATCGGGTCTCTGGACGACGCCGTTCAGCGGCTTCTGACCTACCGCGGTCTGGTCGGCACCCGCGCAGTGAGGCTCGAGGATACCGAGAACCGGCTGGAGAACCTGTCCCTGAACTACACGACCCTGCTGACCGAGGTGGAAGACGCCGACCTGACGGAACTGGCCACCGCGCTCTCGACTGCGGAAACCAGTTATTCCGCCGCCCTGTACGCGGCCAGCTCCATTATACAACCGACATTAATGGATTTCTTAGTATAATATCGATAGAACAGAGGAAGTATTAAATGATTGTAAAAAGCATGAAACTGGGTCAGCTCGAAGTCCCGGACGACAAATTAATAACCATGGAGCGGCCCATTCTCGGATTCGAGAACCTGAAGCGGTTCTGCCTCGTGGAAATCGAGGAGATGGTGCCGTTTTTATGGCTGCAGTCGGTCGAGGAACCGGCGATATCTTTCCTGGTGGTCAATCCCCGGGTTTTTTTCCCGGATTATAAGATTGAAATTAATCCAAAAGAAATCGCCGAATTGCGGGTGGCTCAAGTAGCCTCGGTTGAAACCTATGTCGTGGTTACTCTTAACCGCAGACCCGAGGACATTACCGCCAACCTGCAGGGACCGATTCTGATTAATACCGAAAACAGCCTGGCCAAGCAGTTGATTCTGGTAAATTCCGATTATCATGTCAGGCATTCGATTCTGGAGGCGCTCGACACCCAGAGCCCGGCTATCGTACATACGGAAGCCGTGCCGGTATAAGCTCGACGTCTGGTTTTTTATAACGCCCGGTGAAAGGTCCGCCGGATAACAGAAATGGGATTTCTTATGTATTACGCTGACAACATCACGGAAGACAACGTCCGTTATCGAGTACTTTGTTCTATCCTTTTAAGAGCCTTCAACAACCCCGACTCATATTATGGCTAAAAACAGAACCCAAAAAGATAAGTCCGTCAAAAAACGCTCCGCGCTCACCCGGACGACGGCGGCCGAGAAAAACGCCGAGAAAAAGAGCGCGCTTTCTCTGGACAAACTTCTCGCGGCCGTCCGCAACGACCCCGACGATATCGGCGCCCGGCTGGTGCTCGGTGATTATTACAACGACAACCGGCAGGAAAAGAAGATTATCGAGGCGGTGGAACCGCTCGAAAAACATTATCCTTTCACCGACAAAAAATTGCGCGGTGCATACAACCGTTTGCTGGCGATCGGGTACGGTCACCTGGGACGATTCGTGGATTCCGAAAAAGCCGCCCTGCGCGGGCTGGAAGAATATCCCGACTCCCTGGATTTTTATTA
>JBMOKZ010000046.1:0-27345 GCA_049324195.1 Candidatus Zixiibacteriota bacterium | reverse complement strand
GACATCGCTCAGATAACTTCCGGTTATATTCCCCAGGACAGTGAAAACGGCCAGCGTCAGCGCCAGCTCGATATTGACCATGTTTTTTTTGAGATATTCGTTGGAGGCCGAGATGGAGTTCACGACAATGGCCGTCATTGAAACCGGTACGGCGGTCTTGATATCCAGGTCCATCAAGAGGGTCATGAAGGGTACCATGACGATCCCGCCGCCGATACCGAGATAGCCGCCGACGATTCCAGCCGACAAACCGCACGAGAGATATATCAACAAATCAAGCATCAATTCCGCTCTTTCAACAACTGGCCGGCGAATTGAATGTCCGGCCGGTTCCTCACTAAAACATCAGCGTAAGCCCGGGAGGTTCCGAATTTTCTTTCCACCGCCAGCTGGCGTAATCTCATTTTGATATGCGAGCGGTATTTATCGAATTGACCCAGGTCGTCGAGGCGGGCGATATCGAGGATATTTATTGCCGCCTGTGTTATCCAAGGCGGTTGATGCTCGAAAAAGCTCAGGTCCACCATCAGCTCCGCCAGTTCCGTAACGTTGGAGATATACACGAAACCTTCTTTCCCGGCGTATTTTTTAAATCGCTCCAGCCAGGAATCGTCGAGTTCGAAATGGTCGCCCAGGGCTAATATTTCATCCTGGTGGAGGGTCGCGAACTGCTCTAAAAGCAGGGAGTTTTCCAGAACACGGGGGAACATTTCCTGCTCGCTGAATTTCAGGTAGTAATCGGGAGCCAAACCGCTCCCGATTTCGTTTAAGGCGGTGTCGAATTCGTTGAGATATTTGTCGCCATCGAGGTAATATCGGGAGATGGTCAGCCGCAGTCCGCTTCCGTCGGGGAAGCGGGTGAAGCCCTGGACCAGCCCCTTGCCGAAGGTGGTGTCGCCGACCAGTACTGCCCGACCCAGTTGTTGCAGGGCACCCGAAACGATTTCGGCGGATGACGCCGAGCCGCGGTCAACGATCACAGCCATCGGCAAACCGCCGGTGAGATCTTCGCCGCCGGAATAATGCTTTTCTTCTTTCCAGATGGAACGGGCGTCAGTGCCGACAATGAACTGCCCCTTGTTCAAAAACAAATTGGCCGTGCGGTAGGCTTCGCGAAACAGCCCGCCGGGGTTGCCCTTCAAGTCAAGAATTACCCCCCTGGGTTCAATATCCCCACGGTGCAGCAGGGAATCGAGCGCGTCCCGGATATCGTCGGAGGCGCCGGCTTCGAAATCTATCACCCGGATATAAATCATGCTATCGGGGGTGAACCCGGCGAAGGGGACATGAAGCAGGTCCACCAGGCGGCGGGTAATCTCAATCGTCAGGGTATCTTCCAAAACCGGTCGATAAACCCGGATTTTGACTCTGGTTCCGGCCTGGCCGCGGAGGTAACCGCTGGCGATTTCCGAGGGCAGTCCGGCCAGGTCGGTGCTGTCGGCGGTGATGATAATGTCGCCGGTTAACAGGCCGACCTCGGCAGCCGGGCCATTTTCCCGCACCGACATAATCAGCAGACCCCGGTCATGACGCACCACCGATACCCCGATTCCGCCGTAGCTTCCGCTCAGTTCCTCGTCCATTTGGGCGAACTGCTGAGGTTCGACGAAACTGGAATAGCGGTCGAGCTGGTTGAACATGGCTTCGCGGGCCGAACTCAAAAGTTTGTCCCAGTCGAGTTGGCCGGGATAGGTATGTTCGATTTCAAGCGTAAGGCCGACAAATAAAAAAGCCTGTTTTAGTCCCTCGTCGGATAGAATATATACCGCTGTCATGCCGGTAATCAGAATTATCAGAAACAGGAAGAGAGCGGACAATACGATCGTGCGGCGGTCCAGAGGAGTCGGCTGTCCCATTATTTTCCCAGCACCCGGTCTAGATGTTTTCTGGTTTGCTCAAAAACATCGTCAATCGTCGCACGGGCGTCGATGACTTTCACCCGGTCGCCTTCGTGTCGGGCGATTTCCAGAAAACCCCGGCGCACCCTTTCGAAGAAAGCCTCGGGCTGCGATTCCAGCCGGTCCGGGGCGGTTTTTCGGCGGCCGGCCGCGGTTTTCAGGTCAATATCGTACACCAGGGTTAAATCGGGACGCAGAGCACCGACTGCGATCCGGTGCAGGTTAAGCACCATCGTAATATCGAGCCGCCGCCCGTAACCCTGGTAAGCGGTAGTGCTGTCGTAAAAGCGGTCGCACAGGACAATGTGATTGTTTTTAAGAAGCGGTCCAATTTCTTTCTCGATAATATCCGAACGGGCGGCTTCGTAAAGCAGAAGTTCGGTGATGTCGGTGAGATGGTTGTTTTTATCCAACAGGATTTCCCGGATTTTCTCGGCGGCGCGTGTCGATCCCGGTTCGCGCAGTTTTGAAACGGCCAAACCCGCGGCGCTGAGATAATCAAAAGCCCGATTCAACTGGGTGGTTTTCCCGCAGCCATCGATGCCCTCGAAAGTGATAAAATATGCTTTATTTTTTTTCATTACGTCCGGGTCAATTCCCTACATAAAAAAAACCGGCGGTGTTATCCGCCGGTTAAGTTACTAAATAAAAGCAGATTGAAAAACTATTTTTTCTTTTTTACTACCCGTTTTTTAGTGTCGTTTTTTTCTTTTTTGACGGCCGGTTTGGAGACATCCGGTTTCTTCGCGGCGATTCTGCCCGGTTGTTTCACTGCGTTCTGTTTCCAGCCGTATTTGGTTATGAATTCCTCGGTCAGGCACCGGGCTTCATCATCGGTGTACTGAATGGGCGGGGATTTCTTGAAGTAGGACGACGGCTCAATCAGCGCCCCTGAAAGGCCGTTATCCAGACCCAGTTTGCAGCAGCGGATGGCGTCAATCACCACGCCGGCCGAGTTGGGACTGTCCCAGACTTCCATCTTCATTTCGATATTCAGCGGGACGTTGCCGAAAGTCGTACCTTCCATGCGGATATAAGCCCACTTACGGTCGGTGAGCCATTCAACGTAATCCGACGGCCCGATATGGACATTGCCCGGACCCATGTCATAGGTGAGCTGGCTGGTGACGGCGTTGGTCTTGGAAATCTTCTTCGATTCCAGACGAGACCGCTCGAGCATGTTCAAGAAGTCGGTATTGCCGCCGACATTGAGCTGACTGGTGCGTTCCAGCTTGACTCCGCGCTCGAGGAACAGCCGGGTCATGACCCGGTGGGCGATGGTTGCGCCGACCTGGGATTTGATGTCGTCGCCGATAACCGGCAGACCGCGTTCCTTGAAACGCTTCTGCCAGTATTTTTCGCGGGCAATAAAGACCGGAATGCAGTTGACGAAACCGCAACCGGCGTCGAGAATCTGCTCGACATACCACTTGGTGGCTTCCTCGGAACCGACCGGCAGGTAGTTGACGACGATGTCGGTTTTGGTTTCCTTGAGCAGTTTCACGATGTCCACCGTATCGCCGGGGGCTTTCTCGATAATCTGCGAGAGATAATAACCGAGCCCGTCGTGGGTCATGCCGCGCTGAACGGTCACGCCTGTTTTGGGAACTCTGGCGAACACGAAGGTATTGTTCGGCTTGGTGTAGATGGCTTCGGAGAGGTCCTTGCCGACCTTGTTCTTGTCGATATCGATCGCGGCGGAGAACTCGATATCGCGGATATGATAACCGCCGAGATTGACGTGCATCAGGCCGGGCACGAAATCATCGTCCTTGGCCTTCTTGTAAAATTCGACACCCTGCACCAGCGACGAGGCGCAGTTGCCGACGCCGATTATGGCAACTCTGATTTTTCCCACGTAAGCGTCCTTTCTATTTTCGGTTTGTCATTAACGGGGGCAAGATATATAATGCCCGGCGGGGCGGTCAAATTAAATTTGACTTTTTCAGTAAAATATATATTATTAGTTCATTGAATATGACTATATGGTCATAATATTTAAGAGGTGATTTTCATGCTCGACGAAAACGTCATCGCGTCTCTCGTGCGGCGCAACGTGATAAGCGACACCTTCCGGCGACTGGCGTCGGAAAAGAAAGACCTGATTTACCGCACCGCTATCAGGCTTTTCGGGAAATACGGCTACGACGGCCTGGCGGTGGACGAAATCTGCCGGCAGGCGGGTATATCCAAGGGTTCGTTTTTTCAGTATTTTCCGTCGAAAAGCCACCTGCTGGAGTTTGCCGTACTGGTTTTCGATGATTATCTAAGCAGGATGATTGAGGAAATCCGCAAACAGGAAAAAGCCGTTATGGCGCGCG
This sequence comes from Candidatus Zixiibacteriota bacterium, assembly GCA_049324195.1. GTDB lineage: Bacteria > Zixibacteria > MSB-5A5 > GN15 > FEB-12 > JAFGNW01. Next base: position 23,126 of record JBMOKZ010000046.1, on the reverse strand, counting down.
ACCGGCTAATGTATCTTTATCACGCGATCGCGGTCAATACGCGGCTGTTCGAGGACGAGCAGGCCTTTTACCTGTTTATGACCAACGCCGTCCGACACGCCGCGATAATGGTCGAGGGCGTTGACCTCGAACGGCATTTCCGCGATTACATCAACGAGATAATCGCGCGTGGCGAGCGGACCGGCGAGATTCGCGGCGATTTCGAGATTGAACTGACGGGGTATCTGGTGTCGGTGATAATCGAGGGCATGGTTAAGCGGCATTATTCCAAACGGACCGAGGCGTTCAAGACGGCCGGGGAATATTTGATTTCGTTTTTATTCGACGGGATAAAGGCGTGATGGGGGGAATATGTTAATGAATAGCCAGCCCTTGTAGGTCAGGAGCCCTGTGCTCCTGACAATTTGATTGATTTACAACTCGTTTTATTATAATTTAATTTCATGTCTGACCTGAGACGTTTTCACAACTTATAACAGGGAAAAAATCCTTATAGAAAATGTCAATTTGTTCTGGCAATCATTAAAAGAAATAAAACAGAGACTTCATTTTGAGATGCTTTCCCGGGTTATCCTGCCTGAGCATATCTATCTTATAATTGATCCTCTGAGATTTAATGTTTCGAATCTTATTCAAAGAATCAAGATGAGTTTTGCCGCTAATTACCGAAAAAGGAACGATTTAAAAGCGGGGCGTATATGGCAGAACCGCTTTTGGGATCATATAATCAGGAATCAACAGGACATGAATCGGCATATAGATTACATTCATTTCAATCCAGTCAAACACGGTTTGGTAGAAAGTCCCTTTTCATGGAAGGAATCATCGATACACGAATATGGAATAAAAGGATATTATTCCTCCGATTGGAGTCAAAGGGAGGATTTAGAATAATAGTCAGGAGCGCAGGGCTACTGACCTACTTTGACTTTGACTTTGACTCATACGAGGAATAAAGGATAAAATAGTCAGGAGCACAGGGCTCCTGACCTACTTTGACTTTTTACAAACTATTTCGCGGTGTCTTCTGGAACAGGCTCAGGCGCGGGCGGGGGTGTGGTTTCGGTCTCGGCGGGTGTCTCCGGTACGGGAGCCGGCTCAGTTATCGTGAACTTGATTTCCTTGATGCCGTTACCGTTTTTGTTAAGTACTCGTACGGTCCAGTCGCCAACCCATTCGGGCTGGATGCGTTTGCTGCTCCAGGTGCGCCAGAACGCGCTTTTGACGGGAAGTTCCACCGAGGCCATTTCCTTATCCTGGTAATACCAGTTGACGAAAATCGAGGTCGAGTCGAGCGCCCCGGTTACCTTGCACCAGAGGTAAACGTTTTCAACGTCGGCCGAGAAAGTCTCGGCCGGTTCGACCGGCATGCGGTCCACGATCCCGCCGCAAAGCTGGGTTTCGACCGTGAATATCGGCTCGGCCGGAACCGGTTCCTCGACCGGCGCCGGGGTCGGTTCGGGTTCAGCTGGTTTGGTGGTATCTTCGCCCTGGGCGAAAATGGTCACTGCGAGAAGCAGAAACAGAGCCATCGAAATAATCAGAATTTTTTTAAGCATGGTTCCTCCTTTGTGATTATTTGCGAGATATATATTAAAAGGATAAAAATTGTCTGGAGTCAACGCCAGTAAAAAATTCCGTCAGGTTCGGATTCCTGACGGCTCAATCTTGTCGAAACCACCATGGTTTTAACCTTTTTGAGAGCGGCACAAGCCCACATGAGCAATGTTAACCGGCAGATGTTCTCGTGCTGTCGCAAGACACCACGTTGATACTGATTTGAGAGTATGACAATAATTAACTTGAAAAGTAAATCACATATCGAATAGTACAATTATTTTATGTGATTTTCAGTAAAGTTTCGCCCCGAGACGGGCTTCATAGGTAGGCGCGATAAGCGAAAGGCCGCCGCTGGCGCGGTCCACCCCCAGCACCAGGACCTCGGAGAGAAAACCGGCGATATTTTTCGGCTCGAAATTAACCACGGCCAGACATTGCTTGTTTAGAAGCTGCTCCGGTGTATAATCGGATTTGGCCTGAGCCGAGGATTTCTTGAGGCCGATTTCATCGCCGAAATCGATGGTCAGTTTGTACGACGGCACCCGGGCGCGCGGAAAATCCTCGATTTGGACTATTTTCCCCACCCGGATATCGACTTTGGCGAAATCATCGAAAGTAATAGTATCGCTCATAATTTATTCCTTGAAGTCGAATTTATCGAGAGCAATTATTTCTGCGATTTCCTTGCGGGTGCGGGGTGCCTCGTCTTTTATCCGGTTGCGTTCGTCGAGGCTGGCGATCGAACCCTCGTAGCCCAGCGCGATGACACATATGACGTGAAAGTCATTTGGTATCGCCAGGGCCTCCTTGACTTTGGGCGCGTCGTAACCGGCCATCGGGTGGCCCATCAGGTCTTCGTCGACCGCAGCCAGCAGCATCGACATCACTGCCAAACCGCAGTCGAACTGGTAATAGGTGACCGGGTCGTCCTCGCGGTTGTAGTCATCGTCCTTCCGGGCGCAGACGGCGACCAGGGCCGGAGCGTTCATCGCCCATTCGTTACCCCGGGCGAGCGCTTCGCCGAGTTTCGCGTGTTGTGTTTGTTCGCGGACGAAAATGAATTTCCAGGGCTGTTTGTTGGCGCATGAGGGCGACCAGCGGATTTTCTCGAACAGGCGCTCCAGTACATCGTCTGGAATTGCTTTATCGAGATAGGCGCGTTTGCTGTGTCTTTTGAAAAAGATGGAATCGGACATGATTAACCCCTTCGGGATAGTTAAAATTATTTAACTGTTTATGGCAACCCGGGGTTTGAAATTCTCGACCTGCAACAGTTTTTTCTGGCGCTCGCGTACGGCTTTTTCGGTCAGGGAGAAATCCGGGCCGACGTTCTCAATCATGATGGACGAGGTACACGAGGCGAAACACCCGGCTTTTTTCAAATCTCCGCCGGTTTTGAGATATTCGAACGTAAACCCGGCCATGTAAGTATCGCCCGCGCCGGTGGCGTCGACCAGCTCGATTTCGTACGGAGGGATATCGATAAACTGATTTCCGTCGTAAATCACCGAGCCGAGTTCGGCCAGGGTGACGATAACCAGTTTCGGTCCCCAGCTTTTGATGATGCGGGCTGCCTTATAGGGGTCCTGGCGGCAATCGACGCCGGTCAGCACTTTGCCCTCAAGTTCGTTTGGTTTGACGATATCGCACAGGCCAAGAATTTCCTCGATTCCCGCGCGTTTATCGTGATGGATCCGGCCGGAGTTATCGACGTTGCGCAACAGACCCTGAGGGTCGCAAAACAACAAACCGTCGAAGTTATCACGGATTTTTTTTATTTCGTCAAAGGAAACCTCGCCGAGAATCGGACCGATCAGCACCGCCACGGAATCCCGATACAGTCCTGGCGGCAGCGTACCGATATCGGCTGCACGGCCGAGCAAATCCAGTGTCCGGTTGCCGTAGTCATCGTAATATATCAGCGAAAAGCCGCCGGTTTCCAGCGAGGGGGTGATATGGTAGCCGATACCGAAACGTTCCAGGTCGCCGATGAATTTTTCTCTGTAATCGTCGCCCACCGAGCCGACCAGCCGGACTTGTTCGCCGAGTTTGGCCAGCGCCAAGGCAGCGTTGGTGGAACAGCCGGAGAGGATGCGTTCCTTGGTGTCGACTCTGGGGGTTTTTATATAATCGTAAACGGGGTTACCGAGAGCTGTAATCATGATATCGATTTCCTGATTGAAGGTTAAGATAACAAATCACACTTCCCGTTTATTGCCCAGCACTTTCTTGGTATATACCAAGCGCTGGATGGCGGTAATGAAGGAAGTGATACCGACGATTATCAGGGCGAACTCCAGCCAGCCGCCGCGGGGCCAGGAGCCGGTGGGATAGAAATTTTCGATAATCGAGCCGCTGATAATCAGAATGAATTTTTCCAGCCGGCCCATGATACCGACCGCGCAGTTCTCGATTTTCCCCATCGATTCGGCGACGGCGCGAGTATAGCTGGCAATCAGCATCCCGAACAGGGCGAACAAACCCCAGCCGGGGTGAACCGTACCGGAAAGGGTGATGCCGGCGAGTATTAAAAATTCACCGTAACGGTCGAGGACATGGTCGAAAATGCCGCCGAAGACGGTGCCGAGATTACCGGCCCGGGCGGTGGAACCGTCGAGCATATCGGTAAGGGCGGTCATCAGCATCCAGAACACGCCCCACAGCATCTGGGCTTTCCAGAAATAAATTCCCGAGACGAGCGCGCAAAGCAACGAAATAACCGTCAGGAAATTAGGTTTGAAGCCCAGTTTCAAGCAGATGCGTCCGAGCACCAGACTGGATTCCTCATAAAATTGCCGTTTCCGCTGGTTGATAGTCGGTGTTTTTTCGTTTTTCGTCACGTTTTGCATGGGTGCAATATATACAGTTTTAAAATGGCCGTCAATCTCCCGAATCAAAATTTTATGCTATTTATTTTAATTTATACCATATAATTAACCTGATTGACTTTAAAGAGAAGATTGGGGATATTGTCCGCGATGTTTGTAGATTATGTGACAATTGAGATTACGTCGGGGAACGGCGGCTCGGGTTGCCTTTCGTTTCGTAAGGAAAAATTTATTGCCAAGGGCGGACCCGACGGCGGCGATGGCGGGCGGGGCGGGAGTGTGATTGCCGTGGCGGACCGAAACCTGACAACTCTGCTGGATTATCGGTATCGGCGCTCGTATAAGGCACCCGACGGGAACCCGGGCGCGGGGGCGTTAAAATCCGGCAAATCTGGCGAGGATATTTATTTGAGACTCCCCGTCGGAACCATCATCAAGGATATGGAAACCGGCCAGCTTATCGCCGATTTAGACGAGCCTGAGGCTGAAATCGTTCTGGCCGAGGGGGGTAAAGGGGGACACGGAAACGCCTATTTCAAAACCGCCACCAATCAGGCACCTCGAAAATACCAGGTCGGGTTGCCGGGAATTTATCGAAAACTGGCGCTTGAGCTTAAAGTTCTGGCCGATGTTGGTCTGGTGGGTCTGCCGAATGCAGGCAAATCTACCATCCTGGCAACTTTTTCCGCCGCCCGTCCTAAAATAGCCGATTATCCCTTTACGACCCTGATTCCCAATCTCGGTATCGTGAAACTTCGTGAATACAAGTCCTGTGTGATGGCCGATATTCCAGGACTTATCGAGGGCGCATCCCAGGGTAAGGGTCTGGGGCACCAGTTCTTAAAGCATATTCAGCGCACCGTTTTGTTGGTCTTTGTCATCGATATTAACGATATCGATATTCAGGGGACCCTGGAAGTATTAAAACAGGAACTGGCCGATTATGACCGTTCGTTGTTGAAACGGCCCTCCCTGGTTGCGGTCACCAAAATCGACACTTTTTCGGAAAGTGATTTAAAAGAGATTTCCAAAGGTTTGCCCAAAGACTATATTTATCTGTCGGCGGTGGCCGGCCTGGGAGCGGACCAATTTTTAAGGGCAATAGAAAAGAAACTTGACCAGCAACGAGCAAAAAGAACGTCTGACTGACAGTATCACGCTGTTGAATGTTCCGGGTGTGGGGCGGGGGCGCTACTGGAGACTGGTATCGAAATTCGGCTCACCATCAGCGGTTTTGGAGGCGAGTATAGTTGAACTGGAAGCCGTGCCGGATATTGGCCATACAGTGGCGGTCGCTGTTAAAAACGAATGCTGCCCTGAAAATGCACGTGAAATCGCCGCCCGGATTTTTCAGCTTGGCTGGGTGGTACTTTATCCCGGCCATCCCGAATATCCCAAATTACTCAAGGAGATTCCTGATTTGCCGCCGCTTCTGTTTCGCATAGGCGAGACGGTAGCTGAAGATGAGAAAATGATTGGTATTGTCGGTACTCGTCATGCGTCGGAACGGGGTCGGGTGTTCGCCTTCAATCTCGCGGCGAAATTGGTCGAGGCAGGTATCGTGGTGGTTTCCGGGATGGCGGAAGGGATTGATTCCTCGGCTCACAAGGGGGCATTGGAGGCCGGGGGACGGACGGTAGCGGTCTGGGGAACCTCACTGGACATCGTTTACCCGCCGGCTAATAAATTGCTGGCCAAAATGATAGCGGAAAAAGGATGTATCTATTCCGAATATTTCCCCGACACCGGTCCCAACCCGGCTTTTTTTCCGGAAAGAAACCGGATTATCTCCGGGCTGTCTGAGGGAGTGGTGGTGGTTGAAGCCGGGAAAAAATCAGGAGCCCTGATTACCGCCCGCCAAGCGATTGAGCAGGGGCGGGAGTTGTTTGCGGTACCGGGCTGGCCGGATTCGCCGCGAAGTATCGGTAGCAACAGCCTGATTAAACAGGGTGCGGGATTGATAACCGAGGTCGAGGATATTTTTCGTCAGTTACCCCGCCTGAAAGGGGAGATTTCAGCGAAAAATTTTAAGAATCATCCAAACTTGACAGACGCCGAAAAAGATATAATATCTCTTTTATCGGCCGGTCCAAGGCAGATAGACCAACTGGCTCGCGAGAGCGGCCGGAAAGCGTCGGAAATTATGGAACTGGTTTTGGCAATGGAACTTAAGGGTGTGCTCCAGGAAATATCCGGCAAACGATTTATTATATCAGAATAACATCTATGGTTAAAAAGACAGCGACGATTGTAAACAAATTAGGTCTTCATGCCCGACCGGCAGCCATGCTGGTGTCAACCTCGGCTAAATTTATATCCGAAGTTTTTATCACCAAGGATGATTTACGGGTTAATGGTAAGTCTATTATGGGGGTTATGATGCTGGCGGCTGAAAAGGGCACCCAGCTCGTTATTGAGGTTGAAGGTCCCGATGAAGAAGCGGCGATGGCGGCTCTGCTCAATGTTATCGCTTCCGGCTTCGGTGAGAATGATTAATAATTATTATTCCACTTGTTTTTAACCCTGTCCTTACCTTATCTTAATACCCTGAAATGGATAGTGAATTTAAAAAACGGAAAGTAGTTAAAGGTTTACCAGTTTCGTCCGGTATTGTTTTGGGACGAACCCGCGTTATTCTGCCCGGCGATATCAAGGTTGCCGAGGTGGCGGTACCGGTGTCGCGGCTCAACCATGAAATCAAGCGGCTGGACAAGGCGGTGGCCAAGACGATCGAGGAACTTCGCAAACTTCGCGATACGGCCGGCCGTAAAATGGGCGGACCGGTGGCTAAAATTTTCGATGCCCAGTTGATGATAGCGGGCGATTACGAATTTTTAAAACAGGTCAAAGAACAAATCCAGTCCGACCGTCGTAACGCCGGTTATATTTACAGTACTCTGGTCAAAAAAACCACAACGCCCCTGATAAAATCCGACGATCCCTATATCCGGCAAATGGTTCTGGATATCGATGCGGTGGCGAACAAGGTCCTGTCGCATCTGGGAGGTTATCACAAAAAACCGGAGGTCAAATTACCGGCGGAAACCATTCTAATCGGAAAAACTTTTTCTCCCGGAGAAATCCTAAGCTATCGTAATCGGAAAGTTACCGGTTTTCTGGTGGGCGAGGGCGGCCGTAATTCACATATGGCCCTGATTGCCCGCTCGCTGCTGATTCCGATTATCGTCGCCGAACGGGTGTGGAGCCGCATTCCCGACGACTGTCGCATTATTATCGATGGAACAAATGGAATAGCCATTATTAACCCGTCCGATCAGGACTGGCTGGAATACCAGCGGAGACGGCGCCGTCAGGGACCGGCAACCATTTCTCGAATTAAAAAACTGGTCGAGATTCCCCCGCTGACTGCCGACGGCAAGGAAATTCAGGTAGCTGCGAATCTTGAAATTCCCGGTCCCGTGGATGATATCCTGGCCGGCAGAAAAATTCCGGTAGGTCTGTACCGGACCGAATTTTTGTATCTGGAGAAGGAGAATTTTCCGGATGAGGAATCGCAATATGAATATTATCGTGATATTGCCGAGCGATTTTCCCGTTCCCATGCCATTCTCCGCACGTTTGATTTGGGGTCGGACAAATTTAAGAACGACGGCCTGTTGCCGTGCGAGGACAACCCCGCGCTCGGTTGGCGGGGGATTCGTTCCATGCTGGAGATGAGCGATGTCTTCATGACCCAGATAAGGGCGATTCTCCGGGCGTCGGTGAACCGTAACCTGAAGATTATGCTGCCGATGGTTTCGGATATTTCGGAATATGAGAAGGCCAAGAAACTTATTTCGCTGGCTATGTTCGAATTGCGCAAGAAAAAAATCCCGTTCGACCACGATATCCAGGTCGGTATCATGGTCGAGGTACCTTCGGCGGCACTTACCGCCGAGTTGCTGGCCCAGAGGGTCGATTTTATTTCTATCGGGACCAACGACCTGACCCAGTACACCATGTCTACCGACCGGAACAATATTCGCGTGGCCGGGTTGTATAATTCATATCATCCCTCGGTGTTGCGCCTGATTAAAATGACGGTCGACGCCTGCCTGCGGTATAACAAACCCGTGTCCATTTGCGGGGAAATGGCCGGGGATAAACTGGCTTTACCGCTGTTTATCGGGATGGGGGTTTACCACCTGTCGATGAACCCGAGCAAAATAACCGATGTCTGTCGCATGATAAAGAGGATTGACTCCAACCTGGTTTATCATCTGGCGAATTCGGTGTTATCGAGCCGTACGACGGCTTCGGTTACCAGAAAATTACAAAGTTTTATGACTGCTTTAGAAAAGAAGTGAAGTGATTATGAAGAATACCCAATTGGACATACTTGATGATGTCGACAAAATAAGGTCCTTCGACCCCGACAATATGTACAACCGGATTTTTGATTTTCCGGAACAGATGGAAGAGGCTCTGACGCTCGCCTATGACTGGTCGCTAACCGCCGAGGATTTCGCGGACGCGAAGAATATCGTGATTATCGGTATGGGCGGCTCCGCCATCGGGGGTGATTTGGTGCGATCATATCTGTCATCGAAACTTTTAATTCCCTATGAAATTTGCCGCAATTACCGGCTTCCGGAATATGTCGATGACGAGACGCTGGTGATTGTGTCGTCATATAGCGGCAACACCGAGGAAACCCTGTCGGCTCTCGATGACGCTCTGCAGCGCAAGGCGATGATTGCCGCCATCAGCACCGGGGGGCTTCTGGAAGATGTCGCGGAACTGAATTACATGCCCCTGTTGAAACTTCCGGGGGGACTCCAGCCCCGCGCCGCGCTGGGCTTTTCGTTTGTGCCGATTCTGGTCTTTTTCGAGCGGGTCGGACTGGTCAAGGGCGTCAAGAAAGAAATCGAGGTCGCCATCAAGCGCATGAAGGACCTTCGGGAAAAATATATCGAGGGTACGCCTTCGTTGAGCAACCCGGCCAAGCGGATGGCGCAGCGGATGCACAAAAAAATCCCGGTTATTTACGGCGGTCCCGATTGGACCGGGGTGGTCGCCCTGCGCTGGAAGGGTCAGATTTGCGAAAACGGCAAGAATATGGCTTTCGTCAATGTGTTTCCCGAGGCCTGCCACAACGAACTGGTCGGCTGGTCCGCCCCCGTCAAGGAACACGCGGAGCATTTGATGGTGGTGATGCTGCGCGATATGGCTGACCATCCGAAAATCAGGAAACGGATGAATATCGTCAAGGACATCATCGAAAAACACGAAATCGAAGTAGTCGATGTGCATTCGATGGGCGACGAGCCGCTGGAGCGGATGTTCAGTCTGATTCAGCTGGGCGATTTCATGTCTTATTACCTGGCGATTATCAACGAGGTTGACCCGACCCCGGTGGAACTGATCGAATCGCTCAAGAAAGCGCTGGCTGACTGAAACAGGTCGAACGGTCGTGAGTATAAAAAAAGATATATTGATTGAAGATTTAGTCCGGACTTACCCTCAGGCAGTGCGCTTTTTAATCGAAAACCACCTGCCCTGTGTGGTATGCGGTGAGCCTTTTTGGGGGTCCCTAGAGGAACTGGCCCGCCAGGAGGACTGGGACGACCGGCGGATCGACGATTTGGTGGCACGCTTTAACGCATCGCTGCCGACTTGAAACATTCGTTCTTTGTAGCCGCCACCTGATCCGTAAGGTCGCATTCGGTTGACAAGTCCCGGAATATGTTTATATTCAACTGTGGTTAAGAAAATTATAATTAGCGGTTTCAGGGTATTTATTGCTCTTTTTGCCGCGTTTGTCTGTTTCGCTGACGCCGTTCTGGCCCAGACGGAGGAACCTTCGGCGTTCCGGGTCGACCGGCTCAACGCGTTGGTTCTCGTGATTCTTTTTTCCGTCGTCATCATGCTCTATACCAAATGGGCCAGGGAGGGGCGACCGCTGTTTATCCGGAAAATTCCCGGGATCGACGCCGTCGAAGAGGCGGTCGGCCGGGCTACGGAAATGGGTAAGCCGGTGCTCTTTATCCCCGGTTTGCAGGAGCTTGACGATCTCGAGACGATCGCGGCTATTTCCATCTTAAGTCGCGTGGCCAAAATCACCGCTCAATACGAAACGCCGCTTTTGGTGCCGGTACGTTATCCGCTGGTACTGGCGGCCGGGCAGGAAGTGGTCGAACAGGCTTATACCGAACTGGGCAAGCGCGACGCTTATAACACTGATATCGTGCGTTATGTCGCCGGTGAGCAGATGGCTTTCACGGCGACAGTCAACGGGATGATGATGCGCCAACGGCCGGCCGCGAATATTTTCATGGGCGCTTTCTTCGCCGAATCGCTGCTTCTGGCCGAAACCGGCAACGCCGCCGGCTCGATTCAGATTGCCGGCACCGCCCGACCCGAACAACTGCCGTTTTTCATCGCCGCCTGTGACTATACGCTCATGGGAGAAGAACTCTACGCGGCGTCGTCCTATCTTTCCAAGGAGCCGATTATGCTCGGTGGCCTCAAGGGTCAGGATTTCATAAAAATTTTAATAGTAATTTTAATAATTATCGGCGTTGCTCTGATGACTTTCAACCTCGGCGACTGGTTCTTTGAATTGTTCAGGATGGCCTGATGAGAACGACAGTCCCGGTCATAATTGCTTTTTTGTCCGGTCTGGTGATGGCCGTGTCGTTTTTCTTCCGCCCCGAGAGCACGATTATCGGTCAGATAGAACCGGAACTTCTCGTCTGGGTGACGATTATTGCCGGATTCTCCATGTTTCTGGGGGCGGTTTCGATTACTCGCGTCAATTTCAACAACGTCAAACACCGCAAAGATGGCTGGGGTTACAGTGTTCTGACTCTTGTCGCCGTATTCGTCATGGCCGTGCCCTCGCTGTTACCCTCGTCCTGGTCGCCCCTGTTCGGCGACGCCCGGGGTTCCATTTACGACTGGTTGTTTCAGTATCTGGACAAGCCGATGATGGCGACGATGTTCGGGATGCTGGCGTTTTATATCGCTTCGGCTGCTTATCGGGCGTTTCGCGCCCGCTCGGCCGAAGCTACGATACTGCTTTTGACCGCTACCCTGGTGATGCTCTGGCGGGTGCCGATGGGCGAAGCGCTGCTTCGTTCGATTCATCCCGCTATCCCCGAACTGATTAACACCTATGTCATGAACGGGATCAACATGGCGGTGCAGCGGGGTATCATTATCGGCGCCGCTCTGGGAGCGGCATCGATGTCGCTGCGCATTATGCTTGGTATCGAACGGACCTATATGGGGAAGGGGTAAGCGGTGAATATCTGGGAAAAAATCGAATCGCTTGACCGCCGTTGGATTTATTTGTTCGTGGCTCTGTCCGTTATTATCCCATTCGTTATTCCGGTCAAATTACCGGTTTATGTAACCCCTGAAACCCGGCAGTTGTTCGACGCGGTCGAAGCCCTGCCCGAATCCTCGGTAGTGATGCTGACGTTCGACTATTATCCCTCGACTATCGCCGAAACGGAGCCGATGTCGCGGGTGGCGCTGCATCATCTTTTCCGTAAAAATATCAAGGTAATCACACTTACCACCGTCCCCCTGGGTGGACCGTCGATGGCCGAACAAATCACCCGGGAAATGGCCGGGGAATACGGGAAAGTTTACGGAGTGGATTACGTAAATCTGGGCTACAAGGCTAATTATGTGGCGGTTCTGAAAGGACTGGGATCCTCAATCGAGGCGATTTACCCGTCCGACAATTTATCGGTGCCGCTTTCGGAACTACCGCTGATGAATGAGGTCAAAAGTTACGATGATATCGATTTTATCTATGTCGTATCCGACAACGGTATCGTCGATTACTGGATTTCGATTGTTAACGCCCAGTACGGCATCCCTGTAGGATGCGGGGTTACGGCGGTCATGGCGCCCAAGTTTTACGCTTTTGTCAGCGCCGGTCAGATGACGGGGCTGCTGGGCGGCATGAAAGGCGCAGCCGAATACGAAATTCTGGCCGGCAAGGAGGGCCGGGCTTATACCGGTATGGATGCCCAGTCGCTCGTGCATCTTTTGGTAATTGCGTTCGTTATTCTGGGAAATTTGGGCTTTTTCATGGGGCGGAGAAAGAAGTCATGGGGGAGGGCGGCATGACTGGTATTGAAATTTTCCAGCTCTGGCTGGAGGCTTTTATCGTCCTTGCGATTTTTTCCTTCCTGTACAAGGATAATCCGGTTTATCGGCTGGTGGAATGTATTTTCGCGGGTCTTTCGGCGGGATATTATATCGGTTTATACTGGAAGACGGTTATTGTTCAGCAGTTGTGGGAGCCGATGACTCGTTCCGAAGACCCCCGCTGGTGGCTGTTTGCTCCCGGCTTGCTGGGTTTGATGATGTTTACCCGCCTGTGGCCGAAATATTCCTGGATTTCCCGTATCGCGTTGGCTTTTGTCATGGGTAGCACCGCCGGGATTTTCCTGATTTCACAGCTCCACGGACTGATTCTGCCGCAGATGCAGAACACAATGATGCCCCTGGTTTCGCCCGACGGTCTGGGGGCGAGCGTGATGGCGCTGATGGTTGTGCTCGGAGTCATTTCGACCCTGATTTATTTCTATTTCTCGAAAGAGCATAAAGGTTTCCTCGGTGTTACCGCTCGACTCGGCATCTGGTTTATCATGATATCTTTCGGGGCGCATTTCGGTTATACCGTGATGGGCCGGGTATCGCTGCTGATTGGACGGGTACAGTTTTTAATTGAAGATTGGATAGGTTCTTATTTATAAATTGGACAGCTTGATGTTTTCGAGGAAAAACTGTTAACTTTTTAACGATGAGTAATTGCATGAATAAATATTTAATTACCCTGGTTTGTTTGTTTTTTATCGTTGCCTGCAGTAAATATGATCCGCAGACCCCTGTCTATGATACGGCTAAAAATCCCGAAAACTTCCCGGATATGGCCATAGCTTTAATCGATGGTATAGAAAGCGCAACCCTGACGAGTTATGACACGATTTTAGCTTCTTTTGCCGAACTGTACACCCGGCATAATGAACTGCTGGACGACAAAAACTGGAGCAAAGTGGTTGAAAGAATGGGGGCCAAATTCCGGTTTCGGGCCGAGGTCAGCGCGGCCGAAGGGATAACGGGCTATTACCGCGCGGCTGAACTGTATGCCCTGGCGGCTTTTGCCCAGCCCCATGATTCCGCATTAAAAGAGACCGACCGGCTTTTCAATGTCTGGAAAAAAGAAGTGCTCAATTCGCCGCTGGCGGCGCGCTGTGATTCCTTGGGAACCGGGGTCGAATTCGAGCAGCAGTTAAGACTTTTAAGAACTTTCCTTTTTGATGACAGCCTCCATTTTCTTTTCGGGCACGAGTACCTGGTGCCGTCCCTGCTCGGTCAGTATATTTCGGGCACCCCGCTGGCGGATTCCGTCATGGAGCGACTGAACCTGCCGGATAAGGCTTTTCTGGCCTGGCTGGAAGCTTATAAAGAACCCATAACGGATAAAATTATTTACTATACCGAACCGGTTATTGACCTGGTTACGGCCCAGATTTTACCGCTGGGCGGAGACTGGTTTACGGCGGAGCTGTATTTTATTCCCCGTGACACGGTCCCGATTGATTATACGGTCGCGCTGAGAGCGAACATGGCCCGGGATGTACTGCCGTCAGGAGAGAAAATGCCGAAAATGAAGGTTATGCCTTTTGACTTTTACCCGGAAAAACCGTCGTCACAATGGGAAATCGACAAGATCGCCGTGGCTTTTCATAAATTCTATTGCCCCGGACCGAAAGGGCTTTTCTCGGTGGGTCTTTACCAGAAAGGCACCAATCCTTTCAAATTCAATCCGGTCTGGCTGAGCGGTTTTAATTTTTATACTCTCCCGGATACGGTATTGAAATTGTATTAAACGATTTTCTTTTTTCTTTTTTTTTAATTAAGCTTGTCAAAGGGGGCGCCTTCACCTATTTTAAAAAAAATTCGAAGGTGAACTATGAAGATAATTATACCTGTTGCAGGCATCGGTTCGCGTTTGCGGCCGCATACATTCACGACGCCCAAGCCGCTGCTTTTTGTGGCCGGGAAATCGGTGCTGGATCATGTGCTCGACCAGGTTTTGAAACTCGACCCGGAAGAAATTGTTTTTGTCGTCGGCTTTTTAGGCGGCCAGATAGAAAAACATATCAAACGGTATTATTCTTTTAAAGCGCGTTTTGTTCACCAGGATGAGTTACTGGGACTCGGTTTCGCCGTGAATCTGGCGCTCCAGGCGATTGACAGCGGTCCGGTTATGATTGTTCTGGGGGATACGATTGTCGAATGCGATTTTAAAAAATTCGTGAGTACCGGTGATTTCACGCTCGGTCTGATGCCGGTGGACGACCCGCATCGGTTCGGGATCGCCGAGGTAAAAGACGGGAAAGTGGTGGGGCTCGAGGAAAAACCGGAGAAACCGAAATCCGACCTGGCTATAATCGGGCTTTATTATTTCAAGGAATCAGACCGTTTCAAAGAAATACTGCAAAAGCACGTTAATTCCGGAAAAACCACCCGGGGGGAAATTCAACTCACCGATGCTTTGCAGATGATGATTAACGACGGGGTCGAGTTTTCCTCGTACCAGGTTCGCAAATGGCTCGATTGCGGGAAAAAAGAAACTCTGCTGGAAACCAACCGGCACCTGTTGAAAGACAGAAACGAAAAGGTCGTGATCGAAGGCAGTGTGGTTGTACCGCCGGTGTCGATTGACCCGACCGCTGTGATAACACAGTCCGTCGTCGGGCCATTCGTGTCTATCGGCGCCGGGGCGGTCATCAACAAAGCCGTCATCCGCAATTCCATCATCGGCAGTGAGACTCAGATTCGGGAGATTGTTCTCGAGGATTCGCTGGTGGGCGACCAGGCGAAAGTCAGGGGGGAAGTGAAAATATTAAATGTGGGTCATACGTCGGAAATCGACCATCCTTGAAGCGAAATCAATCAATAAAGGAGAATGGATATATGTCCTCAGGGAATTTCCTTTTTACGTCGGAATCCGTCACCGAGGGACATCCCGACAAACTCGCCGACCAGATATCGGATGCCGTCCTGGACCGGGTTCTGGAGTACGACAAGTTGGGCCGGGTCGCCTGTGAAACGTTCGTGACCTCGGGCCTGGTCATTGTCGGCGGTGAAATCACTACCCGGGCCTATGTCGATATCGACCAGGTAGTGCGCGACAAGGTCAAAGAAGTCGGATATACCAGGGCAGCCTACGGTTTTACGCACGATACCTGTTCGATTTTGAACGCCATCCGAGGTCAGTCGCCCGATATCGCCCAGGGTGTCGATACCGGCGGCGCCGGCGACCAGGGGTTGATGTCCGGGTACGCCTGCCGCGAAACAAAAGAACTGATGCCCATGCCAATTATGCTGGCTCATAACCTGACCCGCAAACTGGCCCAGGTGCGCAGAAGTAAAAAGAAAGGCCTGGCCTATCTCGGACCCGACGGCAAGTCGCAGGTCACGGTCGAATATCGCGATGGTCAGCCTTATCGGGTAGATACGGTGGTTCTCTCCACCCAGCACACCGAGGAAATTCTCGACCGCTCCGGCAAGAAAATTACGGCGAAAGCCCGGCAGGAAATTATCGATACGGTCGTCCTGCCCGTCCTTCCTCAAATGATGATTGATGGCAAAACCAAATTCATGGTTAACCCGACCGGTAAATTCGTGATTGGCGGTCCGGCATCGGACACCGGCATGACCGGCCGCAAAATCATCGTCGATACCTACGGCGGCATGGCTTCGCACGGCGGCGGCGCCTTCTCCGGGAAGGACCCGACCAAAGTTGACCGTTCGGCGTCGTACATGGCCCGCTATATCGCCAAAAATGTCGTTGCCTCGGGCTTGGCCGACAAGTGTACGATTCAACTGGCTTACGCCATCGGGGTCGCCAAGCCGGTTTCCCTGATGATTTTCACCGACACCACCGGGAAAGTGCCCGAGAAACGCATTATCGAACTGATCAAGAAACATTTCGACCTCACTCCCCAGGGCATTATCAAGGAACTCGACCTATTAAGACCGATTTATGAAAAGACGGCGGTTTACGGCCATTTCGGACGCACCGAAAAAGAATTTACCTGGGAAAAAACCGATAGAGCGAAAATTCTGGCAAAGGACGCATAATACGATGGCGATAAAAAAAGATATCAAAAACATCAAGCTGGCCAAAGAAGGGAAAGACAAAATAGAATGGGCCGAGAAAAGCATGCCGGTCCTGCGGCTGATACGCGAACGGTTCGCGAAAGAAAAACCGCTCAGGGGTGTCAATATCGCCGCCTGTCTGCACGTCACCACCGAAACGGCCAACCTGATGCGAACACTCAAGGCCGGCGGCGCCAACCTGGCCCTGTGCGCCTCCAACCCCCTGTCCACTCAGGACTATACCGCCGCGGCGCTGGTGAAGGAATTCGGAATTTCCGTTTTCGCGATTCGGGGTGAGGACCACAAGACCTATTACAAGCACATCCACCAGGCGCTGGATATCAAACCGCGGATGACGATGGACGACGGCGCGGATCTGGTTTCGACTTTGCATGCCGGACGCAAGGAGTTGATTGACGGCGTCTGGGCCGGCACCGAGGAAACCACCACCGGCGTGATTCGTCTGCGGGCGATGGCCGCTGACAAGGCGCTGTTGTTTCCCGTTATCGCCGTCAACGAATCGAAGACCAAGCACTTTTTCGATAACCGTTACGGTACCGGACAATCCACTATTGACGGCGTACTGCGCGCTACCAATATGCTTATCGCCGGTTCGACCGTAGTCGTGGCCGGGTACGGCTGGTGCGGCCGCGGGCTGGCCATGCGCGTCAAAGGCATGGGAGCCAACGTCATCGTTACCGAAGTTGACGCCGTGAAAGCGATCGAGGCCGCCATGGACGGGTTCATGGTCATGACGATGACCAAGGCTGCGCCGATGGCTGATTTGTTTATCACCGTCACGGGCAATCTCAACGTGATTCGTCTCGAGCACGTCAAGAAGATGAAAGACGGCGCGATTGTCGCCAACTCCGGGCATTTCAACGCCGAAATCGATTTGCCTAAAATCTACAAAGCCTCAAGCAAACGCCGGATAGTGCGGCCCAACGTCGAGGAGGTTACGCTCGGCAAAAAGAAGATTTATATACTTGCCGAGGGCCGGCTGGTCAATCTCTCGGCGGCCGAAGGCCATCCGGCGATGGTGATGGACATGTCGTTCGCCAACCAGGCGCTGGCGGCGGAGTACGTCGCGAAGAACTACAAGAACCTGAAACGGCAGGTTTATGTCGTACCGGAGAAAATCGATACGGCCATCGCAGCGCTGAAACTCAAATCGATGGGAATTTCGATTGATAAGCTGACTCCCGAGCAGAAAAAGTACCTGTCATCATGGGAGATGGGGACGTAGATTGTTCTCGTTATTTTATGGTGTCAGGTCACCTATGAAAAGGCCGTAGTCAAGCGCTATTTTTCTTCTTTCTCCGGTTATTATTAAACCGGGTTTTATCGGATTGCCTGCGTCACCTCATCGGGTTCTTCCCTCGTATGTGGAAGTCCCCCGGATATTATTCATAGATGATGGTCGCCCACTCACACGGACGGATTCATGGCGATCCTGACCTGACGCCGGGCTGACCGTCTCTGCAATTCCGAAACGTTATTATTTATAAGTAGGTCAGGAGCCCTGTGCTCCTGACTATTTCATCTTTTACTACAGTCACAAGAGATAAAATGCGTCAGTTCACACGGTCGATGAATCGACCGCAAGACCCGACGCAACTCTTAAATTTTAATTAGGCATCTTTATCATAATGCGAATTTGCATCTTGATATTAAATCATACGTCGGCTTTCTCATTTCGCTTCATTTGGAATCCGACTCACCTCAGCTCAGGTTCTTCGACTATAGGGTTCCGTCGAAGAAGGCTGGAAATTGGTTCTCGCCCGGCATTGAGGTGCATTACCGGGGATGGAAAACTCGATTACTCGCAGCGCAGGACGTCGACCGGGTTGGTCAGGGCGGCTTTGATAACGCGAAAGCCGACCGTGCCGAGAAACAGGGCAAGAATCACGAGCACCACCAAGGCATAAGTAAACCAGTTATATTCGATACGGTATACGAAGCTCTCCAGCCACCGGTTCACGGCATAGCGGGTGACGGGCCAGGCCAACACCCCGGAGACCGCCACGAGAATAACGAACTCGCCGGTTACGAGCCTGACGATCGAGGTTACCGAGGCTCCAATACACTTGCGTATGCCGATTTCCCGGGTGCGCCGTTCCACCATAAAGGTCACCAGCCCGAGCAGCCCGAGACAGGCAATGAAAATAGACAGTCCGGAGGAAACGGAGAAGAGCGACATAAGCCTCCGATCCTCGGCATAAGAATCGGCCATCACGTCGCTTAACAGTTGACTCTCGAAAGGCACGTCGGGGAACACCCCCTGCCAGGCATCCCGCATCTTACCCAGCATCGCTTTTTGTCCGTCCTCGGGAAGCCGTACCGCCAGAAGCCAGCTTGATTTAGTGCTGCTGGTAATGATACTGGGCATGACCTTGTTATGAAGAGAGAGAGCCAGGAAATCCTTCACGACGCCGACCACGGTGTATGAGGCGTTGCTGGTAGAAACCAGTTCCGCGCCGATCGGGTCTTCCAGCTTGAGCATTTTCGCCGTAGCCTCGTTGATAAGGACCGCGCCGGGCATATCGGCCACGGCATCGTCTGTCAGCCAGTGTCCCGCTTGCAGCCTTAAATCAAATGTCGAGCAAAAATCGGAATCGCCGGCGAAGGTGTTGAGAAAAATCATGTCGTTCTTGTCGTTCTCTTTGAGACGGGCGAGCGTCCCACGGAACATGCTTTCCCCCGGAGCGCTGAACGCCAGGGTGGTCTCGGTCAAGCCAAGGCTCTGAAAATCCTGTTTCAGTCTTTCCTTCTGGGCCGGAGTCGTGTCGTCTTCAAATCTAAACAAACGAACGTTGTTCGGGTTAAATCCGAGGTCCATAGTACGGGCCAGGTTCAACTGCTGCTGAATACCTACGGTAAAACCGATGAGACCGATCGCGATGACGGACTGGATGACTATCATCGTACGTCTGAGTTTGGATTTCCCCGGACCGACCGGCAGGCGATCGCGGAAAAAACCTTTCGGCTGTAGGCGGGAAAGCACCACCGCCGGGTAACTTCCGGATAAAACCCCGACCGTAAAAACGAGAACCGGAGCCGCCAGCCAGATGAAGACGTTGTTTTTCAAGCCGATATCGAGACTCTGGCCTATATAGCTTTCGAGATAGGGGATGGAAATTTCATAGAAGGCCAGACCGAGAATCATCGAAAGGCTCACCAGCAAAACCGATTCGGCCAGAAATTGTACGATCAGTTGACGGCAGCTGGCGCCCACGGCGGTGCGGACAAATATCTCGCGGTAGCGATGAAACATGCGGGCCGTCGAGAGGTTGATATAGTTGAAGCTGGCCATGAACAATATCAGGAGGCTGATGCCGATTAAAAGGTAAATGTCGGTCAGCGAACCGTGCGGGCCGAGGTCCTCTCCTGGCAGAGAATGAAAATAAATATCCCTGAGGGGCTGAAGCTGCAGTGAATATTTCCGGGCTTCGACGCCGAACGGTGCTGTCAGGAGGCCCGGAATTTTCTCGGCGACCCTGTCCGGGGATGCGCCGGCGGCTAGCAGAACATAGGTGTAAGCCTTGAAGGAGCCTTTTTGGCCCCATGAATTCAAATCCTCGCCCAGCATTTTGAGAGTCGAGAAGGAGGCCAGGAAATCGGTGTGAATCTGGGTGTTGAGCGGTAGGTCGGCCATGACGGCGGAAACGGTCAGCGCGACCGTATCGCGAATAGTGAGCGTCTTGCCCAGCGGATTATCATTGCCGAACAAGTGCCGGCTGACTTTTTCGGAGATGACCACCGATTGCGGCTGGCACAAAACCGTTTGTGGGTTGCCGAGCACGAGGGGCACCGTGAAGATGTCAAAGACTTCGGGGTCGGCCAGCAGAAATTTGGAGGCCGGGTATTCCCGGTTGTAATCGGTTTTGACCGTCAGGTTTTTCAGTTGTTGGATGCGAACTTGTTTTTCGACCTCGGGCAGCGAGGTTACCATGGCCGAACCCAGCGGATACATGGTCGTTTTCAGATAAATTATCAAATCGTCCTGTTGCCAGGTGCCGCCGACGCGGTATATCTGCTGCGCCCGGCTATGACATCTTTCGTAACTCAATTGAAAATTGACGAAAGACAGGATAAGCAAACTTGCCCCCAGGGCCAGAGATAGCCCGATAACGGTCACGGCCGTATACATTTTTTGTCTTTTAAAAGCCCGGATCGCAAAATTCATAAGATGGAAGGGCACGATACTTGTCCTCCTTCGGTTTTTTGAGTTAGTGGTCAGGTTACACCCGTTTACCCATATTTAAGATATTAAATACGTAAATTTATGCTATAAGTTGCAGGGAGAGGGGGGGAGGGTCACGCGACTGATAAATCGATCTTGCGGACCTGACGCAAAGCTCTGGTAGGTCAAGCCTACTTGGCTTGACCTACGGGTACTAAAATTTCCCGACCGCTAACTTGATCTGCCCCTTGCGGGCTTTCGACCAGTAATGCCAGTGTCTCTTTTTTTCGGGGAGTTTCGGGTCGCGCGCCTGCTCGATGGCCGCTCGGAACACGTCGAGAACGCAGGGGTCCATCTTTTTCCCCTTGAGCCGCTGAAGTTCCTCGAACAGCTCGCCGGCATCACGGTCAACCAGTTGTCCGATTTCGGTTATCCCCAAATCCTCGAAATCAGCCGCGGTTGCCGGCCCGACCGAAACCAAATCGGTTAATTTACGTTTATCCATAACGGTTAAATATAACGGATGGCAAACAGAAAAAATATCACATTTTTAACGGAAAAACCGCGTCAACGATTCGCGAAGCGGACTGTTCCATATTTTATATGGCGGAGAGGCAGGGATTCGAACCCTGGATAGGGGTTACCTATACACACTTTCCAGGCGTGCGCCTTCGACCGCTCGGCCACCTCTCCGTTCAAAACTATTTATCGGGTCAGAACCCCGATTTTTCAATCCCTTAATTTATATAAATTGACTCAAAAGGCAAGCGATTCTTTTCGCGGGCAATAAGATATGGGGCAAAACGCTCAAGCGGCTTATTTGTCGGGGAAAACGAGTTGATGGTGCGGCGTGAAAAACCGCCGAACCGACATCTCCAGCGCCACGATCGAGGATATCGTCGTCACGCTCAGGAGCATATAGGCGACGATTATCTGAAACAGAACGGCATCCAGAGGTTCCGCCCCGGCCAGAATCATCCCGGTCATCGCCCCCGGCAAAGCCACGATCCCGACCGTTTTCATGAAATTGAGCACCGAAATCATGCCGGCAATGGCCGCCTCGCGCTGATAAGAAAGCGTCGCCGCCCGCCAGGTTTTGCCCAGCGAGAGCGAGGTCTCGATCGCCTGCCGGTTGGAGGTAACATCGGAGGTAATCCGATTAATCGTCAGGGTCGTGGCGTTCATGCTGTTGGAGACAATCATCCCGGCCAGCGGGATAACATACCGGGCTTCGAAGGTGATGATATCGAGCAGAATCATGGTCACCAGCGTGAATGCCGAGCCGATGAAAATAGCCGCGAATGCGATATAAAACGCCCCTCTGATCTTCTTCTTCACCCGGCCCGCAGCCGTATGCGCACCGACCGTTATCATAATCAATATCGCCAGGAAAATCAGCGGGACGGATTCGAGGTCGAAAATATATTTCAGGACGTACCCGACCGCCACCAGTTGAACGAACGCCCGCACCGACCCCAGCGACATATCTTTCTGTACCGGGATTTTCCACCAGATGGTCAGGCCAATAGCCAGCGCCACCAGCACCAGCGAAAACAGAACCTCGATAAATCCCGGGGTACTCATCGAAGCTCCCGCTTTCTATATTTCTTACCCAGCTCACTTTGCGGGTCGTTGACCACTTTCTCTATCGGACCGGACTCGATCAATTTACCGTTCACCAGCAATATGCCGTCCCCGCTCATGCGCAGAGCCTGTTCCGGGTTGTGGGTTACCATGATGACCGTCAGGGCGCGTTCCTTGACAATACTTTTGATAAGATTCTCGATGGCCTCGGTGAAGGACGGGTCGAGCGCCGAGGTCGGCTCATCGAGCAGGATGACCTTGGGATTCATCGCCAGCACCCGCGCCAGCGACACCCGTTGTTTTTCGCCAATTGACAGATTCTCGACATCGGCATCGATAATCTTCTCGGGAATCTGCGTCTGTTTGACCAGCTTGAGAATAGCATCGGGTGAAAGCGAGGCTTCGGCGTAAAGCAAATTATCCCGCACCGTGCCGTGAAAAAGGTACGGTGTCTGGAACACATAGCCGATATTACGACGTACTTTGCAGGGGACACATTCTTCGATACTCTCCGTGTTAAACACGATATTCCCGCCGGTGGGTTCGTCAAGCCGATTGAGAAGCCGCAGGAACGAAGTCTTCCCCGCTCCAGAGGGGCCGATGATACAATAAATTTTTCCTTTTTCGAATTGGAAAGTGATATCGTCGACGATTACTTTTTTCTCGCCTTTGACGGTAATTTCGCGGCGAAGCTGCTTGACTTCGAGGATGACGCCGTGGTCGTTCACTTATTCTTCCCCATCGGTCACTTTCTCGCCAAAATACAAAAACCGGTCAAGCATCTTGACGTACTCTGACCAGCCCGCGCCCTCGTGTTTTTCCCGGATGCGGCTGATAGC
>JBMOKZ010000045.1:0-3654 GCA_049324195.1 Candidatus Zixiibacteriota bacterium | reverse complement strand
AGGCCTTTTTAAATTGATCGATTGTCTTCTGTTTTTTTTCCTCGTCGTCTTTGATAAGGGCATAATAAACCGCCGCCATCAGAACATGAGCATTGGCCCGAGTTTCCAGATTGATAGTCTCGTCTTCGAGGAGATCCTGAAGTTCCTGCTGGGCGCATTTGTATTTTAGGGATTTGAAATTTACACGAGCGTTCTCAACCGTAGGGTGATTGCGGTCATAGTCACAAACAAGTTTTTGGCCGAAACCGCTTCCGGGTATACAACAAAATAACAGCATAATGGCTAAAAGAATTGAGTTTTTCACGAGCAAAGAATGAATTTTAACGAGCTGGTTCATTTGACCTCCCCATAAACCGCCTGATTTTATGTACAGGTCGGGAGTGGTGTTAATAATATAATTGGACATTTTCATCAACGAGCATTGCTAAATTTATTTTAAAACGATTAAAAGTCAATAATTCATTAAAAAGCATGTTCATGCGTTTAATCCGTAAACCTGGCGGGGGGCCAGGTGTTCGGGAAAACGGTCAAGCAGCGTCTTACGCATCTCATAGCAGAAATGACATTCGTCGACGTAGCTATCCTCGTGCTCAAGTTCGTACTGCCGGGCCAGTTCAGCCGGGCCGCCTTTTACCAGCGGGCCGCAAATCGGATGGTCATCGGCGTTATAATTCTTGACCAGCACGGACAACGGTGTTACCCACATATTGCCCATACTCAGACCCTGGCAGATATGGACATGGCCGAAACAATCGACATGAACCCGTTCGGGAGCCAAGAGATCTTCGTGCGGACAGGAGGTCAGCTCCGTCCAGGAGCGGCGGGGAAGGCCTTCGGTCAGTTTCTCCGCGGCCCGACCCTTGAACAGGACGTTGCCGCCGATAACCGGTTTGCCTTCTCCCTGACCGTTTTCCTCACCGGGTTTAACGCACGGTTTCTCGATGGTGATGGTGCCCGAGGGAAGCCCGAGCCGTCTGGCGGCAGTCAGGGCTAATTTGGCGGGGCTGATGTCGGTCCCGCTATAATGAAAAGAATCGTCGCTGAGACTTAAATCGCTGAGCCGGAGCTTGCTGATTTCCCGCAGCCAGATCTGGGCGTCCTCGACCGAGTTGGCCCAATAGGCATTGGAGACGATGCCGATTTTAAGGCCCTGATGATAGGCCTGCCGCATACCCTCGAGCATGAGCGGGTAGTACAAGAACGGCTCGCCGCCCTCGAAATAGACGTTGTCGATGGATTTAATCTTCTTGATTTCATCGAAAACGTTACGGAGTTGATAAATCGTGAAGGTTCCCCCGGCGTTGGGGCTGCAATGTAAAAAACAATGGTCACATTCATACGTGCAGGCATAGGTCAAAAGAAAATGAACGCCGTTGAGCATAATTTGTCCGGCTTATGGTTATGTTATTATTTTTTGAATTCGAAAATCAAATCGTGCATGGGCGTTCCGCCGATATTGACCAGCGAATGGCTCCCGGATTGGTGCCAGTGTGTGTGGCCCGCCTCGAACGTTTTCTGTCCCGAAACATCGGTTTCCTCGGTGACATAATCAATCTTGTAAGGTACGAGCGAATAAACCACCCGGGAAATACCCCGGTGAGTTTTGATTTCTTCGCCTGGCTCCAAATATACCTCGATAACCCGGATATAATCGTTATCCAGAAGCAGTTTTGCGATTTCGGGTGAGGTCTGAGAAACATCCTGCTCCAGATCCTCGAGCGCGAATCCCGGCAGAAGGGCCTCGGTACGAGCGACGACTAAAAGACGAGCCTCGGCCTGGCTGACATTCTCAGGCGACAATACCCCGGCTTCCTGCCAGTAGGTGTCATTCTCGGCTGATTTTTTAATATCATCGTTTTGGACAAGATGGAAATTTATTTCACTTCCGGTCAAGGCGTATATTGTCCGGTTGCCCAGCTGATGAAGCGGTATTTTATCGCCCGGTTGCAACTTGTATTCCAAAACTACGACATAGTTGTTTTCGAAGAGGATCCTGACTTTATCCGGATGTGCCGCGGTTATTTCCTCGACAGTTTTCAAGTCTTTAATGCCGTTATTATTTTGGCAACCCAAGACTGCGGTCAGCAGAGTGGATATAAAGAATACAACGAATAGAAAGCGCTTCATCGCTAGCCTCCTGATGATAGGGGATGATAATGCTGATTAACTGACTTTAAAATATAAGTATCTATAGTGAAAATCAAGGTCAGTGTTGAATTATTTGGAAGTACTAATATCTGGAATAGTGGGGAATAAATGAAAGGAGAGTCAACCCGATATAACAAGTTGACTCTCCAGTCTGGTACTTTAGCGGTACGGGGGATCGAACCCCGGCTTGATGGCTGAGAACCATCCGTCCTAACCACTAGACGATACCGCCAATTCAATGCGCAATGCTAAAAAAGCAACAAGCAGAATATAAAAATATTAAAACCTCTGTCAAGTGAGCTGTTATGTTGCGGGACATCATGTTACGTCCCGGTAGTTGTTAATGGTATGGATAGAAACAGCTTAGAAAAATGATTTTTTTCAACATTTTTATGAAATATACCCGGTTTTTATCTAAATATTTTCTGCCACGCTTACTGCCATTATGGCAGAATTTTTGTCGATTTTCTTTAAGTTGTTTTTGCTCGGTCGGTTAGTTGAAATATTGGATTTCTGATGAAGTGCGCGGTTGAGCCCTTTGTTTATGAGCTTGATTATCGATTTTTGACGTCCTATATTTAGTGAAATTATTAATCCATATGGAGGTAAAATGCCCGCCAAGAAGAGTCTTATTCACAAAAAAGAATTAAAAGTTAAAGATATCGATTATCAGATAAATTATAAACCGGCCGGGGTTTCGTCGTCAGACGACATAAATGCCTGCTGCGAAATCATCGGCCAGGCGCGCGCGATTAATGCTATCCAGCTCGGTCTCAATGTTAAAAGTAAAGGTTACAACATTTTTGTCACCGGTTTTACCGGGAGTGGCCGGACCACGACCATCAAGCATCTGCTGGAGCAGCTCAATTATCAGCGGGGCGATTTGAAAGACATTTGTTACGTCAACAATTTCCGCAATATCGACAATCCCATGGTGCTCATTTTCAAAGCCGGCGAGGGGAAGCGTTTTAAGAAGGACATGAATTACCTCATCGATTCGCTTCGCAAGGCGGTGCCCAAGGCATTCATGTCCGAGGATTACAAGGACCGTCAGAGCCGTATCGTCCGTGAGTTCGAAAACCGACAGAAGAAGCTTATCGGCGCGTTTGAGGACAAGTTGACGGAAGCCGGTTTCGTCATGGTGCAGGTGCAGTCGGGTATGGGGATTCGAAATGAAATCCAGCCGTTGATCGACGAGGAGCCCAACTCGCTGGAAAAAATCGAACGGTTGGCCAAAGAGGGGAAATTTGCCCTGGCCCGGCTCGATGAACTGCGGCGCAAATGGGACAGTCTCCGGCGTGATTTTGATCTGGTGACGATTGAATCGAAAAAACTGGGAGTCAAGCTCGAGGATGCCCTGGAAAAACTGAAACTTTCTTTGGTCTCGCCGCTGGTTAAGGACAAAATCGAGATGATGAAGAAACGCTATCCCGGCGACAAGGTATGTTTGTATCTGGAGCAAATCGAGGAAGCGCTGTTGGACGACCTCGATCGCTATCTTGAGGC
>JBMOKZ010000044.1:0-27450 GCA_049324195.1 Candidatus Zixiibacteriota bacterium | reverse complement strand
GTCGGGGCTGACCGATACCTGGGGCGAATAAGGGGCGTCGATTAAATCCGCTAACGCCTTGGGCGGCATCATATAACCCAGGTCCTCGGCCTTAATCGAGAGGCTGGAGATTAAGAAAACTGACAGGATCAGGGTAAATATAATTTTTTGATAAGGGCGAAACATGACCGTTTCTCTCCTTTCTTTTATGAATATTTTATTCAGATTTTCAAGAATTAGAATAAGCTATATTTCCGGTATTTACAAGCTTTTATGAATATTTTTTCTCCGCCTAATGCTGTATCGGCGGTACGTCATTTCTTGACAAAATAGAATTTATTCTTATAATGTATATAAGTATAGTCAAGATTACTTCTTTTATTTACAGGGAAAAAAATGTATAAAAAAATTATTCTTTTTATTGTGGTTATCGGCTTTTCAGTGTCTTTAGCCTTCGCCGGTGAGGACTGCCCACCGAAGCCTTATTTCGTAGATTGTCCCGGCGACGACAACGGCCGGGTAAGGGCTTGTATTTTGGATACCATCTTTTTCCAGGTCAAAGCGGTTCATCCCAACGCCGACAGCGCCCGCTGTATCCGCTATCATCTCGAAACCGGTCCGGGTGAGGTTGACAGCAAAACCGGGGTCTGGTCTTACCTTTATGAGCAGGGTGAAGATAAAAATTTCGAGGTGGAAATCTCGGCCTCGATAGGAGAAAGTGGTCACCGGACCGAAGGGGACGAAAACTGCCGGTTCAAGGTCTATCTGGGGGCGACGGTACCCAGAATCATTGTTGACGGGGTAGCTTATACCAAAGCATTTTTGGCCGAGGCGCCGGGGTTGATGACGATACCCGTCGAAGTTCAGGATTCTTATAATTGCGGTTATACGCTCGAGATTAAGTCAGTGATGCCCGAACCCGAGGGAGTCACCTTAATCGACCCGAAAGACAACCTGGTTTTCAGGGCTCTGGCAGGCGACGCCGATAAAAGGTTTATTTTTACTCTCAAAGCTTCCGCCGGTGAGATAAGCACCACCGCTAAGGTCGTTATCGATACCCGAACCGATATCCCCGCACCGGAGTTCCGCGATATGCCGGATACGATCTTCGTTGCCAGATGCGGTCACGCCTACTATAATTTTCAGGCGTTTGATCCCGAGACTAATGATTCCCTGGGGATAACCTATAAATTACTGAATGGTCCCGGTAATTTTAGTGAATATTATGGTGTCTGGCAGTACGAGCCGGGTTTGGGAGATACCGGTCAGGTGTTCGAGGTCGAGATAGCTGCGATTTATGCCGGGGCGATAACTTCGCCAGAGAATAACGCCCGTTTCATGGTGGACGTTAACGGTAACGTTCCGCCGGTATTTACCGACGACCCCAACAGCCCTTGCGGCAAAGAGATAGCCATGTCCGGTCTGGAAAAGGAAATCAAGGTGTATGTTCACGACGACAATATGTGTGATACCCTGAAATACTTATTAGCAGACGTTTCTCCTCAACCGGTCGGGAATATCTATATAGACGAAGATTACGGGATTTATAATGCTGGTTTTAAAGTTATCCTGGAACTGGACGAAGCTGACCGGGGGAAGACTTTCTCGATAACGCCGGCGGTTACCGACGGTACCGATACAGCTTATTGCAATTTCACGGTAACTGCGGAAATTCCGATGACAGTCGCCATTGAAAAGGTTCACGACCAGCTTCAAGGCCAGTATGCCGATGTTGACGTCACGCTCAATTCCAAAATAGATATAGGCGGATTTGAATTGGCGTTCGCTTATGATGCCTCGGCTTTGGCTTTCATGGGGGCGTTAGATACCACTTCCGTTCTCTTTACCGAATGCGGCTGGGAGTATTTTGACTATCGGTTCGGGCCGTTCGGTTCGTGTGACGACGACAACTGTCCCTCGGGTCAGATTAAAGTGGTCGGTATAGCCGAAACTAACAACGGTGATTATCACCCGGGCTGTTTCAACACTGACAGTACCGGCATTCTCTTTACGCTCAAGTTTTTAGTTACGAACGACTATAATTATGAATGTACCTTCGTACCTATCAGATTTTACTGGTTGGACTGCGGCGACAATTCCTTCAGCAATGAGTCGGGGACAGAGCTTTACATCTCGGAAAATGTGTACGACGTCGCTGATGAAAACGGTATGGATGGCTGGGTTAACATTACGCCGGACGACAGGAGCACGATTGAGTTCCCCACTTATCAGGGCGCTGAAGAAAGTTGTGTCGGCACGATGAATTACAAACCCATATTCAGGAATATAAATTTCTATAACGGCGGGATTCAAATTCTATGTGATAATATGATTGATCCTGAAGGTGACCTGAATATGGATGGTCTGCAGTACACGCTCGCCGATGCTAACCTGTTCCGGGATTATTTCCTTTACGGTATCGATGTTTTCGGAGCTTATTTCGAAGCCGCGATAGAAGCTTCGGATGCAAACTACGATGACATTAACCTCACGGTTGAGGATTTCGTCTGGTTAGTACGAGTGCTGTATGGGGATGTCGAGCCGGAGCCGGATTCCGTCGCCGTCAGTCCCGATACAGCCCGTTTCGTGCAGGACGGGGGAACGGTAACTTTGACTTTCGACAGCGCTGACTCTCTCGGGGCGGTGTATCTTAAATTTACGGGCGATATAACGCCGGTGCTCGAGGCCGACAGTGTGAGTCTGGGGTACCATTACGACGGCGAGTACACGCACGTCTTTATTTACAATATTTTAAATACATACGGTATTCACGCCGGCGCGCTGTTGTCCGGGGTTGAAAACGGAACGCTGGTCGAAGCCGTCACCGCCACCTATTTCGGGGCGAAGGTGGTCAGTACGGTCGAAGTCGTCCGGGCTACTCAGTTCGAGGTTAAAATAGAAACGAAAAACGATGTCATGCAGGGCCTGTACCAGAATATCGATGTCCTGATGAATACTGAAGTGAATATTGGTGGGTTTGATTTTATAATAGCCTATAATGCCAGTGCCCTGACTTTTATCCAGGCCAGTACCGACAGTTCCGAATTTTACTCCAACTGCGCCTGGGAGTATTTCATTTATCGTATGGGGCCTTTCCCGGATTGCGACAGCACCTGCCCGTCAGGTCTCGTACGCATAGTCGGGTTAGCCGAGACCAACAACGGTGATTATCACCCGAGCTGTTACAATATCGAGGGAGATAATTCTCTCTTTTCAATGAACTTTTTGGTACCGAACGACCCTGCCTTAGAGTGCTTTTTTGTACCGATTCGTTTTTACTGGGTTGATTGCGGTGATAATATACTGTCCGATGAAACCGGTTATGAACTTTACATCTCAAATAACGTTTTTGACAAGGACGAAGATGACTGGATACAGGTTAATCCCGACGATGGTAGTACCGTTATCTTTCCGACATACCAGGGCGCCAACGACACCTGTCTGAATTCCCCGCCGGTATTTGGCGGCATTTATCGGGCTGTCGATTTTTATAACGGTGGGGTTAATCTCCTCTGTAAAGATACAATCTACGACCGCGGTGACTTGAATCTGGACGGACTTGCCTATACAATCGCCGACTGGGTAATGTATATTACTTATTTCGTCTACGGTACGGAAGTGTTCGAACCTTATATCGAGGAAGCTACGGCAAACTCGGATATCAATGGCGACGGCATACCGTTGACGGTCGAGGACCTTATGCTGTTGAACCGGCGCCTGGCCGGGGATATCGGCATGTTCGATACGGTCGCGGCCAGTCCCGATACCGCTCGTTTCGCCCAGAACAGCGGGGTCGTGACGGTGAATTTTAACAGTCCCGACTCGCTTGGAGCGGTGTATCTGAAATTTTCGGGCGAGGTTTCGCCGGTGCTCGAGGATGACGAGCTCCATTTCATTTCCAATTATGAAGACGGCTTTACGCGAGTGTTTATCGGCCCGAGCCATCTGGGCGGTAAAGGCATTCATTCGGGTCCCCTGGTG
Source organism: Candidatus Zixiibacteriota bacterium (assembly GCA_049324195.1). Lineage (GTDB taxonomy): Bacteria > Zixibacteria > MSB-5A5 > GN15 > FEB-12 > JAFGNW01. Next base: position 23,490 of record JBMOKZ010000044.1, on the reverse strand, counting down.
ACCGGAGTCGGGGATGGCGTCCTGGTCGAGGTCGCGACAGCCGCCTACAGCAGCGCTAAAGTCGTCAGCTTTATCGATGTCATGATGGATACGGACAACGATGCGAATAATCTGCCCGATAACTATTCGCTCTCGGCCAATTATCCCAACCCGTTTAACCCCAGCACCACAATCGAGTTCAACCTGCCCTCGGCGGGAAACGTCGAACTGGTGGTGTACAATATCCGGGGCCAGGTAGTCCGGACGCTGGTCGACGGTCAGATGTCGGCTGGGAACCATACCGTAACCTGGAACAGTACCAACGATGTCGGGGAACAGGTTGCCAGCGGGGTGTACCTGTATCGCCTTCGGGCCGATAGCTTTACGGCGGTGAAGAAAATGATACTGATGAAATAGATATAAAAAGCACCCGGTAGCGCTTATAACATAGCTTAAAATAAACATATATTTTCTTAAAAGGGCTTGACTGTAAAATCAGGCCCTTTATCATTGTGGATGGTTATGACTGTTTTGACTTTTGAATAAAAGGAGTAAATCATGACAGGTCGTAAAGCGGCGGTTGCCGAGCTCAAAGCCCGGACGCTGACATTCTGGGGGGTGCGTTCTCTGGTGTTTCAACTGGTCTTGATCGGAGCCGCGGTAGCTCTGCCAGTAGTGGCGCATCTGAACGGCGCCCCGGTGCGGGTGCTGCTGCCGATGCACTGGCCGGTGATTCTGGCCGGGCTGGTGTACGGCTGGCGCGGCGGCGCGCTGACCGGTCTGCTTGCCCCGATGGCCAGTTATCTGGTTTCCGGCATGCCATATCCGGCCATGCTGCCGGCGATGACGGTCGAGCTGTTCGCCTATGGCTTTATGGCCGGGCTGCTGGTCGAAAAATTCCGCCTCAATTCCTTTCTGGCTGTGATAATCGCGCTGGTGGTCGGCCGGGTCGTATTCGCGGCGACCGTGCTGGCCGGTTTTGGCGTCAGCGGTAGTTTGACGGTTTATTTCCAGGCCGCGCTGGTACCCGGTCTGTTCGCGGCGGTTGGCCAGGTTGTGGTTCTGCCTCTTATCGCCCGCTGGTGGGTCAATAAAGAACAGAACTGAGCGCCGACGGAGAGATTCATGGCCGGGGATAAGAAACCGCATTTATAAATTGTTTCAAGAGCATAACTGATAAAGATTGGCAAATAAAGCCGGGCGTTTTGAAAAACGTCCGGCTTTTCTATGGGTGCTGGCTGGCGGTGTCGAGCGGACGCGTCATGTTGTAATAGGCGGTCTGGAATATAGCGGTCGATTTAATGTGGAAGTCCTCAACAATATCGGGATGTTGTGCGGCGATATCGGTTTTCTTATCCGGCAGTTTATAAAGCGCCTCAGGGCCGTGCAGGCGGTTGATAAGGTAATAGCCGTTTTCGACATGGCCGATTTTGTCTTTTTCCGTGAAGTGCGCGAAATCGGTAATGGCCGCGACAGTGTCGAGCAGATCCTTCCCGAATGAATAATTATCGTAATCCATTCGCAGTAAGCCCATCAGCGTGGAAAACAAATCGAGATGGCTGCCCAGCCGCGTGTTGCGTTCCGAGACGATACCCTGATCACCGGTTTTCAAAATCAATAATGGAATCTGATAATGAGTAATTTCCAGGTCAGCCGCTTTATCGTACGGCGAGCCGTTGTCGCCGGTGATGACGATATAGGTGTTGTCGAACGCCGGGTCGTTCTGGATCTGTCGGACGAACCGTCCCAGCGCCCAGTCGGAATATTTGAAAGCGTTCAGCTTGTGAGCCTCGGGAAGACTGTCGGGGAATTTCCCGAAAGGGACATCGGGCAACAGCCACGGGCCGTGGTTCGAGGCCGACAGCAGCAGGGAGAAAAATTTATCGTTGCTCTCCGCCTTGAGCCGGTTATAAGCGTAATCGAACATGACATGGTCGGGCACGCCCATCCAGCTGAGCGACTGCTCCTCTCCCATGTCATACATCGAATACACTTTCGAAATTCCGTTGGCCATCAAAAACCCCTGCATGTTGTCGAAATGCGGGTCGCTGGTAGTGTAGAACTCGGTGCGGTAGCTGTTGGCTTTCAGCACCGACGGCAATCCCCAAAAATGATTTTGCCCCGGCACCTGTTTGACGATTAGCTTGCCGTACTGGGGCGGATAGCCATACAAAGCGGCGATGAGGCTGGCGAAAGTCCGCTCGCCGCAGGAATAAAAATTTGTGAACAACAGACCCTCGCCCGCCAACGAGTCAAAACAGGGCGTGATGTCGTAGGGATAGAAATTGTCCAGAACGCCGATTTTCGAGGAACCGAAAGATTCCATGATTATCAAAATGACGTTGGGCGGGTTCGGGCTTGGCGGGTCGAACCGCACCGGTCGCTTCAGGCGTTGACCGGCGGTCGCCGGGGTCATCTCCGGCAGGTCCAGTAATCGGCGGGTGATGTTCTCGGCGTTGGGGACCGTTACTTCGCGCATCAACGCCGCCGTCTCGGCTTTTACCGGGGCGTCGAAGAAAACATCCCGGGTGAAAGTGAACACCGGGTTAAGTGCGAGCGTATTGGCGAAATCGTAGGCGCTGAAATAAGCCAGACCCCAGCGCATTGGTTCTTCAGCTCCGATACGTCCCCGTGCACCGTACCCGAAAATGACGAGCAGCAGCGGCAAATAGAGCAGATGCGTCCAAACCGGCGATTTTTGTCCGGTCTTGAACAGTTTCCCGTTCAGCTTTTTATTCAGACAGACAAAAGCAGTGAGTACGGCGCCCCACAGCAAGAGATAAGCGATACCGCTGAAAAGTCCCCATAATTGATTTGTTGATGCTTCGGGGTGCTCGCTCCATTTTATGAAATAGTCGTTCAGGCGGGCGTTGAAAGTGCGGAGAAATGCGATATCGACCGTGTGTAAAAGAAAGACCGCAGCCGTCAAAAGAATCAGGAGCAGGGAAATAAAACCGCGAATGTAGCGGTTGCGCTCGATATCGATTAAGGGAAGAATACTCAGCAGGTACAGCGGTAGCACGATATAGCTGGTGATGGAAAAATCGAAACGGAGGCCGGCGATAAAAGAGAATAAAATATCACCCGCGGGGATGCCTTCGGCGCGTCCGCTTAAAATAATCAAATCAAGCAGACGGAAAAGCTCAAAGGACAGAGTCAGGGTAATGGCGATAAAAAGAAAATAAACCGCCGGCGTTGAAATGTATCGGGAACGGGTCATGGGTGGTTTTTGGGTTTCAGGGGAAGTTTCATGTTATAATAGGCGGTCTGGTAAAGCGCCAGCGCCTTGCGTTTATACTCTTCGACCAGGTCCGGATGGTCAGCGGCGATATCGGTCGCACGGTCGGACAGACGGTACAGCGATTCCGGACCGTCGAGCCGCGTTATCAGGTAGTAGTCTCCTTCGATATATCCGATTTTATTCCATTCGGTCATGTGGGCGTAACCGGTCGCCGGTGACAGCGAATCCGCCAGGTCGTGACCAAAAGTGTAATTGTCGTAGTTGATTTTTACTTGCCCCATGACGGTCGGGATCAAATCCAGGTGACAACCCAGGCGGTCGATGCGGACGCCTTCTTTCAGGTTCCAATCGGTGTTGTAAATCAACAGGGGGATTTCGAAAATCGACAGGTCGAGGTCGGCAGTCGGCTTGTAAAGGAAACCGTTGTCGCCGGTGATAACGATGAGAGTGTTGGCGAAAGCCGGGTCGTTTTCGATTTTATCGAGAAACCGGCCCAGCGCCCAGTCGGCGTATTTGAAGGCGTTATGCCGGTCGGCCTGGTCGGCGGTGTCGGGAATGCGTTCGAAATCGGCTTCTTCGGGCACGTACCACGGTCCGTGATTCGACACCGTCATAATCGTCGCCAGGTAACGCTGGTTTTTGATGCGACTGAGCCGGGTATAGGCGGTGTCGAGCATGACATGGTCGGGCACTCCCCACTGGCTGATTCGCTGTGAATCGGCATAGTCGTAAACAGAGCTGTAATACATGTAACCGTTGGATTTAAGAAAACCCTGCATGTTGTCGAAATGGGGGTCGTGGGTGGAGAAAAAATAAGTGTCGTAGCCGTTATCTTTCAGTATCGAAGCCAGGCCGTAAAAATGATTTTCTCCGGTCACCTGTTTGATAATCAGCTTACCCATCAGGTGCGGGTTACCGCACAGGGCGGATATCATCGCGCAGTAGGTGTGCATACCGCAGGAATGGAAATTGGTAAAGAGAATGCTCTTGCGGCTCAGAGCGTCGAAATTGGGCGACATCGCCCAGGGGTGTTGGTTGTTGAGCACGCCGATTTTGTTCGCGGCCAGCGATTCCCCCATGATGACGATAACGTTTGGCGGGTTTGGATTCGGCGGGTCGAACGTCACGCGCCGCACCAGGCGGGGGTGTGCGCCGGTCGTATCGGGCGGCATCCCGAACAACTGACGCACTTCGTCGTAGGCTCCGGGAAAAGTTACGGCTTCGACCGTTTCGCGAACCTGTTCCTTACTGCCGGCATCGTAGAGGATATCGCGAAGCAGGGTGTAAGTCGGGTTGAGGGCCAGTAGATTGGCATAGTCGTACTCGGAAAAATAAGCCACTCCCCAGCGCATTGGAGCGTAGGAGCTGAGCCGTCCCGCCGAGCCGATAACGAACAGCGTCAGAACCAGCAGGCTGAACAGCCAACCGAACGGGGGTTTGAAGACGGGGCGGTTGTAAAGCAGACCCCGCTGGAGCCGGAGGACTATAAAAATGAAAGCGATGACCAGCGCGGCGTACATCAGTAAATACCTGACGACCGGATACATCCCCCAGACCATCGACAGCGCGATCGCAGGGCTATCGTTCCAGATAAGAATCACGCCGTTCAGACGGGCGTTGAAATACTTGAAGAATTCGATATCGACGAGGTGTAAGAAAAACATCGTTGAAGTCAGTACGAACAACAACACGGTCAGGATTTTCCGTGATTGCCGGCGCCGCTGAATATCAACGAGCGGTATCACGCCGGGAAAAAGACAAATCAGACCGAGGTAAGAGACGATGACGAAATCGAAACGCATCCCGACCAAAAACGATTCGAACAACGCCCTCCCGGGAACATCGGTCTGGAATCCGCCGGACAAAACCAGCAGGATAAAGCGCCAGAGCGCCAGAAACAGAACCAGCACGACAGCGACTGCGAGGGAATATATAACCGGGGCCGGAATATGTCGGGGTTTGGTCATGCCGTAAACTTACCTTTAATGAGGTGTGGTGAGGGTGTCTTTTAGCGGACAGGACATGTTGTCGTACGCGACCTTAAAAATTGACAGCGCTTTTTTCTCGTATTCCCGGCCGAGTTCCGGCAGTGAATCCATGATATTGTGACGGCGGTTCTCGAGCCGGTAAAAACTGGTCGGACCGTTCAAACGGGCAATGACGTGATAATCGCCCTCGATATATCCCACCTTGTACCATTCCGAAAAATGGGCGTAATCGGTAATCGCCTTCGTGGTGTCGAGCAGGTCGTGGCCGAAAGTGTAGTCGTGATAGTTGAGTCCCACCTGCCCCATGACGGTGGCGACGATATCGATCTGGCTGCCCAGCCGGTTATTGCGCACGCCTTTGTCCCATTTCCAGTCGGTGTTATATATCAGAAGCGGCATCTGGAACTGGGTGAGGTCGTGGTCGGTGATGGGGTCGTGCTTGACGCCGTTGTCGGCCGTGACCACGATCAGAGTGTTTTTAAAAGCCGGGTCGTTGTTGACCTTGTTCAGAAAATAACCCAGTGACCAGTCGGAATATTTGAAGCAGTCCAGCCGGACGTGCCATTCCTCGTCTTCTTCGGGAATATGCTCGAAAGGAACCTCGGGTATTATCCACGGCCCGTGATTCGACGATGTCAACAGGGTGGCGAAATAACGTTCGCCGTTTCGTTTGCCCAGTTCCTCGTAAGCCCGGTCGAACATGACATGGTCGGGAACGCCCAGGGTGCTGATTTTCACCGAGGGATCGTAATCGAAAACCGAATAAATTTTCATCATCCCGTTAGCCATCAGAAAGCCCTGCATGTTGTCGAAATGAGGATCGTGAGTGGTGAAGAAAATGGTCTCGTAGCCCTTGTCGCGCAGAATCGACGGCAGACCCCAGAATTTGTTCTGACCGGTAACCATTTTCAAAACTGATTTACCGAACAGGGTCGGGTAGCCGTAGAGGGTGGAGAAAATACCCGTATAAGTGTGCTCTCCGGCGGAATAAAAATTCGTAAACAAAATAGCGTGATCGGCCAGCGAATCAAACCGTGGCGTAATCTGGTAGGGAAAACGGTTGTCCAGACAGCCGATGCGGGTCGAGCCGAACGATTCCATGATTATCAGGATGACATTGGGCGGGTTGGGATTCTCAGGTACGAATGTAACTTCCCGGTAAATCCGCTCGGGGCTGGAATTGTCCTCCAGAGGCGGCAGGGCCAGAATTTCCCGAACCACGCTGTCGGCATCGGTGATGTTTATCTCGTCCATCTGTTTTTTAATCTGGTTTTTCTTGTCGGCGTCGTATATGGCGTCGTAAATGAAAGTGAAAACGGGATTAAGGGCAAGCTGGTTGGCGTAGTCGTAGCTCGAGAAATAGGCGGCGCCCCAGCGAAGCGGCGTTTTTTCCTCCAACCGCCCCCGCGCTCCGATTATGAAAATGGCCAGCATGACCGGGATATAAACCAAATTGATCCAGACCGGCGATTGCAGCTGATTCAATATGACCCGGCGTTTTATCAGACGCATGACAAAAAAGAAGGCGAGGAACATGGCCGCGAACAGCAACAGGTAACGCACCACCGGGTACATTTTCCAGATCATCGGCAAAACCATCCCCGGTGTGTTCGCCCAGGTCAGGGCGATGCCATTCAGGCGGGAATTGAAAAATTTGAAAAACTCGATATCCGTCAACTGCATGAAAAACAACAGCGCCACCACCAGGGACATTGAGGTGAAATTAATCACCCGCATTGTCCGGTTGCGGGAAATGTCCAGTCCGGGAAGGTTCCCGAGTACGTATAACGGCAGGGCGATGTAGCTGCTGATGGCGAAATCGAACCGAAGCCCGACCAGAAACGACTCGAACAAAATACCCGACGGGACATTGGCGCTCAGTTCGCCTGATAAAAGCAGGAGAAGTAGCCGCCAAATCTCGAAAAAAATGGTCAGGGTAACCGCGGTTAGTAGGAAATATACCGCCGGGGTGGAGACAAATCGCGACCATCTGGCGGATTTGATTATCTTATTGTTCATAATGGGTGCCATGATAGTCAAAACCAGGATGGCTGTCAAGTTTGGCCCGGAAACTTATTTTTTGATATTTCAACCTTTTCCGGGTTTTTAATAAAATAATTGAAACAACTTGACAAAAAATGTATTACAAAGTAATAATACTGAAAATTAATCTATAACAATCAGGTTTGAGATGAGAAAACAGAAATCGGAGATAATCACTTTCAAGGTCGATACTTCGCTGGCTGAGGCAATCAGCCATGTATCTAACCGTTCCGAGTTTATCCGGATGGCGGTTTTAAACGCTCTGGAAAATACCTGTCCTCTCTGCGGTGGTACGGGCATCCTGACCCCGGATCAGAAAAAACACTGGGACCGGCTGGCAACCGACCATAAAATCGTAGAATGTGAAGAGTGTCATGAGAATTATCTCGTTTGCAAGAAAATGTAAATTGCTGGTTCCGGGCGGTCTGGCGTTTTTTCTTATATCGTTAGCTTCGGTTGTGGCTTCCGAATCACCTCAATCAGACGAGCCGGAAACAAAACTCCAGGTCTTCGTAAGTATAATGCCGCAGGCGTTCTTCGTCGAGCAGATTGCGGGGGATCTGGTTGAGGTTGAAGTTCTGGTTGGCCCGGGGCAGTCCCCGGCTACCTATGAACCGAGTCCGAAACAAATGACGCGCCTGGCGGCGTCGCGGCTTTTTTTCTATATCGGGGTACCCTTCGAGAAACATCTGGTCGAGAAGGTGCAGAAGACTTTCAAGGACTTGAAACTGATAGACACCCGGCAGGGAATAACTCTGCGCGCGATGGAAGGTCATGACCATGACGGTCATGAGCATGAAGACGGCCGGGACCCGCACATCTGGCTGTCGCCGCCGTTGGTCAAAATCCAAGCTGAAAATATTTTTAAAGCTCTTTCAGCCGAGGACAGCGCCCGCGAGGCGGTTTATCGAAAGAATCTCGAACTTCTCCAGAGCCGTCTGGACAGTCTGGACATGGCGATTGAACAGAAAATCAAACCTTATGCCGGTCGTAAATTTTATGCTTTTCATCCCTCGTACGGATATTTTGCCGACCGTTACGGTTTGACCCAGGTAGCGGTGGAGACTGAGGGTAAAGAACCTTCGGCGCGCCAGCTGGCCGCCCTGATTGAGCAGGCGAAAGCCGAGGATATAAGGATTATTTTTGTCCAGCCGGAATTTGCCGTCAAAAGCGCCGTGACTATTGCGGCGGCGGTAAACGGTCGGGTGGTGAAGCTTGATCCACTCGCAAGAGATTATTTCAACAACCTGACGTTCATGGCGGATGAAATGGTCCGGGCGCTGTCCATAAAGGAATAGAATATATGAACGATTTTAATTTTGCCGGCCCGGTGATACAGCTCGAAAAGGTTTCGTTTACGTATGACAGAACAGCCGTGCTGGCGGATGTCAACCTGGAGATAGGCGCCAAAGAATTTATCTGGATTGTCGGACCCAACGGCGGCGGGAAAACGACTCTGTTGAAACTGATGCTGGGCTTGCTGCAACCTTCGGAAGGTAAGGTGCGGGTGTTCGGCAGGACTCCCCGCCAGGCCCGGGCGTTGATGGGCTATATGCCGCAGCACGCTCATCTCGATTTGAAATTCCCGGTGAGCGTGCTCGATGTCGTTTTGATGGGACGGCTGGGCAATGGGCATCGATTCGGGCCATTTCGGAAAAACGACCGGCTGGCGGCGGTGAAAGTGCTGGAGGAGGTCGGTCTGAAGGAATTCGCCGACCGCCATTTTGCGACTCTCTCCGGGGGACAGCAGCGGCGATTGTTGATTGCCCGCGCCCTGGCGGCCAACCCAAAACTACTGCTGCTTGACGAACCGACCGCCAATCTCGATTTGCTGGTAGTCCGGGACCTCTATGAACTGCTGCATCGTCTTAACCGGCAGTTTACGGTGGTGATGGTGTCGCACGACCCGGCGTTCGTGTCGCAATCAGTGAAAAATGTCGTCTGCGTTAACCGCCGGGTGGCGGTGCATCCGACCACCGAGGTCGGCGACGAAATATTGAGCGAGCTTTACCACGGTCAGGTCCGGCTGGTGCGGCATGGTCATAAAAGCAAGGAGGAATCCGGGTCTTGACGGAATTTTTCGACGCTGTCATGCGTCACGATTTCATGTTGTATGCCCTGCTGACCGGGGTGCTTGCCAGTGTGGCCTGCGGAGTGGTAGGAACCTATGTAGTGGTACGGCGGATTACTTATATCGCCGGGGGCATCGCCCACAGCGTTCTCGGCGGTATGGGTCTGGCTTATTACCTGAAAACCGCCTATGAGATTTCCTGGCTGCAGCCTCTGCATGGCGCGGTCTTGGCGGCGCTGGCCTGCGCCGTGACAATCGCCCTGGTCGGTTTCTATCTCAAGGAAAGAGAAGATACCGTTATTGGCGCTATCTGGGCGATCGGGATGGCGGTAGGGATTGTCTTTATCTCCCGAACCCCCGGCTATAACGAAAACCTGATGAGCTACCTGTTCGGAAATATCCTGATGGTTTCGCTGGGGGACCTGTGGCTGATCGCCGCTCTAGACGCGCTGGTAGTCACGGTCGGGTTTCTCTTTCACAAACAGATTGCCGCCGTTTGTTTCGATGAAGAATTCGCCCGGGTCAGGGGAATCAATGTCCAGTTTTATCACCTGTTGCTTTTGTGCCTGACCGCGCTGACAGTGGTGATACTGACTACGGTGGTCGGGATAGTCATGGTAATAGCGTTCTTGACCTTGCCGGTGGCGGTGGCCGGATTTTTTTCCCGGAAGTTGTGGCAAATGATGGTCATCGCGGTATTGCTGAGTATTTTCCTGATGACATTCGGTCTGGGCATAAGCTACGGCCCGGACCTTCCCGCCGGGGCGACGATTATCATTCTCGCTGGGGCGATATATTTAATTGTCACCGTAATTTCGGTTCTGTTGAAGCTTAAAAAAGCCTGAAAATTATTGTTGATAAACCCAACCTTTTTTTTATTTTTACGGTTTCGATTACAAAGTTATTATCACGTTGTCTTTAAATGACATACGAGAAATTTTGCGATTTTCTAAATTTACCTGCTCCAAATGACGAATAGGTAATAAAGCCTTGGATATTATCTTTGAGGAGGGTTATCATGAAAATAGCTGTTTCGAGCCTTATATTTGCCCTTTTTTTTCTGCTGGCCGGTTGCAGCGATGATTCCGACAGCGCCACCGACAGCAATATTTACAACAATCCGGAACTGATTATCGCCGGTCATGAGGCGGTGTTGGATTATGCCGATATCCCGGCGGCTTTTATCGATTCGGTCAAGAACAAATACAATATTTTCTACGGGCATACCTCGCACGGCAGCCAGATTGTTACGGGGATGGCGATGGTTCGTTCGGAGAATATGGTGCTCGATTACAATAACGGCGAGGGTACGCTGTCGCTTTCGGAGTATAGTGACGACCTCGGTCATAACGGCGACACCAGCTGGGTGCCGATTACCCGGGCACGTCTGGATCAGCCCGGCAGTGATATTAATGTCGTGATCTGGTCTTGGTGCGGCGGCGCCTCGGACAACACCGTCGAGGGCATCGATATCTATCTCAATGCCATGAACGGGCTGGAGCTGGATTATCCCGGCGTGACTTTTGTCTATATGACCGGTCATCTCGATAGTACGGGTATCGACGGTAACCTGTACGCCTGCAACAACCAGATTCGGCAATATTGCACCGAACACAACAAGATTCTTTTCGATTTTGCCGATATCGAAAGCTACGACCCGGCCGGGAATTATTATCCCGACGATACCGACGCCTGTCTGTGGTGCTCGGACTGGTGTGATTCGCACGATTGCCAGGATTGCGGCAGCTGCGCCCATTCTCATTGTTTCAACTGTTATTTGAAGGGGCGGGCGTTCTGGTGGATGATGACCCGGCTGGCCGGCTGGAACGGATAATAATTAATTTAAAAACCCTGCCTGAAAAGAACAAAGCGGAAATTTGCAGGCAGGGCTTGTGGGTCGTTCCGTGAAATATGAATTTCACTGTTCTAACGGTTTAAATATAAAAAAAAGGACTGTCAGGTCATGACAGTCCTTTTTTAATTTTTCTATTTTTTTATTTACACGGCGCCAGGACGCTGTGTGACAGATAAAGATGGTCAATCAATCTGGTTATATCGGTAATATCGGGTTCACCGTAACTTCCGTTGCAATCCGCGGCCTCAAGACAGCAAAGAGGCTCAGCCGACAGGTAAAGATAATCAATCAGACGAAGAATGTCGTCGAGGTCGGGAGTATCTTCCGCCGAGCAGTCAATATTGCCGGTCAGGCCATCGCAACAACCGACACAACTCGAATCAACCTGCCCCGCGCCTATCAGCTCGTGACAGTCGTTGTGTTCCGGGGAGCAGAGGGAGGCCGCCCGGATATCGTAGTTGTCCGCCAGCGTATCGCAGAAGAAGGGGTCGAACGAGAAGTTGCCCTCAATGTTCTTCTGGTCGGCGATACATCCGGTCCAATCGCCGGCTTCGTTGCCGAAAACATCGCAACATTGTAAAATCGGGCCGGGACTAACATCCTGACAATAGAAGGCGTCGCCGGGAGCGTTAAAGGCGAAAATACAATTTTTAAAAAGCGGTCCCGACATCCCCAGACAGAACACGGCCCCGCCCAGGGTGTTGTAGGTCGAGCTGTTGCAGGCGAAAGTACAGTTGATGAAGTGCGGCGAGGAGCCGTTGCAGAAAAGAGCACCGCCCCAGCCGGAATTATGAGCGAATACACAATTCTTAAAAGTCGGCGAGGCGTTCACACAGTCCAGCGCTCCGCCGGCGGCGGCGAAACCGTTTATAACCGTGAAGCCGTCAATAACCGTCAGAGAATCCTCACCGCCGTTGACATGAAAACCCCGGGCGGAATTCGCGCCGTCGATGACAGTCAGACCCGGTTCCCCGGCTGATTTCAAAACGACCCGATGGCCGAAAAATTCAATATTGACGTTTCCCTCACCAATATAAACACCCTCATGCACCAGAATGGTGTCCTGACCGTTCAGCTCGTTGATGGCTTTCTGGATAGTGGCGAAGGGATTAAACAAATTGCCGTCGCCGGTTTCGTCGCTGCCGGTAGTCATGACATGCAAAATCGGATTGACAAAACGGTTTAATCCGGTTATGACCGGACGGACAGCCTCGAGCCGGGTGGTCGCTCTGGACAGCAGTATCTCGTTATAACGGCTATATATTGTCGTATCGATGAAAATGTGCTGGGTGTCGCTCGATGATGCGAGGGTGAAGTGCAGCGATGCAATTAAACCTTCTTCAGAGCCGGGAATGTTTTCACCGGTATTGATGATTCCGAGCAGGCCTTTTTTCTCTGATTGGTCAATCAAACCATACCGGTGACTGTAAGATTCGTATCGCGATCCAGTAAAAGAAATCGAATCAAGATAGGGTGTCGCGGTCGAACAACTGTATAAGAAAGGCAGGGCGAGACCGGGGACGGCGCTGTTGGTTTTCAGATACAGTTCGATAAGGCAGGAGGTCTGACCGGGGGGGACGGCCGGGCTACGGATCTCAAGGGTGTCGTCCGAGATAATCAGGTCTTCGACCGGGTAGGGTCGGCAATAGGGGCCGGGCGCACTGGAGCCGTAGAAATAATCCGCCAGGTACTGAAGGTCGTTATGGTTCAGGCCGTTAATTGAGTCAACATCGCCCGACTCCGGGAAATTCAAAGCCGGACCGCCCTCGTAGAAATAAGCCGTCAGGTAATCGAAATCAGCGAGGGTAAAACTGCCGTTGTCATCGGCGTCGCCACAAACATCCTCGATTTCGAGCGCCGCGAGAACATCGATAATCCCCCAGCCATAGTTATTATCGGGGGCGTCGGCGCGGTCCGCGGATTTCATCAAAATTTTGCGTATCTGCCAGGGAGTCAGGTCGGGTCGGGCGGATAGCAGGACCGCCGCCGCTCCGGCGACAATCGGGCAGGAGAACGAGGTTCCGCTTTTGTAGGTGAACGCGCTGTCGTCGTAGCCGTTGGCGCAGTAGTCGCTGACGCCCATTGCGCTGACCTCGGGTTTGAGACGGCCGTCGTAGGTCGGACCGCGCGAGGAAAACGAGGCGATATCTTCGAAGGAGTTAACCGCTCCCACTGCGAGAAGTTCGAAACCGTCAGCGGGGGCCTTTATCGAAGCCGGAGCCGGGCCATAGTTTCCGGCCGAGTTGCAGGCGATAATGCCCAGTGACGCCGCCGTGTTGGCGGCGACCGTGATGACCGCCGTCTGTCCGTCGAAATCCTCCGCTTCGTACCAGTTGGAATAACTGAGCGAAGTTGAAGTCACGTCAGCTCCCAGCGAATCGGCCCATTCGAGCGCGGCCACCCAGTTGTCTTCCTCCACCGGAGTCTCGGAACGGATGTCTTCGGTTTTGGCCAGTAAGAACGAGGCGCCGTAGGCCGGGCCAATCAAGTTGCCCGGGTCCCAGCCCCCCAGAACGGACCAGCAGTAAGTGCCGTGGTTGTGCTGCGACGGGTCATCCTCGGGTTCGTTCTGGACATCGTCATCGTCAAAAATAAAATCGTATTCAGCCAGCACCCGGTTTTCAGCATAAGCCTGTTCGAATACCCGGTGAGTTTTCCTGAAACCGCCGTCCATGAGACAGACGATTACTCCCTGGCCGTTATGACCGAGTTCGTGTACGGCGGGGATGTTGATCATCACCATCTGCGCGGCGGAACTACCGTAGTCCAACGCGGCAATGTCGTCCGGGGTCTTTTCCGGAACCGGGATTGAAACTTCGAACGTGTCTTCCTCCCGCGGATTGAAGCCGGCCACGGGTGTGATACGATTTACGAAAGGCAGGGCGGCGATTGGTTCGATTAAGTCGAGAGTAATTTTGAAACTGGCGGCGTTGAGCCATCGGGAACTTCGCCGGTATTCGGCACCCAGCGCGGTAATGTGTTCTATATAATTCCGGGCGACCGGTAAGTCGGCGAAAACGACACCGGAGAGGCCTGCGCGGGCGCGGCGGTTACGGGCATGGTCGTTGATTTCGACGGCGGCGGCGGCGCGGTCAAAAGAGCTTTTATCGAGTACCCCCTTATCGTTGAAAAAGACCCAGATTTTGACTGTCGGCGTATTGAGTCTGTTCAGATAGTCGCATGTTTTTGCTGAGACCGGTGTTTCGGTCTTTTGCAGTATTATCGGTTGGCGTCGAAGCGCCGGCAGATTTTCCGCCGGCAGTAAAAGGGGCCAGAGAACCGTAAGTATTAATATTAACCTGCTGTATCGTTTCATCGTTTCCTCTAAGAGTGGTAATCGACAGGTACCATGTATTTCTTAAATTATCAAAAAAAAGTCGGTTTAACAAGATAAGTCTATTGTTGTTTACTCACCAACGGATTCGTTGCATCGTGACGGGGTTGAATTTATTTGTTTTATAAAACGAGTTACGGTGAAATCAGTTAAGTTTATTTTTTATCAGCTGTAATTTTAGGCAAAGGAAAACCCTGCCTGAGGATTGAGCACACAGGGAGGGATGACAGGCAGGGTTTAGGGGGACAATCGATAATAAATTAATAAATATTAAATTTTTGTCAACAATTTTTTTAATAAATAAATTGACCGGTTTCAGTTATCTCAGCTTCCTTGTAACTATATAATTTTAATTGACTTAGTAATCACGGGGGATAATTTTCAAATAAAGTGGTTCAAAAAATATAGGGAGTTAAAAGTGAATTATAATTTTCTATTGATTGGTTCGTTTATCGTATATTCTGCGGCGGTTGTCCTGATTGGTCTTTATTCGACCCGGTGGCGGAAGCAGACTACCGATGATTTCGTACTGGCTAACCGGGAGTTGGGCTCATGGGTGTCGGCTTTATCCGCCTCAGCCAGTTCCGAATCCGGCTGGGTGATGCTCGGTCTGGTCGGGGAAGCTTACCTGTTCGGCTTTTCCGCTTTCTGGATTGTGCCCGGTATCGCTGCCGGCTATCTGTTCAACTGGTTCTTTCTAGCTGAAAAACTCCGGCAAAAGACAAAAGAATACAATGCCGTGACGATTCCTCAGTATATTTGCCATCGGTTCGGAAAAGAATCCAAGGCGCTGTTATATATTCCGGTAATTATCATCACGCTGGCGATGCTGGGTTATGTCGCGGCGCAGATGAACGCCGCTGGTAAAGCTTTCGAGGCGGTCTTCGATTTGCCTTACTGGCTGGGTGTTCTGGCGGGCGCGGCGATAATTTTGACCTATACCATAACAGGTGGTTTTAGGGCGATCTGCTGGACAGATGTCGTCCAGGCGTCTTTTATGGTGATTGCTTTGATCGGGATGCCCTTCATCATGCTGTCGGAAGTCGGCGGCTATAAGCATTTCATCTCTCAATTAAACGCCATTTCGCCCGATTTGCTGACTTTTACTTCGGGTAAAGTCGGCTTCGCCATGCTTGGTTTTCTTGTCGGTTTGTTCGGTATCGGTCTGGGTTATCCTGGACAGCCGCATATCTTAGCCCGCTTCATGGCGACCAAAGATAAAGTTACCATTAAAAGGGGCGGGATAATCGCCTTCATCTGGTTTGTCCTGGTGTATTTCGGGGCTATCTTTTTTGGTCTTTTCTCGAGGGTGTATTTCGGCGTGCTCGACGATCCGGAACAGGCGCTGCCGCTGGCCTGCACCGAAATGCTGCCGCCGATTATCGGCGGTTTCGTGATTGCCGCTATTGTGGCGGCGATATGCTCGACTGCTGATTCCCAGTTGATTGTCGTATCCTCGACCATTTCCCGCGATATTTTTCTAAAGAATAAGCCTTCTTCCGGCGATTCTGCTCGTGACCTGCGGCATTACCAGCGGCTCGACCGCTGGGTGTTAATCGTGTTGGGGATACTGGCGATATTTTTCGCTCTAACTGAAAACCGGGTCATCTTCCACCTGGTCCTGTACGCCTGGGGCGTGCTGGGGGCGGCGTTCGGCCCGGTGATTATTCTCGGATTGCTATGGAAGCGCACCAACAAGGCGGGCGCCCTGGCCGGGCTTATCACCGGCTCGCTGGTGGCGGTTATCTGGAAAGAAGTCGCGGTTTTGAAAAACGCCCTGTATGAACTGGTGCCGGCCTTTATTCTGGCTTTTCTCGCCGTAGTGGTTGTAAGTTTGCTTACCGGGAAGAAGCAAAGTACGGGGACATCCGTGCCCAGACGGGATAATTAACTATGGCACTGGCCGGAATTACTTCAAACTCGGGCCAGATTGCCGTTAGTGTCCACAAAACCGTCTTTCAATTTGACGATTCGTTCGACCCGTCCGGCGATGTTCATATCATGCGTGATAATCACTACCGTTTTGCCGACGTTCCACAGTTCATTAAAAATGTTGACTATTTGTTCGCCGGATTTACTGTCCAGGTTGCCGGTCGGTTCGTCGGCCAGGATGATATCGGGGTCATTGGCCAGGGCGCGGGCGATAGCCACCCGCTGCATCTCGCCGCCGGACATCTCGGTGGGTTTATTGGCGGCCTTGTCGGCCAGGCCCACCTGTGACAGCAGTTCGGAGATTCGTTCCTTGCGGGCGCGGCGGTTGCGTCCGGCGAACAGCAAAGGGACCTCGACATTCTCGTACGCCGTGGCGTAAGGCAGGAGATTGAACGCCTGGAAGACGAAGCCCACTTTCTTGTTACGGATTTCCGCGAGCTGGTTGGAAGTCAGGGTAGTGATATCGCGGCCGTCGAGCAGGTACTTGCCGTCGGTCGGAACATCGAGACACCCGGCGATATTCATCAGGGTCGATTTACCTGACCCGGACGGTCCGACGATGGCGATAAACTCGCCTTTTTTAATGTGCAGGTCGATGCCTTTGAGAGCGTCAAATTTTATCTGGCCGGTAAAATAGGTTTTGCGAAGACTGCTCATCTTTATCATAGGCGTGACTCCGATACTTTCTTTTTTAATTCTGCTTATTCATATCGTAACGATTCCACCGGGTTGGTCGAGGCGGCACGCATCGCCGGAAACAAGCCCGACAGCAAACTCATCAGTCCCAGGATGACGATAACGATTACGCCGATTTCCACAGAGACGGTCGGCCGACCCATGAAATCGAGAATGTCCGACTTCAGCGGTATCCGTTTGAATCCTTCGGTTAAAACATAGCTTATGCCCATTCCCAGAAGCCCGCCGGAAAAAGTAATCAACACGGCTTCAATCAGGAACTGGTAGAGAATGAGACTTTTTTTCGCTCCGACCGCCATCTTGATGCCGATTTCGCGGGTGCGCTCCTTGACCGAGACATACATGATGTTGGCGACTCCCACCCCGGCAATCAGCAGGGTTAAAAAGCCGATGATGCCGAGAAAGACTTTAATGCCCAGCAGCATGTTGTCGAATTCTTTTGAGCTTGAAGCCGTGTCCCAGATGGAGACCGCCCGGTCATCGGTCGGGTCGAAGCGGTATTTCGCCGACATGGCCGCCAAAATTTTCTTCTCCGTCTCAGCCATCTGGTCCGGGGTATATGTTTTGTAAACGATATAATCGAGGTAACGGTCGCCGAAAATGGCTTTGAAGGTGGTAGCCGGGATAACCACGACATCCCCGTCCGAACCCTCATAATTGCTCATCATCATTTTTTCAATCATGACGCCGACGACGGTGAAAGGGATATTGTTGATTAAAATTGTCTTTCCTACCGCCTCGTCATCGCCCATCAAACGGTTTTTCAGCTCATATCCCAGGAAAGCCACGCGGCGTTTTTCATCCATATCGATCTGGTTAATCATCCGCCCGCCCGGTATGGGGATATGGTTGCGTATCTGTTCATAGCAGGGGGGAACTCCGGTAATATGTTCGGAGAAAATTTTATCTTTATATTTGATATTCTGAGCCCAGCGGGAATATTCGCCGCCGATGGTTTCGATTTCCGGTACCTGCGCTTTCAGATATTCCGGGTCTTCCTTGTAAAGCCAGATGCGGCGTCCCTTGCCCATCCCCTTAAAAGCTTTGGTGGTCTGTCCAGTCCACATGACACCGATATTATCGCCCAGCCCTTTCTCGTTTATTCGCATCTGGCGGTGCAGTCCCTCGCCGAAAGCCAGAAGGAGCATGATGGAAATAGTGCCCCAGGTGAGAGCTATCAGCGTCAGGGCGATACGCTTTTTCTGTTTGCGAAAATCTCTGATGAAGACATTGTATATTGTAACGAGTTGCATAAAGGTCCTAAAAAAGTTTTAAAGCCTGAACCGGCTGGAGATTGGCAGCTCTTCGGGCCGGGAAAATACCTGCCAGAAAACCGACAATACCCAGCAGAACGATTACCAGTAACCCGGAATAGAAATCGACCTCTGGTACCCCGATAGCGTCCTCGAGATGGGCGTAAGGCACTAGGGCGACCACCAGCCAGGCGAACAAGAAGCCCAGGAGGCCACCCACCCCGGTAATCAGGAAGGTTTCGAGAATAAACTGCGAGAGAATCATGCTCTTTTTGGCTCCGAGCGCCATCTTGATACCAATCTCCTTGGTGCGCTCCTCGAGGACGACGTTCATGATATTGGAGACGCCGATCGCTCCGGTAATCAGGGTCGAGACGCCGATACCGACGAGAAAAATGCCGAACGCCTGGAAAAATGTCTTCAGAAATGCGAACGATTGGGTCGTGTCCCAGGTACCGAGAGCCTGATGGTCGGTCGGGTCGAACTTGTATTTTTTCCCCATGATGTTGTAAATTTCCTGCTTGGTGTCTTCCATGCTGTATTCCGGTTTCGCCTGCACCACGAAATTACTTATATAACGATTGGTGTACATGCTCTGGAAAGTGGTCGAGGGGATGTAGGCGATACGGCTGTCCCGGCCGCCGTAGGAAGAGTTCTGTCTTTTCTCCTGCATCACGCCAACGACGGTGAACGGTGCGCCGTTTATGAGGATCTGTTTACCGACCGCTTCCTCAGCTCCGAATATATCGGTTTTGAGAATATTACCGATAAATACCACCCGGCGCTGGTCCCGGATATCCAGGTCGTTGATGAAGCGGGAACCGGTTTGGGGGATAAGGTTGCGCATGATGCCGAATTCCGGCCATATCCCGATAACGGGACTTCGTGTCTGGTTGCGGCCGTATTTGACCGGCTGGTTCCAGCGTCGAAACTCCGGCGAGATGCGGTGAATCGTGCGGGCGCTCTCTTTGAGGAAGGTAACATCGTCACCGGTCGGCCAGATGTTCCGGCCCTTGGGCAGGCCCTTGTACTCCATCGCCGTCAGACCGGGCCAGAAAATACAGATATTGTCGCCCATGCCTTTCTGGGATTTGAGCTGGGCGCCGCTGATGCCCTTGCTGAAAGCGAACAGCAGAACCACCGCGCAACTGCCCCAGAAAATACCAAACATGGTCAGCAGGCTGCGCAGTTTCTGGCGGCGAAGGTCGTTGAAAAATTGTTTTATGGTTATCAACGGCAGCATAATTTCGGTCCGGGTAGGTTAAATTAATCCCATGGCTTGATTTCGCGCGGCGGACGCTCGACCAGTAGTTCACCCTCGGATACACCGCTGACTATCTCGATATTGATGCCATCCGAAAGCCCGGTGGTAACTTCGCGGGTAGTGATGACCCCCGCCGTGTCCTGAATCTCGACCGTCGACAGGGTGTCATTTATCACTACCAGGCGTTCCGGTACTTTGAGGACATCCTCGCTCTTATTGATAATAATATTGGCGTTGGCGCTGTACCCGGCACGCAGGTATTTGCGGCCCTCGACATCAAGAGTGATTTCGATTTCGAACATCGTCGAACCCTCGCGCTGTTCCGCCTTGGGAGAGATTTTATCGATAATACCGGTGACGCCGGCATCGGGTAAAGCGCCGATTTCGATATCCGAGGTCATACCGACGCTGATTTTACCGACGTCGATTTCATCCACCCAGCCCTTGAAAATAAGGTCATCCATCCGCGCCAGCGTCATCAAATCGGTGCCGGCCTGGTAGGAAGTCAACGGCACGACCGGATCCCCCTCTTCGACCAGCAGGGACAGGACGGTGCCGTCGATGGTGGATTTGATGATGTTGTCGACATTGCGGCCGGCGATTTCGGTCTGGCCGGATTCGATCAGGGCGAGTTTTTCCCTGGCCAGGTTCAGGCGAAGTTCCATTTCCTCGTACTTGGCTCGCTTGGACTCGTATTCCTCGCTGGAAATAAGTTTTTTGTCGTTCAAGCTTTGAACCCGCTCGAATTCCCGCTTGATATTGTTGAAAGTCACCTCGGCCAGCTCAACCTGTCGTTTGGCCTCGGCGAATTCCAGGGGGGTAGGGTCCGGGGCGATATCAAATAGCGGATCGCCGACTTTGACCTTGTCGCCGATATCGGCGAAAGTCTTTTTAACGATACCCGCGATCGGGGATTTGATGGAAATCTCTTTTTCGGGGTCGATGGTGCCGATGGCCAGAGCCTTTTCGATGACATCGCCTCTTTCGACGGGGACCGTTTTCAGGACATCTTCTTTTTTAGCGGAAGAATCGAAGGCGAAGACTATGACCAGCACCAGAACGATGACGGGAATTGCGATAAAAAATATTTTTTTGACCATTACATATTACTCCGGAAATATACATGTTTTGCGACTATTACCATTATTTACGATTGCCCGGCGGTAATGTTTCAAGAGTGACTTTAGATTTAGTCCCCTGAAATTACAATATCTTACAGGTTTTCCGAAATTTTAAACTTTATCTTATAAGCTTTTAATGTATAATACTCCGTTATGGAATTGATAGGAAGCAAGCCTGACCGCAAGGTCATTTTTTACTTTATAGGGGGAATCCTGGCCGGAACGATATCACTGTGTTTGCCGGTTTGTTCGACCGGTGTACCGCTGTCGTTTATCGATGCCCTGTTCACGGCAACCTCGGCAGTATGCGTTACCGGTTTAACGGTCCTCGATACTGGACAAGATTTTACTCTTTTCGGCCAGATTGTAATCATGGTCTTGATTCAGCTGGGTGGCCTGGGTATTATGACATTCGCTTCCGCCCTGTTAATCTCCATGGCGCCGCGCCTGTCGTTTAAGGACCGGTTTGTGATATCACTCACCCTGGGCGGGGACCAGCAGGTCAAAACCGGGTCGCTGCTCAAGGCCGTGATATTGACCGCCTTCTCGGCGGAGTTGGCGGGGGCGCTGCTTCTGTTTTTAAAGTTCCGGACGGAATATCCGTTTGGGCAGGCGGTCTTTCACGCGGTTTTTCATTCGGTCTCAGCCTTTTGTAATGCCGGTTTCTCCACTTTCGAAGGTGGGCTGGAGGGTTACCGCGACGATTTAACCGTGATTCTGATTTTCTCGGCGCTGATCATATCCGGCGGTCTGGGGTTTATTGTTATCCGGGAGGCGCTTTTGAAAATCAAGCAGCCGGGTCATCGTTTTTCCACCCATTCGAAATTAAGTCTGGCCGTGACTGCGGGATTGCTGGTGATTGGGACGGCGGCGTTTTTGAGCGCGGAGTACGAAAATGTTTTCGCCGGTATGAGTACCGTGAAGGCGGTCGGTAATGCTTTTTTCCAGGCGGTTACCACCCGCACGGCCGGGTTCAACACCGTCCCGCAGGTAAACCTGACCGAGGTCAGCCTGCTGATGACGATTATCCTGATGTTTATCGGCGCCTGTCCCGGCTCCACCGGCGGCGGTATCAAAACCACCACTTTCGGGGTGCTGCTGCTATTAGGGTATAACCGGTTTTTGGGACGGAGTTCAGTAAAAGCTTTCCGGCGTTCGGTTAGTGTTGATTCCGTCAACCGGGCGTTGACGGTGCTTCTGGTAGCCCTGGCAGTGGTTCTGGTGATGTTCGTTTTGTTGATGTTCGCCGAGGAAAGACCTCCGTCGCATCAGCTGGCGCACAGCTGGTTCGTGGAAAGCCTGTTCGAGGTAATCTCGGCGTTCGGGACGGTGGGGCTGTCGCTGGGCATGACCGGCCAGCTGCATACTTACGGAAAAATCATTATAATCATATTAATGTTTGTCGGCCGGGTGGGCCTGCTGACGCTGGTGTTGAACCTGGCCCGTCCACCTCAAAGGGGCGAAGTGGTGTATCTCGACGAACAGGTTATGGTAGGATAGAGGTAACTATGAAAAATTTCGCGATCATCGGGTTGGGCAATTTCGGGGCGGCCGTGGCACGCGAGCTTTCACGGTCGAAATGCCGGGTAACGGCCGTCGATATCGATAAAGCCAAGGTCATACCCGTGGACGAGTACGCCCATCTGGCGATTCTGGCCGATGCCACGGAAAGGAAATTTCTGGAAAATCTGGAGGTCGATACCTACGACTGTTTCGTGGTATCCACCGGCAAGGATTCGCATGCGGCGATTTTAATTACGCTGCACCTGAAAGAACTGGGAGCGAAAAGAATTATCGTTAAAGCCAACTCCGCCGACCACGCCCGGATTCTTTTGAAGGTGGGGGCGAGCGAGGCGGTTATTCCCGAAGAACAGATGGCCGTGCGGTTGTCGCATTCTCTGGCCAGAACCAATCTGGTCGATTACCTGCCGCTATCCGGAGATTTTTATGTCGCCGAGCTGGCGCCGCCGGAGCAGTTTATTGACAAGAGACTGCTCGATTTGCAGCTGCGCAATCAATACCATGTTCAGGTGATTGCCGTCAAGGATGCGAATTCGGACGCCATCAATTTCGCGCCGGGCGGCAATTATGTCATCAAAAAGAACGACCTGCTGGTGCTGCTCGGAAAAGAAGAGGATATCGAAAAAATCAAGTAAGGCCGACGGTTTGACCGAATAAATTTATCCGTAAAATAAAAACGACCCGTTCGAGTTTTCTCGAACGGGTCGAATTATTTTCGGGTACGATTTGTTTTACAAATCGGAAGCCAGTTTGACGAAGCCGTCCACGTCGGCCAGCGAGCGGTTCACCGCCGCTACCCAGAAATCCTCTTTGGTCAAATCGATGCCCAGGTGCTTCTGCGCCAGGTCCTCGGTGGTCATCGATCCGGTGTCGGCCAACAGAGCCTGGTACTTGTCAGCGAAAGCCGCGCCCTCCTTCTTGGCTCGGTCATAGACTCCGCCGGCGAAAAGGAAGCCGAAGGTGTAGGGGAAATTGTAAAAGGGCTGGTCGGTTATGAAGAAATGCAATTTGGTGCACCAGAACAGGGGGTGGTACCCGGAATCGTCGAGCAGACCCGCGAAAGCTTTCTTCTGAGCCGCGACCATCATTTCACTGAGACGGTTCCGGTCAACGATGCCGTTGGGGCGTTCCTTGTAAAAGGCGCTGTCGAAAAGATAGCGGCAGTGAATGTCGGTGAACATGATATAGGTCG
>JBMOKZ010000043.1:0-3678 GCA_049324195.1 Candidatus Zixiibacteriota bacterium | reverse complement strand
TGATGATAGGCAGTAAATTCTTGATATCCCCCGTCTTGAAACTGTCCACACTCATCGCTTTTCCCCTTTAATTAACACTCTCGCTGACAAACTATTGCTTATCCCCTATCCCCGCAAGATAAATCTCTCAACCATTATACACCTCTTATCGACCACCGGATACAACTCATAAATAAAAAACCGCCCCGGGCGGGGCGGTTTTTTTATCAGGAAATCTATTAACGTAAGACGATTATCTTGCCTTGGGTATCGGAGTTTTCGATATACCACAGATAAGCATGAGAAGCAACCTGATTACCCGCGGAGTTGGTGCCGTCCCAGGTAATATCGCCACCCGAATGGTTGGTCCAGCGACGGATAACCTCGTTGCCGGAAACGGTTTTAATTACCAGGCTGGCACCGACCGGAACATTGGCGAAAATAAGCGGTTGGTCGGATGTCGGCCGGTAAGGGTTGGGCATGGCGAACACCTTGGGCACTACCGTAAAAGCGTAGATCGGGCTGTATATCTCGTTGTTGACGTTCGCCCGCCAGTAATAAACATGGTCGGTTTCCAGCTCGAACGGCACCTCCCAACTGGTGGTTTTACTGCTTTCCTGGAGAATGGCCGTGGAAGTCGCTTCGATGGAGACAAAATTGGAATCTCCGGCCAGTTCGAAATAATAGAGATTGTCCGGGCTGGTACTGTAGTTGAAAACCCGTAAAACCGGCCGGGTCTGGTTATAAACGTTCAGATAGTCGCCTTCCAGACCGTCGCTCCCGCCGCTTACGGTACTACGGGTAATAAAAGTCGAGTCGACGCTGATGGACAGGCTATCATCGGCGTTATAACCGACGATGCGGAAATGATATTCGGTCTCTGGTTCCAGAGAGCTGATAGTCACGCTGTGAATCATTATCGTATCCTCGAACGGCGTCGCCGAGCCGTAGGTAGCGTCGGTGCCGTACTGGACCTGGGCATATGCTTCCTCGGTGGTTTTCCATTCGATTACCGCGGAGGTGTTGGTAATATTAAGGACCTCGATGTCGTAAATCTGGAACGTCTGGGTAGCGAACGAGAAGGTCGTGAACGAACTGGTAATACTCCAGCTACCCCAGCCGCACTGGTTGTAAGCCCGGACGCGCCAGTAATAGGTGGCGCCGTCCTCAAGACCGGAAATATCATAGCTTGATTCGGTTTGCTCGTAATCCAGGACGGAACTGCCGAAAAGCGAATCGTCGTCGACCTGTAACTGGTATGTAACAGCTCCGGTTATATCGTTCCAGCTCAGGTGAACCGGCTGGGTAACGTTGTTAAGGCCGTCCACCGGCTGAGCGATATCGGGCGCCGTCAACAGGTCACAATGGGTAGTAAAATTTCTCGAGGAAGACCACCCCCCTCCGCCGCAGGTGTTGAAGGCTCTGACCCGCCAGTGGTAGGTCGTGCCTTCCAACAATCCGGAAACCTCGTAAGCCGAAGAGGCGAGATAGATATCGACTTCCGGGCTGGCAAAAGTAGAGTTGTTGTCAATCTGTAATTGGTAAGTGGTTGCGCTGTCTACATCGGCCCAGTCGAAAGTGTAAGGCAGGTAGAGGTCGGTGGCGCCGTTTTCGGGTAGTAACAGGGCGGTCGTATCAGGCGGGTCACAATCGGGCGTGCTGCCCGGCTGCCAGGCGCCGTAGAGGGTCCAGCGTTTGCCGCCGTATTCGGCGTTCATCTCGATATTGAGTGAATCGGTCCGGGCGAAATTGTTATAGTTGATAATGCTCGGGTTGAATATTTCCGATTCTTCGTCCCAGCCCTGCGATTGCCAGGTCGTAAAATTAATCGTTCCCGTGGTGGGTCGGAACTGCACGTTTGGATAGAAGAAGTTCGAATCCGAATGCAAACTGTCCTCGATATAGTAATTGGTCATGATACCGTAAGAAGAGCTGCCGCCGGTGAACACCACGTTATACTTACAGTAAATGGAATCAGTGACATCGGGTACGCTGCCCTCGGTCCCGAACACAATCGATTTGGCGCCGCCATCGGTCAGAACAATAGTGTTGTTATAGACGTGAATATCGCCGCCGAGGGGAGTACCGGTATTGTGGAAGTCGTACCAGATACCGGAGCCATCGGAAGAGTCACTATAAATGAAATTGCCGTAAACGCTGTCGCAGAGCAAGACCTGATCCCGGACAACGGCCTTCTGACACTGGTAAAATTTATTGTAACGGGTGCAGTCACCTACTCTCTGAGTCGAGTAGTCACCGCCGCCTTTGTTGTCGATACCGGCGCTGGCGCCGTAAACGTAGTTGCTGTCAAAAGTGAAATACTGCTCGCAGTAAACGGTAACGCCATTGCGGTGGTCGCCCGCCGTACCATAAATGTTCGACAGGGTACAAGCGACGATTTTATTGTAATGGCCATAGCGGGAAGTATCGCTGGTCGCGATTCTCATGGCGGCAATGCAGGCGGCGTTATTGGAACCGGTCCGACCACAGAATTTGACGATACAGTGCTCGATAAAGAATGAGTCCGAATGATAACTATCATGTCCAAACAGGATCCCCTTGCTGGCGCCGTAACGAACATCGAGACCGTAAAGAGTGGTATAGCTGTGGTTACTCCAGCCAGCGTTGATCGGGATTTTCATCGAGGCATAGATAGTGTAATTGGCCGGATTATAACCCTCACCCTGATCGTTTAACCAGACATATAAACTGTCGTTACGATAATGGAACTCGCCGACGCCGAGGGAACTGTAAGTCAGTTCTTCGTGCAGGAAGGTCGTGTCCTGAACGGCCATGTAAACGGTCTGAATGTTTTCCAACCCGGGGTTCTGGGTAAAATAACAGCGGTAGATATTACCGGTGACATTGGTCCAGCCGGTAGCCTGCTTGCCGCCGTAGATATGAGCGGTACCGATAGTAGGGGTGTTATCGAATCCGTTACCGGAGATAATAGCTGTCCGGTCGTTGTGAGACGCCCCGGTCGGGGGCACCAGCTGCACGTCTTCCCAGGTTCCGGGGCCGATATACAGGGTGTCGCCGCCTCTGAGGGAGCTGTTGACCTTGCTGATCGTTGCCCAGGCGTTATCCCAGCTCGTTCCGGTGCGGGAATCACTGCCGGTCTTGGAAAGATAATAGGTGCCGGAGAAACCGGAAGTCGTCAAAAGTAATAAAAGTATTGTTATTCCAATCAATTTTCTCATAAACAGCAGCCTCATTATTTGTAATTTTGTACAATTATAATATAATTATCGTCGTTTATAACAGTAAAAAAAGTGCCCAGTGCTCGTTTATTTTACAGTACTGGTAATCCCAGTATTATCAGCAGGTTAAGTGAGTCAATAGCTGACATTTTTTTCGGGACGCTCTTTTCTTAAAAAAAAGCCTGTTCAATAGACCGATTCTGAGCAATTATTGAACAGTCGGGTAATTGCCTAACTGGAGTCGAAAACTATAAATGCCTTTTATAAACGTTCGCGGCTCTGTTTTTTCACAGAAGTAAAATATCGTTGTTTATGAGGACCCGTGAGTAATTTTCTCAAAGAGCCAGATTAGTTCTATGCGAATTTTTTCACGAAAAGTCAAGGTGTTTCGTTCCTGCTGGTGTTCGTTCAGAAAATCGAGGATTTTCGAGGCTGGTACGAACCAGCCGTCTTTGGCCGCCAGGGACTCCATCTGTCTTTGAAAAGTAGTATCCAGAGC
>JBMOKZ010000042.1:0-27487 GCA_049324195.1 Candidatus Zixiibacteriota bacterium | reverse complement strand
ACCGCCCTGATTGATTACCTTTATCTTTCCAAAAGGCCTATTCCCTACTGCCCGTAATAATAATTTAATGACGACCATGGATTTGTCTGCCACATGCGGATCGTGGTAATCTCAATATGCATCACAAAAAATAGAACATTCGGAGGATTTTTACGTCTATAAAATTATAAGCACAGACAAAAAAGGAGACCGGTTGTGCAAGTAATATAAAATTAACCAGTAGTATAACCATGGGAGATTTCGATGAGAAAACACGGTCTCTTCCTGCTGTTACTCACCTCACTTATCATCTTACCGGTTTTTTTAAGCGCCGCCGAGGCACCGAAAATGCAGGTCAGATTATTTTATGATGCCCTTCACGAACTTGACCGGATCCGAAGTTTACAGCTTGATGAAACTTATCACGGCGCCGGTTATATCGACATCGTCACCGACAAATATGAACTGGACAGTCTCAAAATGTTGGGTTTGAAGACTGAGACAATTCATGAAAACCTCACGGAGTTTTTACAATCCCGTCTGGATGTAACCGCCAAGGCCATGGGCGGGTACATGACGCTGAGCGAAATCAACGGCTATATCGATTCCATCGTCGCTGCCCGGCCGGATATCGTCTCGGAAAAAATCAGTATCGGGAAGACCATTGAAAACCGCGACATGTGGGTTTTCAAAATTTCGGACAATCCCAATGTGGACGAGGATGAAGCGGAAATCCTATACACGGCGGCCATACATGCCCGGGAGGTAATTACTCCCCTCGTACTGAAATATTTTATCGACCATCTGCTTACCAATTACGACACCTCTCCGGAAATCGCCGACCTGGTCAACAACCGCGAAATGTGGTTTATTCTCTGTTGTAATCCTGACGGTTACTACTTTAACGAAGTAATTGCGCCGGATGGCGGCGGTATGTGGCGCAAAAACCGCCGCAATAATGGTGACGGCACCTGGGGAATAGACCTCAACCGCAATTTCGGGTATATGTGGGGATACGACGATATCGGCTCATCGGATCAGACCGACCGTGAAACTTATCGCGGGACCGGTCCCTTCTCTGAACCCGAGACGCAATATATCCGCGATTTCTCCACTGCGCGGAATTTCGTCATCACCGTATTTTTTCATTCTTATTCGAATGTCATTTTATATCCCTGGGCGTACAACAGCACAGTGACCGATGACCAGCGGCTGTTTTCCACACTCAGCGACAGTATCAGTTATTATAACGGCTACGCCTACGGTCTTCCGGGCGAACTAATGTACCCCGTTAACGGCGGCACCGAGGACTGGTATTACGGGGAACAAACCCTCAAAGACAAATGCTTCTCATTGACCATCGAGGTCGGGAATTCCTCGGATTATTTCTGGCCGCCAACCTTCCGCATTCCGACTCTGACATCCCAGAATCTTGGAGCCAACCTGTTTTTGGCCCGCACCGCGGGCGACGTTTATTCCGTCCTGACACCCTATCAACCCGTTATCTGGATGCCGCCGACCGTTGACGGCGACAATATCACCGTGACCTGGACCTCGGATGAAGACCCCATGAATCCGGTCGCCGCTTATGAACTGGTGGAACTGCAGAACAGACAAAGGAACACCGACCCGGCGGATAATTTCGACAATTTCATTTACCGGAATTTCTCTCTTACCACCGTCACCAGCCATTCCGGCGCGACCTCGTTTTATTCCGGTTACGAAGCCGACCTTATCAGTATCCTGAGAATGGAGAATTCCATCAAAGTCAACGACGGGGATACGCTTAAATTCTGGACTTATTACAGCATGGAAAACAACCTGGCTTACGCCTATGTCGATATTTCCACCGACGATATATTATACTATCCGATTCCGGGCAATATTACTACCGCGTATGACCCCTACGGGGCAAATCGGGGCAACGGAATCACCGGTTCATCCGAGGGCTGGGTCGAGGCCAAATTCGACCTTTCGGCTTTTAACGGACAGGATATTTTTGTCCGGTTCCTGTTCGTCAACAGCAATTCCTCGAGTTACGCCGGGTTCTGTGTTGACGACGTTTACCCGATCGAATCTTTTGCGACCGAAACCGTCGTTTCCTCATCGATAACCGATACGACCTATAATCTCAGCGGCCGCAACACCGGCACTTATTTATATAGAGTACGGGCAGTAGACGATGACGGTGACTGGGGCGATTATTCGTTCCCCTGCGAAGTTGAAGCTTTTTCACCCTACTTCTGTTCCGATATCGACAACGATTACTACGGCGACCCTGCCTACCCGGAAAATAACTGTCCCCCGGACAACTGCCCGGCGACTTACAATCCCGACCAAACCGACCTCGACGGCGACGGCGTCGGTGACGACTGCGACAACTGTCCGAACTTTCAAAACGCCGATCAGCTCGACCCGGATGGCGACGATGTCGGTACCGTCTGCGACAACTGCCCCGATAAATACAATTTCAACCAGGAAGATACCGACCAGGACGGTTTCGGCGACAGTTGCGATAACTGCATTTACGTCTATAATCCCGACCAGCTGGATACCGACAGCGACGGAGTCGGTGACCTCTGTCAGGGTTGCTGTATCGAGTTCACCGGCAACGCCAATTGTTCCGAGGAAGAAGCGCCGGATATTTCCGATATCACCCGATTGATTGATTTTCTTTATATCAGCCACGAGGAATTGTGCTGCCTGGAAGAAGCCGATGTTAACGGCAGTGGCGGCGAACCCGATATTTCCGACATTACCAAACTGATTGACCACTTGTATTTGTCGAAACTTACCCTTCCCGAATGCCCATAACTTTTATCCTGAAGAGCCGCTCCAGGTTCGGGGCGGCTCTTTAAGTTATCGGACAATAAAGGACAACTTTATCTGGGCATTTTCGTAAATATTATTATATTAACAGATATATTAAACGTTTTCGCCCATTTAATCGTTTATTTACTAACAATTCTGCGCTGATTCTTTTACAACCTGATACTTGGTAAGGGGGGTTGTATCATTGGGGTATAAATAACAGTTTGGTTTTTCTCATTTATTTTCAGAATCAGATGCAAGATTTACCGTTGTCTGATACCAATATTATTAATGATGGCAAATTTTTGATAAATAAACAGACTAAAAATAATAAAAAGACTGGGGAAGTTCTTATGAGAAAATTTTTTATTACGTTGCCCGTTATTTTCATCGCCGTATTTACCCTCGTCATTTTAAAATCTTCCGTTTACACCACGACTCAAGTTGATAACAATATCGTGGCCAATGAAGATTTGCGCCATCTTCTGAAGAAGACTGGCGATATCGGACCTGCCCGTCCGAGCGAGTGGTTTTTCGAACAGCGGGCTTATCCTTACAATAAAATCCCGAGGCAACAGTACAAGGAGGCCGTACTGGAAGCCCGCCATATCCGGGATGCCTATTTCGCTCAGAAGGATGCCAGGGAGGAACCGGTATGGACAGAAGCCGGTCCGTCCAATTCTCCCGGTCGCATCTGTGACATCGCGGTGCACCCGGATTACCCGGATACCATTTATGTGGCTTCATCTTCGGGCGGCCTTTTCAAATCCGTTGACGGCGGCGCCAGCTGGACCTCCATCTTTGACAACGAAGGTTCCCCGGCACTCGGCGCGGTGGCGATTGACCCGACCAATCCCGATATTATCTATTTGGGCACCGGCGAACCCAACCCCCGCAATTCTTCTTATGAGGGTGACGGCGTTTACAAGTCCATCGATGGCGGGGCTACCTGGACCAATATCGGTCTGGAATACAGTTACCGCATTGGCCGCATAGTCGTCGACCCGCTATATCCCGACACCGTTTATGTCGCCGCGGTCGGCACCTACTGGGGCGCTTCCAGCCCCGAGTGCGGCTTATACCGGTCTCAGGACGGCGGTGCGACCTGGGAACGGCTCATATATATCGATGACTACACCGGTTGTATCGATATCGCGCTCCATTCCGATTCCGGGGTGATTCTGGCGGCGATGTGGCAGGTGCGGTTTGGTCCTGGCACCACTCTCTGGCGCTCCGACGACCGAGGCGATACCTGGGCCGATATCACCGGCACCAACGGCCTCACTGCTGCGGGCAACCTGGGTCGCATGGCGGTAACTTTCGGCAAAAACCATAATACCGCTTATGCTATTTTCTCAGAAGGGGTGGCCATTCCCTCGGAATTCGATGACTCCTATATTTCCAATGTCTTTCGCAGCGACGACCTGGGCGTGACCTGGACCGCCTGTAATATAACCTCGTTGATTCCCATGACGGCGGGCGGTCGCATCTGGTATTTTTGCAATATAAGGGTTTCCCCGACCAACCCAAACGAGGTTTATGTGCTCGATTTCGACCTGGCCAAAAGCACCAACGGCGGAGCCTCCTGGGTTAACGTTTCCAACGGTAACCCTTCCGGTGACCCGGATGAAAATCCCCATGTCGATATGCACGCCATGTATATTCTCGAAAACAATGATGACTTCCTGTATCTCGGTCACGACGGCGGGGTGAGTTTTTCCGATGACGGAGGCGGCAGCTGGGTCAACTTCCGAAACATGCCCAATACCGAATTTTATGCCGTCGATGTCGATTATCAGAATCCGGCACGTTTGATCGGGGGCGCCCAGGACAACGGCACCTGGATAACCTACGCCGGAAGTACCTCCGATTATACTCATATTCTCGGCGGTGACGGTTTTGAATGCTGGATCGATTATTATAATTCCAATAACCTTTACGCCAGCTGGCAATTCGGTAATTTCACCCGCTCTACCGACAGCGGCGCCACCCTGTATTACGCTATAAACGGCATCAACTTTTCCGAAAATCGAGGCTGGCTCACCCCGGTGGTAATGGACCCTAACAACCCTCAGAAACTGTATTACGGCGCCCAAAGTGTTTATAAGACCGTCAACGGCGGCCAGTACTGGAACCAGTACAGTTTCGCTTTTACCTCGGGTTATATCTCGGCGATCGGTGTCGCCCGTTCCGATACTCTCGTTCTTTATGCCGGAGCCTCCAACGGGGTGGTGGCGCGAACGACCGACGGCGGCGCGAACTGGGAAAATATAACCGCCGGTCTGCCCAACCGCTTCGTGACCCGCCTGACAGTGGACCCCTACGACGCCTCGATTGTCTATATCACTCTGAGCGGCTACCGCCAGGACGGCGACATGCTGGCGCATATATACCGTTCGACCGACTACGGCTCAAACTGGACCCCGATTTCCGGCAATCTGCCGGATGTCCCGGTTAACGACTGCATTGTCGACCCTTACGATAATAATATCCTGTATATCGCGACCGATGTCGGTGTATTTAAAACTTCCGACCTCGGTGTAAATTGGGTACCGGTGGGAACGGGGATGCCCCTGGTGGCGGTTCATGACCTTGAATATCACTACCCGACCAAAACCCTCGTCGCCGGCACGCACGGACGGTCCATGTACCGCCTGTCCCTGGACTGCGAAAGCCTGACCGATACCGACGGCGATGAAATACCAGACGACTGCGATAACTGCCCCGGGGTCGCCAACACTGACCAGGCCAACGACGACCATGATTTTTATGGCAATGCCTGTGACGACGAGGACGACGGTGATGGTATTCTCGACGCGGTCGACAACTGTCAGTTCGTCAGGAACGCCAACCAGGCGGACGCCGACGGCGATGATATCGGCGACCTGTGCGACATCTGTCCCAACGACGAATTGAACGACGCCGATAACGATCTGGTATGCGACGGTTCCGACAACTGCTTCGGCAAAGCCAACCCGCTGCAGGAAGATTACGACGAAGACGGCTTCGGCGACAGTTGCGACAACTGCATATACGCCTTTAATCCCGGCCAGGAAGACGAAAACAGCGACGGTATCGGTGATGCCTGTGAAAGCTGCTGTATCGGTACGACCGGAGACGCCAACTGCTCGGGAGGCGAACCGGATATTTCGGATATCACTCGATTAATCGATTTCCTCTATATCAGCCATGTCGAATTGTGCTGTTTGGAAGAAGCCGACGCTAATGCTTCCGGCGGCGAACCGGATATTTCCGATATCACTAAACTGATTGACCATCTTTATTTATCTCATGACCCGCTTCCCGACTGTCCGTAAACCGAGCTGTTATTTACTTATCAGAAACCGCCAGGGTTACCCAAATGGCGGTTTTTTATTATTTGGGCGTCATACTTATGCATTCCGATGCTCATTTCAGCAGCTTTACAAACACCGCCCCGGCAATATCATGATACCGCACTCTATTGTTATTCTTACAGATACGACGTTTCTATCAAGTTTGGCATGAGGTTTTCAGATTAATTTCCCCGAGGTACGATGATGGAACAGAATTTTGATCGAATTTATTTGAGTTTATCGAATTTTTTCCTGCCGGGCTTTGTGGCGGTTTCCCTGTCTTTTGCCTCGATTGGTCTTAAGGAGTTAAAAAATCGCGGCTTCGAAGGCCTGGTTTATATACTGCTCTCTCTGTTTTTTATCGCGGTTCATTTTTATTTTCTGCTTAACCAATCCTTTGGCCTTCCTTTCAGTTCCGGCTTAATAAACGTCAATGCTTATTCCTGGTTGAAGCTGTGCTTAGCCCCGGTCACGGTTCTGGTATTTATCTTACTGGGTCTTTATAATATCATTAAAACCAGTTTTAAAAACGGCCTGATAAAGATTTATTTCGGCCTGACACTTTATTGTTATCTCTATATGCTTGGCGCCGGTTGGCCAGACGGCATAAAGTGCAGCCTGACCCTTTTCTGGCTTATTGTCATGTTCTACCTGGAAATGAAACCGGTCGCAGAATCACAGGCTCATTTACGGGCGTGATATTCGCTCATCTCCGTTGCTTCATCGATAACAGCGGCGCCCACCGCATCCCCCCAAACATTGACGGTCGTCCGACATCGGTCCAGAAACCAGTCCACTGCCCAAATCAAACCTATTCCTTCCAGCGGCAGTCCGACCGCTGATAGCACAAAAACCATTGTCACTGTCCCGGCATGGGGAATCCCGGCCGCCCCCACCGAAGCCAAGGTCGCCGTGAGAAAAACAATCACCTGCTGCCCGACCGAAAGGTCAATGTCATAAATCTGGGCGATAAACAGGGCCGCTACCGCCTCGTAAAGAGCGGTACCATCCATATTGATCGTCGCGCCCAGTGGCAGAACAAACGACGCCGCCCGGTTGTCAACTTCGTTCTTTTCGACCGTCAGCTCCATAGTCAGCGGCAGAGTAGCCGAGGACGATGCTGTGGAAAAAGCCGTCGCCAGCGCCTGCCCCATATTAATAAAATAGGTAAATGGCTTCTTTTTAGTGAAAATCTTCAAGATCAAAGGTATTACTATCACGGCGTGAATAAGCAGACCCAAAATAACCGTCAGCGTATAATACCCCATGCTGGAAACCAGTTGTTGCAAAGAAGCCGTATTCTCGGCAACGATAGAACCGATCAAAGCCAGCACCCCGAGAGGCGCGCAATAGATTATATAAATCACCAGCTTCATGATGGCGGCGTTGAGGCCCTCGAAAAACGCGATAACCGGTTGGCCTTTTTCGCCGAGCGTTGTCAGGACTCCGCCGAAAAATAGCGAGAAAAAGATTAACGGCAGCACCTGCATTTCCGCCGCTGCCTTGATGATATTGTCCGGTATCATCCCGAGCAGGACATCAATCAGTCCCTTTTCCTGACTGGAGGTGACGATATCCGGGATGAAGGAGCCGAAATTCCCGACACCCTCTCCCGGCCGGATGATATTGACCAGAATTAGACCGAGCAAAACCGATAACCCGGTGGTGACGAGATAATAGAGAATCGTTTTCCAGGCGATGCCGCCCAGTTTGCGGATATCGCCCAGCGAGGTCACCCCGACAATCATCGAGGCCACAATCAACGGCACGACGACCATTTTCAGGGCGTTAAGAAACATCGTTCCGATAAATTTGACGGCGATAAAGAAATCGGGAAAGAAGTATCCTCCCAGAGCACCCAGAACCGCTCCGAGAATCATCCCGGCTAATATGTAGTTACCTGTTTTGCTTGTCATAATCTGAATCAGTATAAATAACAGAACATTTTATGACAACTTAAAATCTTTTGATAAGAAATCGATAATAGGGTTTGTAAATTACTTCAGGAGAAGCATCTTGCGGGAAAAGGCGCCGACGGCGGTCTTCAAGCGATAAAGATACACGCCTGAAGGAAGATCCCGGCCATGGTCGTCAACCGCCTGCCAGTCGAAGGCGTAAGTCCCCCCGGGCAGCGTTCCCCGAAATATCGTACTCACGATTTTCCCGGTTATATCCATGACTTCGAGCTTAATGTCGGATTTCATTTCTAATGAAAATTCGATTCTGGTACCGGCGTTAAACGGGTTGGGATAATTCTGAGCCAGCGTCAAATCCCTAGGCAGCATTTCCGGTTCGTTGTCGTTCACATCGGTAATGACTTCGAGCAGGGAAGTCAGCATTGTCCCGGACGAATCCGAAGCATCGACATCGATTAGTATTCCATCACCGGTAAAGGATAATAACGGACCTTCGTAAAAGACCTGATTGCTATAAGAGTAAAAATTTACATGAGTGGTATTGTCTATGAGAAATTCATAACCCATAATCATCTGAGGTTGAAGATTGACCGGCTCGATAGAATCGTTGAAAATCAAAGCAGCGCCGCCAAGGGTTTCCGGGGTTTCGACCATAACCAGACCGGTATAGAAGTTCTGGATAAATAACACCGTATCGGGTCCGGTTAAAAAAACAAAAGCATTGTTGGCGGCCATAGTCGTGGAACCAGCCAGAAAAATCGTTATTAATATTATAAATAACAGCTTCTTCATCATTACCAATACCGGGACAATCGGTTCAATTATTTACACCATATTATAACAATATCGGCGGAAAAACGAAAATATAAAGAAACGCCGCCGGGTGATGTCATCCGACGGCTTTTTATCCTCGGGAGAGAGATCAATCAATTTTTAACAACGAGGTCGCTGCGGGTTAACCTCAGATTATCGAAACTCCTGGATGAGATGACATAAAACCATTTGGCAAACCGGTTGTTGGCTTCATTCACCAGTTTTCTCGCCGTTTCTTTTTCCTCGTCCGTCGTGAGAGCTTTTTCGTTCAGTTCGGCCGTAATAAACAAATAGCGGTTTTCAGCGGTGCCTTTTTGCGTCGGATTTTCATCCACCCCGGCATCGGCTTCCGAACCGGATCCAAACAAGACCTCGCCAAACCGCAGGGTGTAAGTTACTCCCCTATCGGTATAAACCTGGAGCTCGCCCTCATTGGAAAAAAGTTGTCCGGTACGGGTAAAGAAAAAACCCTTGTTCTGAAGCGACATCTGATCCTGCCGGGAAATGCTCTGGTTTCCTTCGGGATTCAAGAGAATCGTCGCCAGTCCCTCGGGTTTGGGTCTCACCCCGACGATATTCAAGCTGTCGATCGCCGACAACAGGCCGGCTATCATCAGCGTGTCCACTTTATCGGTTTTACGCATATTGTTCGCGGACCATTCTCTGTCTTTGAGCGTCAGTTCCAGATTGTCGCGGGTATCGACCGACATCGTGCGCTCGTTGATGGAATAATCCTTCAGGACGATTTTCTCGATTTCGTTCTTGTTGACCTTAAGCTGGTCGGTGTCGATCCAGTCGGTGAAATCGGTGGAGATATCGATATTCATGCGTACGGCATAGACTCGTTTCTGGCCGGGTATCCGGACAAATCGGAAACCGTCGCGCCCCGAGACCTTTTTGCCGATGATGAAATCCGCGAGAACCTTGTCGTCGAGTCCCTTGAGCGTAACCCGCTGTCCCCGGCCGGTCAGGCTGGTGGCGGTTTCGTCAAGCGGATCCACCACTCCGCATCCTTCGTGATCAGCGACGTTATCGGTACGATAGTCGTCCTTTTTGATATCGATCACCCCGGCGGCGGTCTGCGCCAGGCGGTCGCGGGCATCGGCCGGGTAATTATAATGTGACGGAATTACCCACTGCCCGTTCTCAAACATGACTTTGAAGGGCCGGGCTGCACCTGTCGTTTCATCGAAAGAAACTACTTCCATCATAGTGGCCTCGTTGGGATCGGTGAAATCCGGGAAGAACGGTTCTCCCTGGTCAAGAAAGGCATCCGGAGTTATCCGTCCGGGCGACAGGATAAAAGCCAGAACCAGAAGCACCGCCGCAACGACAATAAACCCGATCGTTTTCTGATTTTCATTCATAGCTTAACTCCTTAACCTTCTGGCGGCCGCCGCCCCTTCTTTTTCACGCTTGCGTCGCCTGATGAAAATAACCACTCCCAGCGTAAAGACCGGAATCGGCGGCAGCAGCACCGCCAGCGTTTTTATCCGGCTCTGGATGCTCTTGACGTCGGTTTCCATTTTTTCCTTGCTTCGGGCTATCATGGCTTCTTTACGGGCCTCGATATTGGTTTTGACAACCTCGAACCGCCGGTTCTCGACTTCCTGAAGGTTCTTGGTCATAATACCCTTGGTCTGGTCGTCGAGGTCGGTCCGGTCCTGCACCATCGCGACTTTCTCGTTCAACCGTTGCTGAGCCTCGTTCAGCGCTTTCTGGGCGTTATCCTCGGCTTCCTTCTCTTCCTGAATACGGCGCTCGACGAATTCCTTGGTTTGCGCCTCGACCGTTTCCAAAGTGCGGTGTTTGAGACGTTTCT
This sequence comes from Candidatus Zixiibacteriota bacterium, assembly GCA_049324195.1. Taxonomy (GTDB): domain Bacteria; phylum Zixibacteria; class MSB-5A5; order GN15; family FEB-12; genus JAFGNW01. Next base: position 16,811 of record JBMOKZ010000042.1, on the reverse strand, counting down.
TGCGCAGTTCGACAAATGATTCGTCGCCCGCAAGAACGTCCATGCAGTTCAGGAAAAAGGTAACGTTGTCAAGCGTGATATTTTCGATACCGTGGCTCCGGAGCGAGAAGAATTGTTCCGAAATGAAATCGACATCGGCGATTACGATCGCGTTAATCGATTCCGTTTTATTGCTCATGGAGACGCTGTCGGTGCTGACCGTACTGCCGGAAACCTGAGCGGCCAGAATGTAGGACTCATTCGTCGGCATCCGGCGCGGATTGCGGTTCAATTGCAGACCGAAAAAGCCGCGCTGGACGATTCTGTCCCAGTTGAGCGCCCCCGAAACATAACCGGTGCGCAACAGCGCCTGGAACGAAAAATTCTTCGCAGGCGACTTGAACAGGTAACCGGGATAAAGCAGAATCATTTCCTGCAACCCCGAACTGGCCGGATTCATCTCCGCGAAAGCTTCGGAACTGCCGCTGCCTTTGCCCACGAAAATAATTTCCGACGGCACCTGGATTAAATCCGGATGCGGATTGTAACTGTCCCAGACGATCTGGGTGGACACCCAGTTAACGCCGATATCGGTCATGAACGACTGGATATCCCCTTTCGGTTCCGGCGCCGGTTGCTGGTTCCGGGCGAAAGGATTGGTCTGGACGTCGCTGGGGAGAATCGGCGACAGCTCGACATGATTGATCGGCAGCGGGTCGACCATCAACAGGGTCGAATGTCCCTGCAATATATAATTTTTCAGGTTGTCCATCTCGATCTGGGTCAGCGACGACGGTAAAACCGCCAGCAGCGCGTCCATCGGCTCAGTAATCGGTTCCTTAGCCGACACCTGGACGACTTCGTATTGTTTCTGCAGTTCCTGAACGATGGACCAGGGCGGCGTATTGGACATGGTGTTGAAATCGAGACCGCCGAAAAGCTTGGCGGGCGTATTCAAGACGCCTATTTTCTTCCGCTCGGTTTTGGCGACCACTCGGATCGAACGCACCAGTTCATACTCGACCGGTAAACCGCGGTCGAAAAACGGGATAACTTCCTCGTTGGCGCCGCTGGTGAACGCCACCCCCATGAAAACCTGTTCGGTGGTTGCTCGGGCGCTGGTATTGTTGAGCACCTCCCGGGGTGTGATACCAAATTTTTCACGGGCATTACTGGCTTCCTGAGTGTACGGCTCGGTATCGTGAATCATAACCTGCACTCGCCGTCCTCCGAGCGCACCCAGTTCCTTCAGCATTCCGATCAGGTTAGCCCGGGTTTCGACATACCCGCGAGGTACTTCGGGGCTGATGTAAGCCTGAATTAAAACCGCCCGCTCGGCCGGGATTTCGCCGATTAACTTTTTAGTTTCCGGAGACAGAGAATGCAAATTTTCTGCGGTAACATCGAATCTCAGATGCACCTGAGTGAAAATGACGTTCAGGCTGATGACCGCGACGACAACCGCCGCTGTCCGCACCAGATGATGCAACCACAGACTGTAACCGTCCACTTTAAACGGCCAGTGCCGCCGGCTGATAATGACCACGTTCAGGTAGAGCATCACACCGCTTATCGAAATAAAATATAAGAGACCGGACAGGCTGATGACACCCCGGGTGAAATCACCGAAGGCATCGTAAAAGCTGAGATTAGACAGGAAATCCTGCAGACTTTCGCTGACTATCCACCCGGCGGTATTGACCAGAATGAAGAACGAGCAGAAAACGGCTCCGAGAATGAAGCCGATTGTCGCGTTGGCGGTTAATAGCGACGCTACCATGCCAACCGAAAGCATTGCCGCCCCGAACAACCAGTAGCCGAGATAATTGCCGAACATCAACCCGATATCCGGACGCCCCAGCCAGTAAAGCACCAGGACGTGACTCAGTGAAAGAATCACCGCCACGGTGTAAATACCGAGAACAGCCAGATACTTGCCCAGTACGACTTCGAGATCCGTCACCGGCAGTGTCAGAAGCAGTTCATCGGTACCCTGTTTGCGCTCATCGGCCCAGATGTTCATGGTCAGGGCCGGGATAAAGAAAATCAAAATAAACGGGAAATAAAAATTAAGCTGACCGAGATTGGCGAGATTGTTGGCAAAAAAACGCTCCTGCCAGAATGCCGCCGCGGCGCTGAGAAATATGAACAGGGTAATGAAGACATAACCGGTAGGGCTGCTGAAATATGAACGTAAATCCCGCTTGAAAAGCGCCTTGATTATTTTCCAGTTGATTTTCATGCTTCCCCCCCGTTCGTTTCAGCGTCAACCGGCCGGCCGTAATTGGTCAGGCTGTAGAATTTTTCCTCGAGGGTTCCGTTTTCGCGAAGGTCTTCGGGCGACCCGTCGAACAACAGCCGACCCTCATGCACCAGTAACACCCGTCTCGCAATCGCCTCGACTTCCTGTAAAATATGAGTCGAAATCAAAATGGTCTTGTTTTTACTGAGCTGAACGATATTGGAACGGAAATCGCGGATTTGGTTGGGGTCCAGACCGGCGGTTGGCTCATCCATAATTAAAACCTCGGGGTCGTGCAACAGAGCCTGAGCCAGGCCGACCCGCTGGCGGTAGCCGCGCGAAAGTTTGCTGATCGGTTTTTCGAGCACCTGCCCGAGTGCACACTGGTCTATCACCGTCTCGAGCCTTTGTTTTAACCGCGTTTCCCCGAGCTCGCGCGCTTCTCCGAAAAACTTAAGCAGTTCCAGGGGCGTCATGTTTTCATATAGGGGACCGTTTTCCGGCAGATACCCGATTTTACGAGTGGCTTCAAGCCGCCGGGTGACGATATCCAGACCGGCTATGGCGGCTCTTCCCTCGCTGGCCGCTAAAAATCCGCTGAGGATTTTCATGGTCGTCGTCTTACCCGCGCCGTTGGGACCCAGGAAAGCGACGATCTGCCCCCTGGGGATAGCGAAGGTTATATCCTTGATAGCCACAAATGGGCCGTAATATTTAGATAACCCTTCCGCTTCAATCATCGCAACAGATTGTTCTTGCGCCATAAAAATTTCCTCGACTGAAAAGCAACAAATACAGTAATATAATTATCCAGATATTTTCGTATTCATATATGATTTTTAAAATAGGCACCAATCGAATCGATGTCAAGATGCTTTAACCGTTACATCATCCGGAAGTCCTCATTTTAACCAAGCTTACCGCTGAACTGATATTCAAATATTATTATAAACGCGAGAGTTAAAATGGTTTCCGAATTATCCGTAGGGATAGAAAATGAAGAATAAAAGCGAGAAGGCGCCCAGCACCCACAGACCGAAGGAAATCTCATGATACCGCCCGGCAATAAGTTTCATCAGTGGATAAAGGAGAAAGCCGGCCGTCAGCCCGATTGCGAGATTGTAGGTGAACGACATCATGATTATCATGCCGAAAACCGGAACGGTTTCGGTCATATCACTGAATTTAACCGCCCGGATGGCAGTTATCATCAGCATCCCGACCACAATCAACGCCGGGCCGTAAGCACAGGTCGGAATAATCGAGAAAAACGGGGCGAAAAAGAGCGCAGTCAGAAACAGAAAAGCCGTTACCACCGAGGTCAAACCAGATTTTCCGCCCGCCTTTATGCCAGCGGCCGATTCCAGGAAAGTCCCGGAGGTGGTCGTCCCCAGTAAGGCTCCCACTACGGTCGCCAGCGCGTCACACAGCATCGGTTTTTCAATTTGAGGCAAATTGCCGTCCTTGTCAAGAAATCCGGCGATATAGGATACACCCATCAAGGTGCCGAGGGTATCGATGAAATCAGCCACCAGCACGGTCAGGATAACGGCAAAGAAGCCCCAATGCAGCGCTCCAAGAATGTCCAGCTCCAAAAAAATGGGGCCGATATCCGGCGGGAGACTGACCCATTGAGACGGAGGCTCGACCAGACCGGATATGAAGGCCAGCACGGTAACTGTCAAGATGCCGATCAGCATTGCGCCGTTAACGTTTTTCAGCATCAGGAAACTTATCAGCAGAAAGCCGAAAATGGCGAGCAGAACGGAAAGGTCGCTCAAATCGCCTACTTTCACCGGACTGCCTTCGACTCCGAGCGTAACCACGCCGATATCGTTCAGGCCGATAAAGGTCAGATAGAGCCCGATCCCCACAGCGCAGCCGATTTTGAGTCCTTCGGGAATGGAATTGGCCAACCAGCTGCGGATTTTGAAAATCGTTATCAGAGTAAAAAACACACCGCTGATAAAAATCGCTCCCAGCGCGGTTTGCCAGTTGTATCCCAGCACCTTGCACACCGTCACCGCGATAAAGGCGTTTTCGCCCATGTAAGGCGCGATCGCGAACGGCCGCCGGGCATAAATCCCCATCGTGAGCGTTCCGAAAAAGGCGCTGAGAACAGTCGCGACCATTGACGGTCCGAACGGGATGCCGGCGATTTCGAGAATTTTAGGATTGACGATAATGATATAAGCCATGGTGACGAAGGTGGTGAATCCAGCGATCACCTCCTGCCTGACAGTCGTGCTCAGTTCGTCCAGTTTGAAATAGGTTCTAAGCATAATAAAATCCCGTCGGGTTTGCGTTTCCCAACGGGATTCAAATAACTGTTTTTTAAAGCGCTTGTGAAGTTAAAAATACGAAATTATTTTCCCCCGTTATCCCGATACAATTCATCGCGCCGGCGGATAAAGACAATCAGCGAACCCAACATCACCAGCGTGGTTCCGGCCCAGACCAGATTTATCAGTGGCTTGCGCGAAACATCCAGCACCAGCTGGTCCGGCGGGTTGGTTTCAACCAGACCGGGAATTCGCAACGAAACCATGCCCTGGTCGGCCATGATGCCATCGATATAAACTTCGTACAATACACCATCATGCGTGAAACTGTCCGGTTTGTCCACCAGCCGCTGGCTGCCCATCGGGTCGGGGTCCTGCACCTTGGCGGGCGTAATAGTCTTGAACTTGTCGCCGAACTCAACGTCGAGCATCGCCGTCACCCGCATGCCGGTGCTGGTCGAGTCGTTATGACCATCAAGCGAAAAACCCCGAAAGGTAAAAAAGAAATCGCCGACTCGTTTTCGTTCTTCTCTGGCCAGGACCAGTCCCCCCGACAGCTCCAAATCCTGAATCTGTTCCGGAGCCATATAGAAATCGTAAAAGAGCGTCCGCTCGATGAACGGTTTGCGCATGATGCCGTCGAGTCGCTGAGAATAATACAACTGCGGGTTGGCCCGTGATATTTTATGCCCTTTGCGGATTTCCAACAGCAGCTCGTTATTGGGTTCGGTGATATCGGCTTTCATCCCGTTATAGCGGAGACTCATATCGAACGCGTCGCCTTCTTCGCCGCGGGGCAGGACCAGTTTTTCCGAGGACGAATACGCTGACGAAGCCAGAACTCCAACCAGCATTATGCCGTATCCGAAATGGGTTAAAATACCGCCAAGTCCTTTCCAGTTGCCGGGAATATAACCAAGCATGACCTTTAAATTGGTTGCGGCCGCCATTACTGCCGTGGCGAAGAATAACAGGTATAAATAATCCTTCACCCCCATCAGGGCTCCGAGAATGAAGGTCAACAGGAAACTGACCAGCGAAATTATCACGTTGCGGCGGATATCCGGTTTCATTAAATACATCACGATTCCCGTCAACACCAGCGTGAACACCACCGCCACAATCAGTTTGGTCTGCATCAGGAAATAAAGGCCGCCGAAGCCTATCAGCGCCGCGATAATTGCAGTTACTGACAGCCGTACTAGCCAGTTGTTCAATGTGTACTCACCGAAAGCGAGCAGGGGTGAGAAGCTCAGAAGAAACGAGATAATAATCGCCAGCGGCAGAGCAAAGCTGTTATAGGTGACGATATCGGCCGCGCGCGGCGTATCGGTCAGATAGGTTGTCGTGAACGGCAGCGAGGTCCAGAACAGGATAACCAGAGCAAGAATTAATAGCACCGCCATCCCGGCGAAAAGAGAAAATTCCCGACCGAAATAGTTATAGTTTATCGGTGGGCAGGCGATACTTTGGAAACGCCATAAGAACAAAACAAGCGTCAACAGGGCGAAAAGCAGCATAAATCCGACCAGGAAGACATTCACACCTAAATCGGTAAAGCTGTGAACCGAGAAATCCGCCAGAACCCCGCTGCGGGTTAAAAACGTGCCATACACCACCAGCAGGAAAACCAACGAGATGAGAATAATATTGGTCTTTTTCAAAGCTCCCGTGCGGCGCTGGATTATCATACCGTGCAGCAGCGCCAGGGAAACAATCCAAGGGATAAACGAGGAATTTTCCACCGGGTCCCAACCCCAGTACCCGCCCCATCCCAGCGTTTTATAAGCCCAGTATCCACCGAGAACGTTTCCGGCCGCGAGCGCCAGGGAGACAATCGCCGCCCAAGGGAATACTTTTTTCAACCAATCCGTATGCTCGTTTTTAATCAGGGCGGCCATAACAAAAGAAAAGGGGACAGCGGCCATCGCATACCCGACAAAAATGACCGGTGGATGAATTATCATCCAGGGGTCGCGTAAAAGCGGGTTCAAACCCAGGCCGTCCTCGGGAATGAAAGACAAGAGCGCGAAGGGCGACAGGGTACGAAGAATCAACAACAAAAAGAGATTTATAACCGAGTATATAACCATCGCCCAGTCACGATATTGCCCGGCTTTCCTGATAATAATATGACCAAATAAGGCGTTGAAAAAAAGCCAGAGCAGATAAGTACCTTCCTGTCCTCCCCAGAATGCTGACAGGATATATAGAAACGGTTGATTTCTCTCCGAGTATTCATAAACATATTTAAAAGCGTAATTATGGCTGAAAAACAGGTAGAAAAGATAAATCACCGCCAGCGCCGAAAAAACCGTAAAAAGGTTATAACTTTTATAACCAAGTGACACAAGAGTACTTTTCCCTTTGGTGGCGAGAAAATAAGAAAGGCCGACGATTATATTCATCGCCAGGGCGAAAAGAATTAAAAGATCCCCTGGAATTTGATATTCCATTATACTATACCTGCTCCCGCAAACTTAATCTGTTATCGTTCAATAAAATATAAATGTAGTCCAGAACATGGCTGTATTAATTTATTACCATAAATTACGTAAATAAAGTTAAAAAATGTAACTCAAAAATATTATTTTTTCGCTTGACAAACTTTGCTTTAAGGCTAAATTAAGACTAAACTACTCGCTATTACAATCTTGATTATTTAAGTCTTTAATGACAAAAATTATCTTACGTAATAAAGTAGCATATTAAGGTTGCCGGCTTAATCAGGAATGTGCGAGTTAAAAAAAGTGGCGGAGGGGCCTCATGTTAGCCAGAGTTCTTGAGGTAAACGACCAGACAGTTTACCTGGAAATTGATAACCAACTCAGATTCAAATCGAAATACATCACGCAGACTCCGGAAGTTCAGATAATGAAATCTGACAATATCAATTTTTCTTTTATGAAAGTCGGGGAAGATGCCTGCGTCGTCGTTAACGACATTTTAAATTCATATCGACCGACCGAACAATAAGGTTTTACTCCCTGTATATCGACCTTTTTTAACGACTTACCTTATTGACTAAATCCTCAAAAAGGTTATATATTAGCGAACTGGATGAAGTGCGCCCGGTTTGTAAGACGGGTGAACATATCGGTCAGTTTTGGATACTTTAGGGAGAAAAAGATGGACATAAAAAAAATCGGTGTCATCACCAGTGGCGGTGACTGCGGCGGTTTGAACGGGGTGGTTAAAGGAGCCGCCCAGATGGCGATGCGCAAAGACGTGAAAGCTTACGCCATCCCCAACGGCTACGCCGGTTTGTACAACCTTATCGAGATGGATAACCTCGTTGAATTGACTCCTTCCCGCGTTGATACTTTCAGTATCGGCCTGGCGGGTTCCGAAGCCGGGCACTCCCGGGTTAAAATTTCAAAAATCAAAAATGAAAATAAATATAACCGCATAAAGGCCGGTCTCGACAAATTCGGTATCGGCGGTCTCGTGATAAGCGGCGGCGACGATACCGGATCAGTAATTTTGGACCTGGCCGCCAACGGCATCAAATGCGTTCACGCTCCCAAAACCATGGATTTGGACCTCATGCCCTACAGTGTCGGCGGCGACTCGACTATCAACCGTATCGCGGAAATTCTCCGGGACCTCAAAACCACCGGTCGGACGCATAACCGGATAATGGTTATCGAGGTTTTCGGCCGCTATGCCGGGCATACGGCTTTCCGCGGCGGGGTGGCCGGCGAGGCCGATGCGATATTGATTCCCGAGATCCCGGTGGATTTCGAAGAGCTTTACCGCCATATGAAAAAGGTCTACACCAAACGCATTATCGAAAGTGATATCAACGCCGGAACCTATACCATCGTCGTGGCTGAGGGGCTCAAGAACGCCTCGGGAGAAGAAATGTACGATGAATCCGCGGGCCTGGATACGTTCGGGCACAAGAAACTGGCCGGCGCCGGAAAATATGTCTCCCAGGAATTGAAAAAGATGCTGCGCAAAGACGGCGATATTAAAATATTCATGAAAGCTCAGGCGATGTTTGTCGAGGAGCTGTACGAACTGCCGGAAGTCCGGGTTATCACGCCCTCGCACCTGGTGCGTTCCGGGTTCACCTCGGCTTATGACGCCAATTTCGGTATGGAAGCTGGCGCCAGCGCCGTGTTGTGCCTGCTCGAAGGTATTACCGGTATCACGGTTACCGGATTTTACAAAGACCGTGTCCATTATATGGATATCAGGGAAGCCATCAAGCAGCGCGAGGTTGACCCGGATCAGGTCATTCTTTACGAGCAGCTCGGATACTGTTTCGGACGGGTGCGGCCGGAACTTCGCGTGGAATTCGAAAAAGTCACCGGTCTGATCGACCGAATCTATTAATTGCCGATTTAAACGGGCCGCCTTTCGATACATGACAACCCGTTTTTTAAAAATTCTTCGACAGGGGCTTGGTTTAATTTTAAGTTTTTTCGTTTATTCTTGCCAGACTATCCGGCCCTGGTTAGATTTAGTTACATTACCCAAGCGGAGAAGTAATAACATAATCGGAGTAATTTTACGACAGGGATGTTTCCTTACTTAAATTTAACGGCAATCAGACAATTGATTTTAACCCATACATTCAAGGAAAGGAATTAAACATGGAAGAGATTTTGGCAAAAGTCTATGAGTGGGCTGCCTTGTACGGCCTCAAAATCATTGGTGCGATTGCCATCATCGTTATCGGTCGAATCGCGGTTGGTATTTTGGCTCGAGTGGTTCACCGGCTGATGTCTAAAAGTAACGCCGATGAAACCCTGACCAAGTTCGTTGTCAGTCTCACCCGTATAGGTCTGCTGACCTTTGTTTTCATCGCGGCCCTGGGTACGATTGGCATTCATACGGCGTCTTTCGTAGCCGTTCTCGGCGCCGCCGGTTTAGCTGTCGGTTTGGCTCTCCAGGGTTCGCTGTCCAATTTTGCCTCGGGCGTGTTGATCATCATCTTCAAACCCTTCAAGGCGGGTGATTATGTAGAGATCGGCGGTGTGAGTGGCGTGGTCGATGCCGTTCAAATTTTCAACACCATCCTGAAAACTCCCGACAACAAAAAAGTTATCGTCCCCAACAGTAAAGTTACCGGCGATTGTATCATCAATTATTCTGCCAACGACACTCGTCGGGTGGATTTGATGTTCAGCATCAGTTATGGCGACGATATCAAGAAAGCCAAAAAGATTTTAGAGAACATTCTGGCCGATGACAGCCGGGTGTTAAAGGACCCTGCCCCGGTCGTAGCGGTTTTGGAACTGGCCGAAAGTTCGGTTAATTTCGCCGTACGTCCCTGGGTGAAAAACGTTGACTACTGGGACGTGTATTTCGACATCACGGAAAAAGTAAAAATGACGCTCGACCAGCAGGGTATTTCCATACCGTTCCCGCAATTAAAAGTACATATGCATCAAGAAACCGCTTAATTCTGGAGGAATTCATAAATGCGTAAATTCGGAAGAATATTCTCAACCGCGGTGTTGGCAACGCTGCTCTTGTTCAATATTTCTTTCTCTGCCGATGCCGCCGATGACAGCACCTACACCGGCTGGAAAACTTCGCTTATTGTCGATGTCACCGCGACACAGACGGCCTATTCGGACTCATGGGTGGGCGGTGAAGCCGGGGCATTCAACTGGGTCGGGAATCTCAACGGCACCGCCGAAAGACAACTCAAACCGTGGTTCGACCTACGCTCGACCCTGAAACTCTCTTTCGGCCAGACCATGACCCAGGATACCAGCAAGACCTGGTCGAAACCGCGCAAATCGACCGACTTGATCGACTGGGATAATCTCGGCCGTTTCACCCTGCACAAGTTCGTTGACCCCTTCGTGGCTTTCCGGCTGGAATCGCAGTTCATGGACGCTTCGTTCGAAGCCAAGAAACGTTATCTCTCTCCCCTGACTTTAACCCAGTCGGCCGGTATCGCCCGCAAGTTTTATGAAAAGGACAAGGACCTTCTTTTAAGCCGGCTCGGGCTCGCCGTCAAGGAAACTTTTCGTAAAGGTATTATCGATTCGGTTAACGCGATTACCGAGGACTCCACCTTCGTGGACGGCGGTATCGAATCCGTAACTGATTTTACCATGACCTTTAACGAAAAGTTAATGGTAACCAGCAAATTGACCCTTTATAAAGCCTTTTTCTTCTCCAAAAAGGACGACGTTAAAGGGACCCCCGCCGAGGATTACTGGAAGGCTGTTGATGTCAACTGGGAAAATATCGTCGGTGCTTCGCTAACCAAAATTGTCTCGGTTTTCTTTTACACCAAGTTCCTTTATGATAAACAGATCAGTCTCAAGGGCCAGTTTAAAGAAACCATCGGGATTGGACTTGTGTTAAAGCTGAGGTAGCAAAGTACGGCACAGAAAAAAGTGGGTGATTTTTCACCCGCTTTTTTTACGGCTTATCCGTTAAATTGATTTTTATCCTGAGGATATTGTCATCCAGAATAACCTGTCCGTACTTGTCTACGAAGTCCTTGAACACCAGCAACCGGTCGCTTTGTTCGACAATCTCGAGATAGGTATCGAGATTGACATTAAGATTATGAAAAGCTTTTTCAGCCGCCTTGACATCGGGATACGGTATGATGATGGCCGTATAGGTTTCGACGGAATCAATCCGATAATCACCCACGACCCCGAACACCTTCCCCCCCAACAGGAAGATATCACCCTCGCCGAAAGTGTAAATCGGCTGAAGTCCGTAGGGTCCACGAACCAGTAATTCGGAATGCTCAATCAGATCCTCCCCGGGAAGATTTTCGAAAAACAAGACCTTATCCTCCGGCTCGATACCCTCAAGAGTGCTCCTGGCCAAGGCGGTCATAACCGGTACCAGAGCCTTGCGACCGTTGAAATTGTTGAGTTGGATAAAACACCTGTTTTTAACCAGAGTCAACTGATACGAGTTGGCGGTATTGCGACAGGGAATGTCATCCAGCGGTGTTTCCCGGCCGCATTTCATCAGGTATATTCCCAGAGCGGCGGCGGGTTCAGTCATCAGATAAATCTCCAGCTCAATTTCATTATCCCCATTTGTGTATTTCTGAACCAGCAGTTTGTCAAAACCAAATTCCAGAAACAGCTCCGCCCCGCCGTCGATATGTCCATACAAATCGTTCTGATTAAAAGTGCGCATATGCCCGTTCCGGGTCCAGCCCGGCGCGATACCGTCACCGGGTATAACCGGTTCGGCATTTTCAGCCGTAATCGCAGCCGCCATAAGCAGCCACAAAACGACGAAAATTCTAACCTGGCATATTGACATAGACATGTTCCGTTTTAAGCGGGTCAACCACGCCCAGATCGAGCTTTTCCCCATAGCGGAGATACTCGGTAAACATGGGATGTTCATTAACCTTGATATTCATTTCTTTGCGTTTGGCAACCATCTTTTCCTGGCAGACCATATCCAGGGCGAACGGATCGGTAGCGAAAAAGAGGGATTTGTACAGGTAAGTGAACGACGCGTTGGCCATCGGCCCGCCCTCGTACTGCCCCCTCAGCCCGTCGGTGATATTCAATACCAGTTTGTCGCGAATCGTCGGAAAGGCCAGCACTTCGGTGCAGACATCGAAAAACAGCGGCCGGTGCAGCCGCCCGGTGTTGCAGATAACCCCGTAACCGATGTTTTTGGTCGCCATGGATATGCCGTTACCGGTGTTTTTGAAGACCGGAACATTGATAATCTTAGTCAGTTTTTTCGTGACCAGACTGCCGAAATAAGAATATTTTTCATTGAATACGTGCTGGTGCAGATACTCCTTGTCTTTCGGCCCGTCCACATCGGCCCAATAATAAATCTCCTTATCGAAATTGTCCGCACTGATGTGTGTGCCGTCTTCTCTCAGCCAGACGCTGTCATCGGCTTTGCCGGTGTAGGCGTCCTCGCTGAAAGTCTGCAGTCCCTCAAGTCCGATTCCGGGATACCTCTCCGGGGTGAACCCGGCTTCAGCCAGCTGGTAATCAAAGCGGTCCCAGATGATGATATTTTCGCGTTTCAAACCGTTTGCGGTCAGCCAGGCGATAATGGCGTCCACCAGCTCAAGGCGGGTACTGATCAAACCGGGTCCGACCGGATTGATTTTAATCCCCACGATATCATCCGCGTTAAAGAACATCCCGAAACTCTCGTTCAGGTCTTTCCCGGTTAGTGTTTCCATACCGCTTTTGAACATTTGCGTAATCCGGTCGGCAACCGGCAATCCGTCAACCATCGACTTCTCGTCAAAAACCTCGACCGTTCTTCCGGGGAAAGGACCCGGTATCGATTGCTCCGTCCTGGGGATACTTAGCACCTCCTCGATATTCGTCTTGGGACGGGGCGGCGGTTCTTCGCTGTCCTTATCCTGAGCCCAGACCGAAGGTGATCCCAGAAGCAAACCTGCCGAGACAATACCGCTCGTTTTGATAAAATCCCGTCGGTTAAGATGAAACCGGGTGTTCATGGATTTATAAGCCGCGCTGTCCACCTGCAACCTCCTCGTTTTTAAATTTTTCAAGAATAAATAAAAATAATCCGAATTTCTTTTTATTACAAGCATAAAAAAGCCTTCAGAATCATAAATATGACAGCTTTGAGGTAAATTATATTCGATAGCTTTAAAAAGTCGCTTTTACGTTCACCCGTATATCAGGCTATCATATTTTATTATTCTGATTGAGATTTATTAAGAGCTTTATAAATAAAAAAAAGCCATCGAGCGGGATCGAACCGCTGACCTGCTGATTACGAATCAGCTGCTCTACCAGCTGAGCTACGATGGCTTCTCGAAAGAGTACGTAAATTTATCGAAATTGAGTAAAAAGTCAAGTAGAACAAATATTTTATCGGCAGACAAGTCCAGCCTTATAACAAATCAAGAAATCTTGCGCATCAGTCCGACCACTTTCCCGGCGATTCGGAATTCCCCCGATTTTTTATTTACGATGATGGGTTCATAAGCTTCATTTTCCGGTTGTAGCCGTACCCGGGTTCCTTCGGGGAAATAGCGCTTGACGGTAGCCTCGCCATCGATGATGGCCACGATGATATCCCCCTTTTGGGCGGTGACCTGTTTTCTCACCAGAACCAGATCCCCGTTGAAAATGCCGGCGTTTTGCATCGAATCCCCTTTCACATAAAGGCTGAATGATTCACCGCCCGGCAGAAATGACAAATCGAGAGCGATATCCCCCTCGATATTCTCGATCGCATCAATCGGCAAACCGGCCGGCACCGAGCCGACCAACGGCACCCGGCCGATATTGACAGCCACGGATTTCACCAGCTCCAGACCCCGGGAGATGAAATTCTCTTTTTTGATATACCCTTTTTTTATCAGAGCGATCAAATGGGTACGAACGCCGTTGGTTGAGGTAATCCCGAACTTCGCCCCGATTTCCCGGACAGTCGGTGAATGCCCCTTCTGCAAAATTTGCCGTTCGATATATTCCAGAATCAGCCGTTGTTTTTCCGTCAGCTTTTTTTTCATAAGGTCCTTTTTATATTATCGACACCATCAAATAACTGCCCATGTGTTCAGTTGTCAATATTTAAACGGGTTTTTGACCTGAACAAGTATAAAAATGTGATATTCAGGCAAAAAAAAGCGGGCTGACCGGCAGCCCGCTTTCGGATTTATTTTGAAAGATTAACCTTCGGATTCCTTTTCAGCTTTAGCCTCGGCGATAATCTTCTGAGCGGCTTCATGAGGAACCTCTTCATAATGAGAAAATTCCATGGTATAGACACCCTGGCCCTGAGTCATCGAGCGCAGGTCCACCGAATACTGGTACAGTTCGGCCTGAGGGATAGTAGCGCGAATGCGCTGGTGCCGGCCCTCGGGATCCATTCCGGCGATTTTACCTCGGCGGGATGATAAATCGCCCATAACATCGCCAGTAAATTCATCAGGCGTGAGAATTTCCAAGTTGTAAATAGGTTCCAGCAGAACCGGGTTGCATTGCATGAAACCTTCCTTGAAAGCCATGGAACCGGCAATCTTGAAGGCCATATCGGACGAGTCAACATCATGGAAAGAACCGAAATAAAGCGCCACCTTGACATCGACCACCGGCGCGCCAGCCAGACCTCCATGCTGCATCTGTTCGATAACACCTTTTTCCACAGCCGGGATAAACTTGCTGGGAATCACGCCGCCGGTAATTTCATTGATAAATTCAAAACCACCGCCCCGGGTATTAGGCTCAAGACGGATGTAAACATCACCGTACTGACCGCGGCCACCGGACTGTTTCTTGTGTTTGTACTGCTGTTCGGCTTTCTTGCGGATGGTCTCCCGATAAGGGATTTTCGGTTTACCGAGGTCAACTTCAACCCCGAACCGCTTCTGCAGCTTCTCCATGAGGACTTCGATGTGGGTCGAACCCTGCCCCCAGAGTACCTGCTGTTTCAGGGCCGCATCGGCGACCATTTTGAAAGTCGGGTCTTCCTCGCGAAGTTTGTTAAGTCCCATGCCGACCTTGTCCTCGTCACCCTTGGTTTTCGATTTCACCGCCACATCCATGACCGGATTGGGATATTTGATTCCCGGAATAGTGACATCAAAACCTTTCACCGTCAGAGTATTACCGGTATGCGTATCTCTTAACTTGACCAGAACCCCGATATCACCGGCTGCGGCTGAATTGAGATCAATACGGTTTTTACCCTGGAAGGTATATATTTGGGCGATTCGTTCGGTACCTCGATTATGCTGGTTATACACTTCCTGACCGGAGGTGATTTTCCCGGAATAAAGCTTGAAAAAGGACATGTCCCCCAGATGGCCTTCCGATACCGTTTTGAAAATGAACAGAACGGGCTGGCCGTTGACGTCACAGGGAAGCGTCACTTTTTCTTCGGAATCAGTCTTGGTCGCTTCGATGGGAGCAACGACGCTCGGAGCCGGCATTACATCAACAATCATTTGCAACATCAAATCGACCCCGATGTTTTTCTGGGCCGAGCCGAAGAGTACGGGGAAAATCGTGCCGGCTTCAATACCTTTTCTGAGACCATTCTGGAAATCGGCGTTTTCCAGAGTCCCGTCGCTGAAGAATTTCTCCAGCAGGGCGTCGTCGGTTTCCGCTGCCGCCTCAATTAGTTTCTCCCGGCTGGCCTGAACCGTATCCTTAAGATTGTCCGGAATATCAGATTCGGAGCTCTTGCCGCCGTCATCATAAGTATAGGCTTTCATGTGGAGAATATCCACGACGCCCTTGAAACTGTCGCCTTCGCCGATGGGAATCTGCATCGGGACGACCTTATTACCAAAAGCGTTCTGAAGAGAATCCACGCAGGTTTTCCATTTCACGTTTTCTTTATCCATTTTGTTGACGAAAAAGAAAGCGGCTTTGGAACCCTCGGCGATATGCTGCCATTGCAGCTGCGTACCCACTTCCACGCCGGAAGCGGCGTCAACAAGGACACCCACAGCTTCAACCACCTTCAAAGCGGAGAATAACTCACCCATAAAATCAGCATGACCGGGACAATCGAGGAGGTTTATTTTAGTACTCTTGTATTCACAGGCAAGAACTTTGGTGGCGATTGAAGTTTTTCTGGCGATTTCACTATCGGTATAATCAAGAATCGAGCTTCCCTCATCCACGCGGCCGATCCGGTTGTTGACGCCGGTTGCAAATGCAACACAATCGGCTAAACTGGTCTTACCGCAACCGCGCTGGCCAGCAAAACATATGTTCCGAATTTTATCAGTAGAATATTCCTTCACCGGTAAACCTCCAATTACAATTCTGGGTTAGGGTTACTAAGCCGCCAAACCGGCTTGAAATCAACCAAGAATTATGATAATATCAAAATATGTTGTCTTTGTCAATCAGTTTTAAGGCATAAATTTAGCAGAAAATACCCTCTCAACCCCTCTTTTATCAAAAAGAGACGGATTTCTCAGAAAATACTGTCTGTATCCACGGAAGATAGTCGAGAAAATTACTTAAATTCGCCTTACACCTTTACAGGTTTTGTTATAGGCGTTCCTGAACTTTTTGGTGTCGCGATTGTCCGACAGATAAAAGTCCGTGAAACACAATAACTTACCCATCGAGCGCCGTGACAGCAGATGTTCCACTTTGCAGGCGTCGATGGTGGCGATATCCTCGGTCAACCCGAGAACATCCGTGAAAAAGCGCCGGATTATGCTTCTTTTATTAAGCACCAGTTCGACATTTTCGAGGCCCTCGGCTGTCAGACGATAAAAGCGGTTGCTGTCCTCGGTTATAAAACCGCGGGCTTTCAGCTTGCTCATCGTTACGGAGACGCTACCGCGGGTAATATTCAAATACTTGGCCACATCGATTCCCCGGGCA
>JBMOKZ010000041.1:0-3706 GCA_049324195.1 Candidatus Zixiibacteriota bacterium | reverse complement strand
TACCCAGTTCGAAACAGGCCTGCTCGCCCACTTCGCGGATGATGACATCCATTTCTTTCTGGGCTTTTTCCACCACTTCCTCGATGCGGGTAGGGTGGATCCGACCGTCGGAAATAAGTTTCTCAAGAGCCATACGGGCGATTTCCCGTCTCACCGGATCGTACCCGGACAGGATAACCGCCTCCGGGGTATCGTCGACAATCACGTCGATACCGGTGCAGGTTTCGAAAGCCCGGATATTTCTCCCCTCGCGGCCGATAATGCGCCCCTTCATTTCGTCATTGGGGAGATTGACCACCGAGACCGTGGTCTCCACCGTATGGTCGGCGGCGCAACGATAGATGGACGACAGGATAATTTCCCTGGCCTCTTTTTCGGCATCCTGCTCAGCCTTATCACGAATTTCCTTAATATATGCCGCGGCTTCCATTTTGGCGTCGGCAATCATATTGTCCATTAATTGCTTTTTAGCCTCTTCGGGAGTCATCTGGGCGATTTTCTGGAGTTTTTCATTCTGGTTTTGAATTATTTGCTGAATTTCTTTTTCCCTGATTTCGATGCCTTTTTCCCGGCTGTGAAGGGACTTGTCGCGGTTGACCATATCCCGCTCGCGATTTTCCAGCAAATCGATTTTCTTGTTGAGCTGAGAATTCCTCTCGTCAAGAGATTTCTCGGTATTCTCCAGCTCCCGCCTTTTGGTCTCTATTTCTTTATCGTAATTGCTCTTAACCTTCAGCCAGTCTTCCCGAGCCTCCAGGACAGCCTCTTTCTTTTTTATCTCCGCTTCTTTCTGGGCTTCCCTGAGAATTTTCTGCGATTCCTGTCGGGCGTTATCGAGACTTTTCTCACCCATTCGGCGGGATAAAAACCAAGCGACACCGGCTGAGATAACGGCCACAATAACCGCTACCGCAATATGGATGATGACGCTCTCCATCATTTATCCTCCAATCCGAATTATTCGGATATTTATTGTTTTAATTGTTCAGGAGTGAAAAATACAGGCGGGCTAAAACCAATCAGTCTTTGGCATCAGCAATGGCTTTATCCAGGCGAGAAAGCAGGTTATCCAGAGAAAAACCCTGTTCCTTTTCCAGGTGATTCAGGGAATCGGATTTTTCGTAAAGTTCGGAGGCGATCGACAACGCCGTTAAAATGGCGAGCTTATCCCGCGCTTTGGAACGGCTGATATTGGCGACTTCTCGCATTCTCGAATCAACATATTTAGCGACCCGGGTGATGTACTCGGGGTCATTTTCCCCGATGATAGGGTAATCTTCACCAAATATATTAACTATAACCTTATTCTCGCTAATCAAGTCAGGCATAAAAAATTTATACTAACTTTCTGTATTTTCCAATCCTATCTACTTTGATAACAATAAGCTAACTAAAATAGAGTCTTTATGTCAATAAAAAAAACTAAAATTCAATATTCTCCAGCTCACCAATGCGGTTGAGGACCGAGTTCAATTTTTCTTTTACCCGATTGGACTGATCCGCATATATTAACTTATACTTGTCAAAATCCTGTTTTATCGCGGAAAGCTCCTCGCGGAGGCTGATATTTTCTTCTTTGAGGCGCTTGTTTTCCTCTTTGTATTTTTCCAGAAGGTTAAGAACCAGGTCAACCTTCTCTTCCAATAACTCGAATTTATCCCCCATACTTTATTCCCTTATCTCAGCATTAAAGTTATTCTTTAAATTACTAATTATATCTTTTTGTAAATTATCGACTTCCTCGCTGGAAAGACTCTTTTTATCAGAGCGGTACACAACGGATATGCCGATTGATTTCTTGCCTTTTTCTATTTGCTTTCCGTCATACAGGTCAAATACCTTAACGGATTCCGCCAGCTCACCGGCACGTTTTTTCACAAGGTTGATGATATCGCCTACCTTGACATCTGTATTTACAACCAGCGCCAGATCGCGCGGGGCGGCGGGATAAACCGGAAGAGGTGCAAACTCGACCAGGTCCCGAGTAAGCTTAATTAAAGGAGAAATTTCGATTTCAGCAATAAATACCTGCTGTTTGATATCAAATTTTCTCGCTATTTGGTCGGATATTTGGCCGATAACACCGATATTCTCCGTTTTTGACATAATCTGGAACGAAATCCCATTCTCGAGATAAGACACCGGTATCGGTTCATAAGTGAACTCCGGCCAGTGGAAATGTGTCGCCAAAACCTCCAGCGCGCCTTTAACATCATAAAAATCCTGCTCCCTGGCTTTGTCCCGCCAGCTGCTGTCGGTTCGACCGGTAACGGCCAGAGCCAATCGGTCTTCCTCGATCCAGTTGCCGTTCTTATCAGGCGGAAAATAAGCTTTACCGATTTCGAACAACCGCAAATCAACATTCCGGTGCGAGAGGTTATGGTTTACCACGGTCAGGGCGGTCATGACCAGACTATTGCGCATAATGTCCAGGTCCTCGGACACCGGATTTAAAATCCGAAGTTGGGGAACATCGGGATTCAACAGCGAAGCCTGACGGCTGTCGGCCAGCCCGTGCCCCAGCATCTCGTCGAATCCGGCTCCGGTTAAAATTGTCCGCACTTCGTTTTCAAAGCGGTCGATAAAATGCGTCGGCGTATAAAGGGGTCCGATATTGGTGACGGCATCCTCGATACTGGCGTAACCCTCGATACGTAAGACTTCCTCGATGAGGTCAATTTCCCGCTCGATATCCGGACGAAAAGTCGGGACAGTAACCATCATCGGGCTATTGCCCGTGACCTCAAATTCGAGATGCTCGAGAATTTGTTTCATGCGCTCGGGCTTATAATGACTTCCGAGAACATAGTTACAGCGCTCCGGACGGAAGGATATATTCCTGGGTTCAATTTTTCCGGGATAACAGTCAACTATTCCCTGCAGAACCTCTCCCCCGCACAGTTGAGTAAACAGGAAGGCTGCCCGGTCAACGGCGTACGGGATATTATTGGGGTCGGCTCCTTTTTCGAACCGGTTCGAGGATTCCGTAACCAGACCAAGGATTTTGCGGCTCTTGCGAATAACCGACGGGGCGAAATATGCGGCTTCGAGCAAAATTGTCGAGGTATCATCCTTGACTTCCGAATCCAGCCCGCCCATGACTCCGGCCGCCGCCATGCCTTTTTTACCGTTGGTAATCAACAGGACCTCGGGGGTCAGCGCGTGCTCCTCGCCGTCGAGAGTGACAAATTTTTCTTCGTTCGCTGCCCGCCGGACCAGAACCCGGTCGGAGCCGAAAAGTTCGAGGTCGAACGCGTGCAGAGGATTGCCGGTCTCGAGCATAACGAGGTTGGTAACATCGACAACATTATTAATGGGCCGCATTCCGGCCATAATCAATTTCTTTTTAAGCCACCAGGGAGACTGGCCGATTTTTATATTTTTGATAATTCGGGCGGCATAACGCGGACAGCCATCCGCATCCTCGATTTCCACCTTGATATAATCAGAAGCTTTTTCCTTGCTCTCTTTTAACTTGAACTCCGGTTTTTTCATCCGAATCCCGGCCAGAGCCTGTAAATCGCGGGCGATACCGATCGCCGAAGTCGAGTCGGGGCGGTTGGGAGTCAGCTCGAAAGTCATAATGTAATCTTCGAGATCGAGCAGTTGGGCGACGGGTGTGCCGATTTTTGCCTCGGATTCCAGAACCATGATACCGGAATGTTCATCGGAAATTCCCAGTTCTCGCTCGGAGCAAATCATCCCG
>JBMOKZ010000040.1:0-3717 GCA_049324195.1 Candidatus Zixiibacteriota bacterium | reverse complement strand
CGGGAGCGTTGTGGATGGTAATTTATTCTTTCTTCCGCGGACGAAAACGGACCGAGACAAAAGCGGTCGAGACGATTGCCGCCGCGGCACGGGAGGTTCCCAGGGTTGAAACCGCTCCGGTCCGGACGCACGCGAAAATCGAGTTTGTCAATTTCAAGGGGGAAGACGTAACGTCAACTCCTCTGGAGAGAACGGTTGTCCTTGCCGACGAACCCTGGCCCGATTCGAACCGCCGCAATCGGTCGGAGATAATCCGGCTGGCCCGGCAAATGCTTTTAAACAATACATCCGACGAAAAGATTAAACAAGCCTTGCCAATAACCGATGGTGAACTGGCAATGATAAATAATGGAGTTAAACATGGCTAACGACAGCCCTTTCATCCTGACCAAAATTGAATGTCCAATCTGCAAGACGGTCAATGAATTTGAGGTCATTCGAGTCGGCAGTTATACCGAGGAGGGGCGGGATTCTGACTTTTGTCCGCAGAATATCAAGTGGCGTTTTCCTCGCTATCAGGCGTATAATCCGCTGGTTTTCTTCACCGGCACCTGCACCAACTGTTTCTATACGCGCGAGCTGACCAATCAGTTCAAGGACTGGAAGAACGACAACAATTTCCGGACCTACCGTTTGAAAACCATCAAGGAAAAACATTTGGAACAGTTCTCCAATCCGGATTCGGTCGTCAAACAACTGGGCGGGTTGATTAACCACAATCGTTTCCCCAACGAAAGCGCCATATTGAAACTCCATCTGGCCATTTTCGACGAGGCGCTCTCGGAACATCGCAGCGATCTCGACCTCGGTCGGTTCTACCTGCGCATCGGCTGGATTTTCCGCAGTATGGGTAAGACTGAAGATCCCAACCGGATGATGCTGAACGGAATTTTGTGCGAACTCGACGGCAAATACAACGGCCTGCGTGACGCCGCCGGCAACTTCGCCTCCGAAATCGACGCTTTCGCCGAACATCTCAATTCTCATTTCGAAGCCAAGGAGGTTCCGGCCGAGATTAAAGCCGAAATGTTCACCTATCGGGAACGCTACGACAAAGAAATTCGGGCACTGCGCGATAGCCTCGACCATCTGGGCGGTAACCTGACCGATATGAAACAGCTCATCGACGAATATCGGGTCGCCGTCATCGGCGGCGAGGGAGCCGGGACAGTAACGAGTTTCGGCGCCGAAGCCTCGTTCACGGAATACCTCCAGAGCATGAAACTTAAATGGGACGGGATCGTGATCGGAGAAAGGGAAGCCCTGGAGAAAGCGGTGTTTTATTACAAAAAGGCGTTTGCCAATGGTCGGGATATCCTGCCGGGAAACCAGCAGATTCAGGCGTCATATTTGATAGCCGAACTGTCCCGGCGTATCGGCGATTACGACGAAGCCAAACAGTATTTCTCCAGCACGATTAAAACCGGGCAGGAATTCATTTACCAGAACCGCAACGACCAGTCACGGACGGTGCTGGCCCGCAAAATCCTGGAACTGGCTATCGAACAGGGAAGAGCTAACTTAAAAGCCTCGAAACCGGCATAAATCTCGGGAGTTATGGGACGTTGTTACAGGTAAGTTTACAAAATTCGCAACCGCTCAAGGTCTGGGAAAAGATCGATATAATCGTCGGCGAAGGTCCCGATGCCGGGAGATACGTCTCCCGAATCGAGGATTTTATCAACAACGGTATCATTATCACCCAGCCGGAATACATCGAGGGAAATGTTCTCATGCGTGAGGGTTCCGAGGTAATCGTCCGGGTGACCCGCAACGACGCCGCCTATCAGTTTCATTCAATGGTCAAGCAGGGCTCGTTGAATAATAAGAAATACTTGATTCTCACGCCGCCCAAAAATATACAGCGGGTCCAGCGGCGGCTGTTCGTGAGAATTGAACTTTCCGATAAAGTCAGCTATGCCAACCTGGCGCCCCTCAAAAACGGCATCGAAGATATCAAGAAATTGAGCTGGCAGCACTCGCATACGCTCGATATCAGCGGAGGCGGTCTTCTTATGATAATTACCGACGAGGTCAGGAATAAGGACCTGCTTTTGATGCGGGTAAATTATTTCAGGGAGGTGAACCTCCCGGAATACGTGGTCGGCAACTGTAAACGGACCTGCACTAAAAACAATGCCAGATGCGTCGGTATCGAATTTGTCATCAGCAACCAGCTCAGCCGGTATTTCAGCCAGAATGAAATGAAGCTCCTGCCGCCCTCGGTAACGGATTTCGACCGCCGCGCTCAGGACCGGCTGGTGAATGATATCTTTCGCAAACAAATCGAATTAAGACAAAAAGGACTGTTGTGAGATGACGCTGCGTCGGCCGAAAATTGAGGATGACAGACTGGGTTTCGACTCGTTCCGGCTGGAGCTGTCGCTCCTGGTGGGCCAGGAAATGTTCGTTTATTCGGAACAATTTCCAGGTATTGCCCTGGCGGCTCGGGTACAGTCGGTCAAAGACCGCGAGCTCCAGGTCAGCCAGAGCGGCCCGGACGATCGTCTCGAGAACCTTATCGAAAATCAGCAGATTATCCTGCAGTTTCCTTATCGGGGGCAGAAAATTGCGGTCAAAGCCCTCTTTAAAAAATGTTCCGGAGGGCGAGGCTATATGACGCTCGATGAAAAGGTTGTCCCTTTATCTCAGCGTAAGTTTCGCCGGGTCGGGATGATCAACACCGTCAAGCTGGCGGCGTTTCCTTTGAATGCGTTTAACAGCCGCAATATCTTGCGCCTGCGCTGGAAAGAAACCCGGACGATAAATTTCTCCAGCGGTGGGGTGCTGTTGAACAGCGCGGCCTTCCTCGAACAGGGGACCTACATGCTGTTGAATATCGATGTCCCTGAGACCCTCTTTCCCCCGCTGGTTCTGGGGCGGGTCTGTCATTGTTCCCCGGCCATGGAAACCTCGTTCCGGACCGGTCTCGAATTTATCGTCAAAGAACGCGGCGAGCAACTGGTCTCCGCCGCTGACCGGAAGCATCTCCCGCCGGTTATTTTCACCTATACCTCGGTAGATAGAGAAAAACTTAATAAACTGATAAAAGCAGGGAAGCTTTGAAAAATATTACAAGGAATTCGATAGGAGTTTCAAATGAAAAAGGATGAAAAAGTGAAATATGTAAAGGACGTCGCCACCGGTGAAAACGACCTGGCCGTACGCAAACCTTTTCGGATGAATCGGGAAAACCAGCGGCGTTTTATCCGCCTGGAGATTTCCTCTCCCATGACCCTCAAGAAAATCAAGGATGCGGCGGGCAATTTCTGGCCCGAGGGCGACTGGCATGTCATCAACGGCATGATTCTCAATATCTCCGCCGGGGGGGTGCTGGTCGAGGTTGACCAGCCGCTTCTGGAGGGAGATGTCGTGTCGATGTATTTTACCCTGCAGGATGTCGAATGTCTCGACAACGTCCTCGGTTTGGTCAAGCGGGTCGACGGTGAGGACGGCTTTTTCCTGGCCGGGGTGGAATTCATCACCCGGGAATACCTGACCGACTTGTTCTCGCGGGGTGAAATGGACCTGTTGCCCGAGAATCTGACCAATTTCGACGAGTCAGTACGTACCGTTTTAAACAAATATGTTTATGCCGAGAAGCTTTCCGGCCGCATGGAATAGAATGCGTAATATTATTCTTTTCATAGTAGTCCTGTCGGTGCTGGCGGGAGTGAACCTTCAGGCCAATTCGCGCGGTCTGCTGCTCCATGTAAA